>NZ_JACAOX010000001.1:0-118733 GCF_013386015.1 Pseudomonas sp. B6001
GAACCATAAGCAGCCGTTACCGCAGCAACGGATATGTACCCAAAACCAACATTAAGGATTCCGAACACTCAAAAGACTCATCAACCCCGCCAACGGAAAATCCCCCTCCAACTCCGCCAAACTCGCCGTACTCATAGCCTGCGGCTGCCGAAAATGCCCATGCTGCAAATAACTGATCAGCCCCCCCACAAACGGCTGATGACTAACCAGCAACACATCATCGTCATTGTCGAGATGCTTGAGCACCTCCAGCGGATTACTCTCGGGCGTCAACCAAGGCACAGTGCGGATCTCAGGCTCAAACCCCAACGCCTCCCGCACCAACTGCGCCGTCTGCTGCGCCCGCACATACGGACTGGCAATAATCGCCCGCACAGGCTGCCCAATCAGATGCCCCGCACTGCGCAACACCTCATCGCGCCCATGGGCCGTCAAATTACGCTCGGCATCCGTACGCGCATGCCCCTCGGCCTCACCGTGACGCAACACCCACACCTTCATAGCTTGGGTTCCTCATCACGCGCCGGATGCGGTGCAGGCGGCACACTGTGAGCAGCCTCACCTTCCGGTGCACGGGGCGTCGGCCAATCTGCAAACGGCCAAGGCTTCTGATCACTGTGAAAACTGCCAAACCGCCCAATCTGCGCCAAAAACTGACTCAGGCTGTCACCAAAATTCATCAGCCCCAGGTTCGGCGCCCCATACACCAGGCGATAAACCAGTTGCACCACCACCAGCGCGCCCAGCAGAAACTGCGCCACTTGCCACACCAGGGCAAACACCAGCATCCACAGCACACGCAGGCCAATGGATTCGTACTTGGGAGCTGCTTTCGGATCGTTCATGACGCGTTCCTCAGTTGAAACCACTGGTGGAAATAAAGTCGACATCGGTCTTCGGCTCGGCGCGCATCAGCAACTCGATGACCTTGTTCAAGGTGCGCCCTTCAAACAGGATCGCGTGCAACCCGGCAACCAGCGGCATATACACCCCGACCTCCTGAGACTTGGCCTTCAGCACCTTCAGGGTGTTGACGCCTTCCGCCACTTCGCCCAAACGCGTCACGGCGTCTTCCAGGCTCAAGCCCTGGCCAAGGGCAAAACCGACCTGATAGTTGCGACTTTTCGGTGACGAGCAGGTGACGATCAGGTCGCCCACACCCGCCAGGCCAAGGAAGGTCATCGGGTTGGCGCCCTGATTGACCGCAAACCGGGTCATCTCGGCCAGGGCGCGAGTGATCAGCATGCTCTTGGTGTTTTCACCCATGCCCAGCGCAACCGCCATGCCGGCGATGATCGCGTAGACGTTCTTCAACGCCCCGCCCAGCTCGACGCCGAAACGGTCGGCACTGGCGTACACGCGGAAGGTGCGACCGTGCAGCACCTCCTGCACCCGCTCGCAGAGTTCTTCGTCTTCACTGGCGATCACCGTGGCAGTCAGCGCGTGCTCAGCCACTTCCCGCGCCAGGTTCGGCCCGGACAACACGCCAATCCGCGCTTCGGGGGCGATTTCTTCAAGGATCTCGCTCATCAACTTGAAGGTGTGCGCCTCAATGCCCTTGGTCAGGCTCACCAGCAGCTTGCCCGCCAGCCGCTCGGCATGGGGTGCAAGCACCGAACGCAGAGCGCTGGAGGGCAGCGCAACGAAGCACAGGTCGCACTCGTCCAGCGTCGCCTGTAAATCAGTCACCGGCTCCACGGCCGGCAGAATCTTGATGCCTTTAAGGTAACGGGGGTTTTCCCGATTGACCCGAATGGCTTCGGCTTGCTCGGGGTCACGCATCCATTGGCGCACCCGGTGACCATTTTCAGCCAGCAGATTAGCCACGGCGGTACCAAAACTTCCGCCTCCCAGGACCGCAATAGGGCGCTGTTCAGTCATATGCAATCCGTTAATCCATAGCAGTGGCGATGGCCGCATTATACGGAGCGACCCGCCTGCGGCCAGCCCCCGCGTCAATTCAAACGCTTGTCGGAAAATGCGACATTTGTGCGAAGTAATTACAGGGCCGACGACTGGCAAAAGGCCCCACCTCAGTTAACATGGGCGGCTATCCGTAATTATCAAGGCCGTGCCGTGTATTTGGGCCCTCCTCCTCGCTCATCCCTTCTGCTGACGTTGTTGTGCATGCCGTGGTGCAGTGTGCCGGTGCTGGCTGACGACCTGTTCCTCGACAGCCAGCCGCTGCCGCAGGTGCTGACCGCCACCCGGCTCAAGCAATCGGCCGCCGCCGTGCCCGGCAGCATGACGGTGATCGACAGCGAGCTGATCAAGGCCAGCGGTGCGCGGGATATCCCCGAACTGCTGCGGCTGGTGCCCGGGATGATGGTCGGCTACACCACCGGCAACCAGGCCGCCGTGAATTACCACGGCACCCAGGCGGGCGATGCGCGGCGCATGCAGGTGTTGATCGATGGGCGCTCGGTGTACCGAGCGGGCCTGGCCACGGTGGACTGGAGCGATATTCCGGTAGCCCTGGAAGACATCGACCGTATCGAGGTCTTCCGCGGCCCCAATACCGTCAGCTACGGCGCCAACGCGCTGATGGCCGTCGTCAACATCCTCACCCGCTCGCCGGCCAACAGCCATGGCACGCGGATGAAACTCACCCAGGGCGGCCGAGGGATCAACGACTGGTACGCCAGCCAGGGCATGGGCTGGGACACCGGCGATTTGCGCCTGTCACTCTCCGGTCAACAGGACGATGGCTTTGACAGCGACCGCGTGGGCGCTGACCGCCGCGACGGGCGCCGCCTGAACCGCTTCAGCCTGGCCGTGAGCCAGACCCTGAATGCGCAACAAAGCATCGACTGGCAACTGGACGCCAAGGAAGGCACCAACCAGCGCCCTTACACCTACCAACCGGTGTTCGACGGGATTACCGAAGGCGGTAACAATTCCGACGTCAGCGCCAAGGACTATGCCGGTTCCCTGCGCTGGAACTTCGACTTCAACCCCGATCACAGCCTGTATATCCAGGGTTCGGCCCAGCAATGGGATCGCCGGCAGATCTGGCGCGCGTGCGATGCCAAGGTCTCGTTCAGCCCGGAACTGACGCAACTGTGGCAGCTCAACCCCAACTATGCCGAGCGACTGGCCCGGCACATGAACAACTTCAACCCCGGCAACCTCCCACCCGGCAGCGCCGCCGAGCAGGCACTGGCCCGCCAGGTGCTCCAGCAATGGGGGGACGGCGGCAAGGACCCGGTCTGCGGCAACATCGACCAAAGCACCAAGGAAAGCCGCTACGACCTGGAGCTGCAAGACACCCTCAGCCTGTCCGACAGCCTGCGCCTGGTCAGCGGCATGAACTACCGCTACGACCGCGCCGACTCCGACACCTACTTCAACGGCACCCTGGACGACACCACCTGGCGCCTGTTCGGCCACCTGGAATGGCGGGCCAGCGAACACTGGCTGCTGCAGGGCGGCGCAATGTACGAAGACACCCACCTGAGCGGCAACTCGCTGACGCCACGGGTGGCCGTCAACTACCTGATCAACCCGCGCCACGGCCTGCGCGCGGTGTACTCCGAAGCCATTCGCTCCCCGGACATGTTCGAGAACAACGTCAACTGGAGCTACCGCGTCACCAACCTCAGCTCGCCGGCCTACGGCCAGAACTCCGGCCAATACTTCGTGGTGACCCGCGGCCCGGGCAACCTCGACAAAGAGCTGATGCGCTCCCGGGAGCTGGGCTACAACGGCTTTTTTGCCGACATCGGGCTGAACGTCGACGTGAAGCTGTTCTACGACGAAATCAGCGAAATGGTCAGCGAACCGCTGCGCAACAACCAGTACATCGCCAGCAACTCGAACAGCTCGCGCTTTACCGGCACCGAAACCCAGCTCGACTGGCACATGAGCACCGCCGACCGGCTGCGCGTCACCTATGCTTATGTGGATGCCAGCGCCACCAACCCCCTGGACAGGCAGCAGACCGCCCGCAACAGCGGCTCGGCCGGCTGGATGCGGGAATGGGGCCATGGCTGGTCCAGCGCGGTGTTCTACTATGGCGACGATGCGCTCAACCAGTATCGCTTCGAACGGGTCGACCTGCGGGTGGCCAAGCGCATTGCCTTGGGCAAAGCCAACGTGGAGCTGGCCGGCATGTTGCAACAACGCCTCGACAATCAGCCCACCACCTGGCCCGACAACAACTATGACCAACGCCACGTGCTCTACTTCAGTGCGGAGTTAGAGTTCTAGTGGACAGCGACTCGTCACGGATGACCCTCCCCTTTACCGCCCGGCTCTGGCGGTGCTGTGTGTTGCTTGGGGTTTTACTGTTCGGCGCACCGACATGGGCAGCGGATATCCTGCTGACCGCCGACGAAGACGGCCCGGGCGTACAAACATTCGTCCAGGCCCTGGCCCTGCAGCGTCCCGAAGACAGCGTGAAGTTCACCCCGCTCAAGGACCTGCCCGCCCCTGCAAACTTGCCGACCAGCACCCGCCTGATCCTGCTGGACCTGCCCAGCCTTGACTGGCGCCTGCAAGACGCCCAGGGCCCACCGACCCTGGTGCTGCGCATCAGCCGCCTGCAAGCGCGCCAGCGCCTGGGTGCCACGTTGCCTGCGAAGATCAGCCTGCTGTGGAGCGACCCACCGCTGGACCGACAACTGCGCCTCATCACCGGCATCCTGCCTCAGGCCCGGCGCATCGGCGTGCTCTATGGCATCGACAGCGAGTTCCTGCTGCGCGAGCTGCGCCAGTACGCCGCGCCCATGGGCCTGGAGATCGTGCCCCAGCTTTGGGAAAACATTAATGACAGTCGCCCGCTGCAAAGCCTGTTCAAGAACAGCGACGTCTTGCTGGGGCTGGATGATCCCCAGCTGTACAACCCGAAAACCGCGAAAAACCTGCTGCTCAGCAGCTACGCCAGGCAATTGCCACTGGTCGGGCCCAACGCCGGGTTCGTCAAGGCCGGCAGCCTGGCCAGCACCTACAGCGATCAGACCGACTGGCTGGATGTGCTCGACCGCCTGCTGGATCATGCGCCGGCCAGTTGGCCGCGCGCGCTGTACCCGGAACGTTTCAAAGTCGTAGGCAACCCGCAGGTTGCGCGCTCACTGGGGATCGAACAGGTGGACGAAACCAACGTCGCCGCCCGCCTGGCCGAAGGAGAAAAACGCCCATGACATTTCGTCGCCGTTGGGACATCAACACCCGGACCCAGCTCATTACCCTGGGCCCGGCACTCCTGCTGACGCTGCTGTTGATCAGCTTCTTCACCTTCGTGCGGATCCAGGACCTGCGCCAGGAACTGGACCACACCGGCCAGTTGATCGCCAACCAACTGGCGCCGGCCACCGAATACGGGGTGATTTCCGGCAACAACGACGTGCTTGAAAGCCTGTTGCGGGCCACCCTCGCCACGCCGCACGTGCGCTTCCTGGAGATTCAGGACAGCGCAGAAAATATCCTGGTGTATGTCGAGCAACCGTCGGAGAAGCACGATCGCTCGCTGTCGGTGAAAGTCTTCCAGGCGCCGATTCGCCTGCAACATATCCAGCTGGGCAATGACTTCTTCCAGGACAGTACTGCCGAGCCCAAGGCCCCGCGCGCGGACTACCTGGGGCGAGTGATTGTCGGCATGTCCAACGATGCGTTCAGCCAGCGCCAGCAGGAAATCCTGTTCAAGGCCGGGATTCTCGCGCTGTTCGCCCTGCTGTTTACCTTCCTGCTGGCCCGGCGCCTGGCGGCCAGCCTGTCGCAACCGATCAGCGCCATGGGCAATGCGGTCAAGGCGATCCAGCAGGGCGATTACCAGACGCCGCTGCCCATCGTGGATGACTCGGAGCTGGGCGACCTGTCGCGCCACATCAATAACCTCGCCGATGGCTTGAACCAGGCCAGTCGTGAACAGCACCAGGCCATGGCCCAGTTGATCCAGACCCGCGAAGAAGCCGAGCGGGCGAACAATGCCAAGTCGGACTTCCTGGCAATGATGAGCCATGAATTGCGCACGCCGATGAACGGGGTGCTGGGCATGCTGCAACTGCTGGAAACCACCGACATGACCGAGGAACAGACCGAATACGCGGCGCTGGCCTCGGAGTCCACCGAACACCTGCTGAAGGTGATCAACGACATCCTCGACTTCTCGCGCATCGAGCGCGCGGCCCTGGAGCTTGAGCACATTCCGTTCGACCTGGTGGAGCTGATCGGCAGTTGCGCCCAGGCCTTCCAGCACGCCGCCCAACAACGCGGGCTGGCGCTCGAAGTGCCGATCCCCCAGGGCCTGGGCTCGCTGCAGGTACAGGGCGACCCGACCCGCATCCGGCAGATTTTGGTGAACCTGATCGGCAATGCCCTGAAGTTCACCGAGCAGGGCACCGTCACCGTCGAACCCCACTGGCAGACCCTGGACCATGAATTGCTGTGGTTCACCTGCACCGTGCGCGATAGCGGGATTGGCATCTCCGCCGAGCGCCTGGAACTGATGTTCGATGCGTTCCAGCAAGCCGACAGTTCCATTTCAAGACGTTACGGCGGCACCGGACTGGGACTGCCTATCGCACGCACCCTGGCCGAACGCATGGGCGGCACCCTGCGCGCCCAGAGCGAAGAAGGCCACGGCTCGGTGTTTACCCTGGAAATCCCGCTGGCGATCTACCAGCAGAGCTTGCCGGTGCTCGCGCCGAATACCGAAGGCAATGCCCGTGCGGGCGAAGGGCGCAACGTGTTGCTGGTGGAAGACAACCCGGTCAATCGCACGGTGGTCGAAGCCATGCTGCGCAGCCTGGGGTTCGAGGTGAGCATCGCCACCGACGGCGCCGAAGCGATTCGCAGCGCCGAGAGCCTGATTTTTACCGCAATCCTGATGGACTGCCGACTGCCGGGCATCGATGGCTACGAGGCTACCCGGCAGATTCGCCAGTTGCCCGGTTGCGCCGAGCTGCCAATCATTGCCCTCACGGCCAATGCCTTGCAGGGCGATCGCGAAGCCTGCCTGGCAGCTGGAATGAACGATTACCTGGCAAAGCCGTTCAAACGCACGGATTTGCAGCAAATCCTGCAGAGATGGGTGCAGTAACACGGTGCCATCAGCCAACTGCGACTGGCGTGAAAGACGAAAGTGCGGCAGTCTTAGGCACCCGAACGGGCCCGTAAACCGGCCCGGTTTATAATTTCAGTGCACAAGTGTACATTCATGACCTTGACGCTGTGACTTTCACTACAACGCAATAGTCTATGTGTAGGCTGCCGATATGAGGCATGAACGCTTCAGTCGGCCGGGAAGATTTGCCCTGCCCTGCCGCATGGGATTATTGAGGAGCTCGCATGACCAAACAAAACGCCTTTACTCGGGAAGACCTGCTGCGCTGCAGTCGCGGTGAGCTGTTCGGCCCAGGTAACGCGCAACTGCCCGCCCCGAACATGCTGATGGTGGATCGCATCACCCATATCAGCGAAGAGGGTGGCAAGTACGGCAAAGGTGAATTGGTCGCCGAGCTGGATATCACCCCTGACCTGTGGTTTTTCGCCTGCCATTTCGAAGGCGATCCGGTGATGCCGGGCTGCCTGGGCCTTGACGCCATGTGGCAGTTGGTCGGTTTCTACCTGGGCTGGCAAGGCCTGCCGGGCCGCGGTCGCGCCCTGGGTTCGGGCGAAGTGAAGTTCTTTGGCCAGGTCTTGCCGACCGCCAAGAAAGTCACTTACAACATTCAAATCAAGCGCGTCCTCAAGGGCAAGCTGAACCTGGCCATTGCCGATGGTTCGGTGACTGTCGACGGTCGCGAGATTTATACTGCCGAAGGCCTTCGGGTCGGCGTATTCACTTCCACTGACAACTTTTAAGGGTTATCCGCATGCGCCGCGTCGTTATCACTGGTCTGGGCATTGTTTCGTGCCTGGGCAATGACAAAGAGACCGTCTCCGCTAACCTGCGTGCAAGTCGCCCTGGCATCCGCTTCAACCCGGAATATGCCGAAATGGGTCTGCGTAGCCAGGTTTCCGGCTCCATCGACCTGCCCCTCGAAGAACTGATTGATCGCAAGATCTATCGCTTCGTCGGCCACGCAGCCGCTTACGCCTACCTGGCCATGAAGGACGCGATCACCGATTCCGGCCTGAGCGAAGACCAGGTGTCCAACGTACGCACCGGCCTGATCGCCGGTTCCGGTGGCGCGTCGACCTTGAACCAGATGGAAGCGCTGGACATCCTGCGCGAGAAAGGCGTCAAGCGCGTTGGCCCGTACCGCGTCACGCGGACCATGGGCAGCACCGTTTCCGCCTGCCTGGCCACACCGTTCAAGATCAAGGGCGTGAACTACTCGATCTCCTCCGCTTGCGCCACCAGTGCTCACTGCATCGGTACCGCTGTAGAGCAGATCCAGTTGGGCAAGCAGGACATCGTGTTTGCCGGCGGCGGTGAAGAAGAACATTGGAGCCAGTCGTTCCTGTTCGACGCCATGGGCGCCCTGTCGACCCAGTACAACGAAACCCCGGACAAAGCCTCCCGCGCCTATGACAAGAACCGTGATGGCTTCGTCATTGCCGGCGGTGGCGGCATGGTGGTGGTCGAGGAGCTGGAACACGCCCTGGCCCGTGGTGCGAAGATCTACGCGGAAATCGTCGGCTACGGCGCGACTTCCGACGGCTACGACATGGTTGCGCCAAGCGGCGAAGGCGCCATCCGCTGCATGCAGATGGCCATGTCCACCGTTGATACCCCGATCGACTACCTGAACACCCACGGTACTTCGACTCCGGTCGGCGACTCCAAGGAAATGGAAGGCGTGCGTGCGGTATTCGGCGACAAGGCTCCGGCGATCAGCTCTACCAAGAGCCTGTCGGGTCACTCCCTGGGCGCCGCTGGCGTTCACGAAGCGATCTACTGCCTGCTGATGATGGAAGGCAACTTCATGGCAGGTTCTGCCAACATCGAGGAACTGGACCCGGACGTGGCTGACATGCCTATCCTGACCAAGACTCGTGAAGATGCGACCATCAATACAGTGATGAGCAACAGCTTCGGCTTTGGTGGCACTAACGCCACCCTGGTGCTGAAACGCTGGCAGGGTAAGTAAGCTCTCGCAGCTTGATCGCCTGAAAACGCCCCGACTGGTTCGGGGCGTTTTTTTACCCGTTTACCGCGCTTACAGTGGCTCACTTTTGAAAGCCGGAATGCGTGCCCAGTCAAAAGTAAGCAAAACGCTCTTGCCCGATCACTCGGCACCTCGCTCAGGCTTGAGTGTTTAGAAGCAAAATCAAAAGCTAAAACGGGCACGGTCCAATGTGGGAGCGGGCTTGCTTGCGAAGGTCGTTAACGATGACGCTGGCATACTGATTCAACGCGGCGTTCTCAGGTTTTCGCCGGCAAGCCGGCTCCGACAGAAAAGCGGTTCTGCTTTTGCTTCTAACACTCAGGTCGGCTTCCAGGCCGCCGTGCTCTTGCTTTTGATCTTAGGCGCCCCGCCGACAGGCGGGGCAGAGCGCTTTGGTTACTTTGCCGCTTTTTTGCAAAGTGACTCGCTGTAAGAGCGAAACCATAAGCCGCCGTGACCGCAGCAACGGATATGCCCCCCCCCAACAACCTAAACCGAAAACCGAGCCACCATCGTGTTGAGATCCACCGCCAATCGCGACAACTCCTGGCTCGCCGCACTGGTCTGGTTCGCCCCCGCCGACGTCTGCTGTGCCAAATCGCGAATATTCATCAAATTGCGATCCACCTCCCGCGCCACCGCCGCCTGTTCTTCCGAGGCACTGGCAATCACCAGGTTGCGCTCATTGATCAGGGTAAACGCCGAAGCAATCTCCTCCAGCGCCGTCCCCGCCGACTTGGCGATATCCAACGTTGACCGCGCCCGAGTATTGCTCTGCTGCATGGAGCTGACAGCCTGATCAGTCCCCTGCTGAATCCCACTGATCATCTGCTCGATTTCCTGGGTCGACTGCTGCGTACGATGCGCCAAGGCACGCACCTCATCCGCCACCACCGCAAACCCACGCCCGGCATCCCCAGCTCGCGCCGCTTCGATGGCGGCATTCAGCGCCAGCAAATTGGTCTGCTCGGCAATCGAACGAATCACATCCAGCACCTTGCTGATGCCATATACCTTCTGCGCCAGGTCCTCCACCTGAGTCGCATTGGCCGTCACATCATCCGCCAGGGACTCAATCGACAACACCGTCTGATGCACCTGCTCGCGCCCGTGCTGAGCGATACGATCCGACTCCCGCGATGCCTGGGACGTAGCCACCGCGTTGCTCGCCACCTCCTCCACCGCCGCCGTCATCTGGTTCACCGCAGTAGCCGCCTGCTCGATTTCCTGACTCTGCTGATGCAACCCACGGGTGGCATCTTCGGTCACGCAACTAAGCTCTTCGGAAGCCGACGCCAACTGGCTGGACGAATCGGAAATACGCCGAATGGTTTCCCGCAGGCTCTCCTGCATGCTTTTCAGCGCCTGCTGCAAACGCGCCGGCTCATCCTGGCCGCTGACCGTAATCACCCCGGTCAGATCGCCACTGGCCACACCCTGGGCGACTTTCAAAGACTGGGATAACGGCAGCACAATACTGCGGGTCAGCAACAATGCCAGGCCGATGGTGATCAGCGCCGTCACGGCAATCATGCCAACCACCCAACTGCGCGATTGCGTGAACACACTTTGCGCCAGGCTCGCCGCCTGATTGGCACTGACCTTGTTCAACGTCACCAGCTCACGCAGGGTACCGGCCAGTTCGTCGGCCAACTGGTTCATCTCGCCGTTGACCACCTTGATCGCGTCTTCCAACTGATTCGCCCGGGAAAACGCCATCACCTGTTCCTGGCGCTGCAGGTAACGCTCTTCCTCGGTTTTAAAGCGATCGAACAGCACCCGCTCTTCTGGCAGCACGATCAAACCTTCATAGAGGGACTGAGCCTTGTGCAGGCCGCTTTTCAGCTCGGTGATTTTCTGCTCATTCTGCGTGATTGCCTGCGGGTCGCGGTTAAGCAGCAGCCGCAACGTCAGGGCCCGTACCCGCAGCAGGTCCTGATTCATCTCGCCCACCGCCATCACGCTGGGCAGCCAGTTGTTTTCCACCTGGTCAGACTGCTGGCGCATATTGCCCATCTGCAACAAGGCGAACCCGCCCAGGGCAAACACCATCAGCGCCAGCAAACCAAACCCCAGGCCGGCGCGAGGGGCGATATTCAGACTTCTGATATTCATGCTCGGAATCCTTCCAAAAGCGCTGCATCCACCTGCAGCGGGCTCTTGAAAGGTATCGGCGAGTTGAGACTTTTGCCTAAGACGAAAACGCGATATCAAAACGCCTAACGATCGCCCCGCCCCGGCTGTAGCGATTCAGCTAAACCCATCACCTGGGCTTGGGCAGAATCGCCAGGAAATTGTCCCGCGCGACCTTTCTGGCTACATCCTCAGGCAACGCATCGAGGAACGGGTCAAAGCTGCGCATTTCCTTACCGAGCTTGTTGAAGCGTCCTACTACGTCTGAGCCAAGCATGAAGCGGTCCGGGAAGCGCTCCACCAGCTTTACCCACTCAGGGCGTGCCTTTCCCGCCTCATCCAGCAAGTAAGGCGTGAGCACGCTCCAGGACAGGTCGACGTAAAGGTTGGGGTAAGCCTCCAGCATGCGCGCCAGGGTCGGCAGCAAAAAATCCATCTGCGTCTGGTGCCGATGGATCTCCATGCTGCTGCCCGCGTGGGCCCAGATAAACCGGGTGTGCGGGTGATTACGCAGCGGCTCTTCCATTTCCGCCAGGTACAACGGATTCTTCTCACGCTTGGAGGTGATGTTGGAATGCACCATCACCGGCAGATCATTCTCCGCGGCCAGGTGATAGATGCGGGTCATCGCCTCGTTGTTGGCCCTTGGGGTGTCGCCGGAGGTCAGCGCGGTCAGGTCGTCGTGACGGGTGAAGACTTCGCCGATGCCTTGCCAGAGCCCAGGATTGAGGTCGAGCATGCGCTGGATATGGGATGCGGCATTTTTATCGTTGGGATTGAAACCACTGAGGAACGGATGAAAGCGCTGACGTTGCTCCGGGCTCAATTTATTGACCGCATCGGCGACGAACACGTCGGTGGCGCTGTACCAATAGGCGTCGGCGTCGTCCCCGGCGTAATAGCGCGGCCGCTTGGGTTCGTCCTCATGCCATTTCTTGGCCACCGGAATGCCGGAAATCATCACATGCTCGATGCGATTATCGGCCATGGCCTTGAGTAATTTATCCATGCCCGCCGACTCCTGGAAGAAATCGACGTAATGCAGGTGTGCATCGCTGTAGGCATAGTCGCGAGCCTGCACCGCAAGGCTTGCGGCGGTCAGCAACAGGGCAATACTCAGGCGGGTCCGGCGCACGGGGGTATCTCAAACAAGGGCTAATGCCGGTAGACCTCGGACCGCGCCTGCGGGTTCAGCGGTAAACAACGGGGAACACCAACGTGCCAGCATGCTCTATAACTGCATGAGCTTCTTCCTGCCACCCTGTGAGGTTTGCCATGCCTGTTACCGTGAACACGCTGAACGCCGAAAACTTCCGCCACAGCGTCAATATCAATAACCACGAGCTGTTTACCGACCTGCCCAAGAGCCTGGGCGGTGACGATTCGGCGCCCTCCCCCCACGATTACTTCGACGCCGCACTGGCGTCCTGCAAGGCCCTGACCGTCAAGCTCTATGCGCAGAAAAAAGACATACCGCTGACCGGCGTGACCGTGGAAGTCACCCATGACAGCACCGAAGAGCAAAAGGGCAAATACAAGCTCAACGTCAAACTGACCCTCAAGGGCGTACTCACTGACGAGCAGCGCGACGAGCTGCACCGCGTGGCGGATCGCTGCCCGGTGCACAAGCTGATGACCACGGCCGAAGTCACCATCGAGACCCGGCTCTCCGAAGGCGCCTTCAGCCAGTAGCGGCAACCTCCCGTCGAGCGGGTTATGCTCAGTACCATCAGACCCGCTCAGACTGGGAAGCACCATGACCACCGTGACCGTGATTCGCCCGCGCGCCGAAGATGTGGAAGGCCAACCGATCCTGCGCCCACTGCCCTCCAGGCAATGCCGCAGCGTCGGGCCTTTCGTGTTTTTCGACCATATGCTGCAAACCCGTTATGCCCCGGGTACCGGCATGAACATTCGCCAACACCCGCATATCGGCCTGTCTACCCTGACCTACCTGTTTGAAGGCGAACTCCTGCACAAGGACAGCCTCGGCTCCGATCAGGTGGTCAAGGCCGGGGACGTCAGCTGGATGACAGCCGGCAGTGCCATTGCCCACGTTGAACGCAGCCCCGAGGCGTTGAAGGCCAGTGGTTTCAGCCTGCACGGGTTGCAAGTGTGGCTGGCCTCCCCCAAGGAACATGAACAAGGGCCTGGGCATTACAGCCATCATCCGGCCGCCAGCTTGCCGGTGAGCGATAACCTCGGCGTGCAGATTCGCCTGATTGCCGGCAATGGCTTTTGCCTCGAATCGCCGGTGCCGGTGTTGTCGCCCACCTTGTATGCCGAGGTGCGGATGCAGACGGCTACCACCCTGCTGATCCCGGATGAGCATGAAGAACGGGCGGTGTATGTGCTGGAGGGTGAGGCGCAGTTGGATGGCGAAGCGCTGGAGGTGCATAGCCTTGTGGTGTTGCCGGCAGGCGCAAGCATGGGGCTGTTTGCCGAGACTGATTGCCACCTGGTGGTGTTCGGCGGCGCGGCGCTGGATGGACCACGGCGGATTAACTGGAATTTTGTCGCGAGTGATCCGGCGTTGATCGAGCAGGCTCGGCAGCGTTGGGCGGCTGGGGATTGGCCGACAGTGCCGGGGGAAAGTGAGCGGATCGAGTTGCCTCTAGGCAAGGCTTAAGCGCTTTATTGCCTGTGAAACAGCCTTCGCGAGCAAGCCCGCTCCCACATTTCGACCGCGTTCCTTCAGGATTTACACGGTTAAAATGTGGGAGCGGGCTTGCTCGCGAAGGGGCCAGCTCAGGCAACCGAACTATCAGCCCTTGAACACTTCATCCAGCAAGTTATGCATCGACTGAAAGGCCCGCGCAGCGGTCTTCGCGTCATACATCATCTTGCCCGGCACATTCGCGTGCGGGTCGGTAAACGAGTGCACCGCACCGCCGTAGCTCAGCAATTGCCAATCCACACCGGCGGCGTTCATTTCGTCTTCAAACGCCGGCAGTTGCTCCTTCGGCACCAACGGGTCGGAAGCACCGTGCAACACCAGCACGGAACCCTTGATGTTTTTTGCATCGGCCGGGTTCGGCGTGTCGAGGCTGCCGTGGAACGAAACGGCAGCTTTCAACGGTGCACCGGTACGTGCCAGTTCCAGGGAGCAGCAACCACCGAAGCAGAAACCAAAGGTCGCCAGCTTCGAGGTATCCACCGCCGCTTCAGTCTGGGTTTTCAGGTGATCAAGCGCGACCTGCATGCGCTTGTTCAACAGCGGCCGGTCATTCTTCAACGGCATCATCGCCGCACCCGCTTCATCGCCGTTCGAAGGGCGGACGGTTTGCCCGTACAGGTCGGCAAGCAGCACCACGTAGCCCTTGCTGGCCACGCTCTTGGCGATCTCTTCAGCGCCGGCACTGACACCCATCCAGTTCGGCGCCATCAACAACCCTGGCAGCGGGCCCTTATGACTGGCATCAAATGCCAGGCGGCTTTCATAAGACTGGCCATCAATCTGATAGACCACGGAACGCACGGTGATTTGGCTCATCATTTACTCCAGGTGAAAGGCTCCAGAACGAAAAAACCCGCCGAAGCGGGTTTTTCTACAACGGTGTTAAACCGACAGTTCAACCAACAGCTTGTTCAGTCGGCGCACATAAGCGGCCGGGTCTTTCAGGCTGTCGCCGGCAGCCAGGGCTGCCTGGTCGAAGAGGATGTGCGACAGGTCGCCAAACCGCTCTTCGCTCTGCTCGCCGTCGAGTTTCTCGATCAGCGGGTGAGCCGGGTTGAATTCGAAGATCGGCTTGGAATCCGGAACCTTCTGACCGCTGGCTTCCAGGATCTGACGCATCTGCATGCCCAGGTCCTGCTCGCCGATGGCCAGGATCGCCGGGGAATCGGTCAGACGGTGGGAAACCCGCACTTCGCTGACGGCATCGCCCAAGGCGGTCTTGATTCGCTCAACCAGACCCTCTTTGGACTTGGCCACTTCTTCAGCGGCTTTCTTGTCTTCTTCGGAATCCAGGTTGCCCAGGTCCAGGTCGCCGCGGGCGACGTCAACAAAGCTCTTGCCGTCGAAGTCGCTGAGGTAGCTCATCAGCCACTCGTCGATGCGGTCGGTCAGCAGCAGCACTTCGATGCCTTTCTTGCGGAAGACTTCCAGGTGCGGGCTGTTCTTGACCTGAGCGTAGGTTTCACCGGTCAGGTAGTAGATCTTGTCCTGACCTTCCTTGGCGCGAGCCAGGTATTCAGCCAGGGAAACGTTCTGCTCGCCGTCGTCACCGTTGGTCGATGCGAAACGCAGCAGGCCGGCGATTTTTTCCTTGTTGGCGAAATCTTCTGCCGGGCCTTCTTTCATGACCTGGCCGAAGTTTTTCCAGAAGCCCTTGTATTGCTCAGGCTCGTTTTTCGCCAGCTTTTCCAGCATGTCGAGGACACGCTTGGTCAGCGCCGACTTCATCGAGTCGATGATCGGGTCTTTCTGCAGGATTTCCCGCGACACGTTCAGCGACAGGTCGTTGGAGTCAACCACACCCTTGATAAAGCGCAGGTACAACGGCAGGAACGATTCCGCCTGGTCCATCACGAATACGCGCTGCACATACAGCTTCAGGCCTTTCGGCGCTTCACGCTGGTACAGGTCGAACGGAGCACGGGCCGGTACGTAGAGCAGCGAGCTGTATTCCAGCTTGCCTTCGACCTTGTTGTGGCTCCAGCTCAGCGGGTTTTCGTAATCGTGGGCAATGTGCTTGTAGAACTCCTGGTATTCCTCGTCCTTGACTTCGGTACGAGGACGGGTCCACAGGGCGCTGGCGCGGTTGACCACTTCCCATTCCTGGGCTGGGGCTTCTTCGCCTTCGGCCGCCGCTTGTTCTTTCGGCAACTCGATCGGCAACGCGATGTGGTCGGAGTACTTCTTGATGATATTGCGCAGACGCCAGCCATCGGCGAACTCGTCTTCACCGGACTTCAGGTGCAGGACGATGCGGGTACCACGATCAGCCTTGTCGACAGTGGCGATTTCAAATTCGCCCTCGCCCTTGGAAGACCAGTGCACGCCTTCGCTGGCGGCAAGGCCGGCACGGCGGCTGAATACTTCAACCTTGTCGGCAACGATGAAGGCCGAGTAGAAGCCCACGCCGAACTGGCCGATCAGGTGCGAATCTTTCTTCTGGTCGCCCGACAGGTTCTTCATGAAATCAGCGGTGCCGGATTTGGCGATGGTCCCCAAGTGGGTGATCGCATCGTCACGGCTCATGCCGATACCGTTGTCTTCGAGGGTGACGGTTTTCGCGTCCTTGTCGAAGCTCACACGGATTTTCAGTTCCGCGCCACCTTCCAGCAACTCAGGCTTGGACAGGGCTTCGAAACGTAATTTGTCGACAGCGTCAGAGGCGTTCGAGATCAATTCGCGAAGGAAAATTTCCTTGTTGGAATACAGCGAATGGATCATGAGGTGCAGCAGTTGCTTCACCTCGGTCTGGAAGCCCAGGGTTTCCTTTTGAGTTTCCACACTCATGGTCATCAAACTCCAATTGGATGGCAGTGGCCGCGCCCTTGAGGGTTGGCGGCGGGTTGTCATCAAAGTTGGGGGCTAAGACCAGGATTTCAAGGGCGGGCCGGTTCCTCAATCTTGAAATGCGCGCGGGCGGTGGCAATCGGTTCGGCCGGGGTGCTTTGCCAGGCGGTAATCGCCACATTGGCCACCCGTCGGCCCTGGCGCCACACCTGGCATTTGGCGTAGGTGTCGCGAAACTGGCCGGCGCGCAGGTAATCCAGGGAGAAATCGATGATCTTGGGAACACCAGGCGCACCGGTGAAAACCAGCAAATGCAAGGCTGCGGACAGCTCCATGAAGCCCGCGATCACCCCGCCGTGGATCGCCGGCAATATCGGGTTACCAATGTTGTCCTTGTTGGCCGGCATGCGAAACAGCAATTCATCCCCCAGCCGCGTGCATTCGATGCCAATCAGCCTGGCGTAGGGAATCAGGTTGAGCAGCGCCTCATAGTTGCCCCGTTCGTGGGCTTGCTGCAGACGGGTCTTGAACTGATGTTTCATGCCTGTTCTCCCTTGATTGCATTGCCCAGGCCCTGGCTGCCCTTGAGGCGCTTGCCCATGCGCATGAACGTGCCCACCACGTGGGCAATCGGTTGCTGCGGATCGTCCTGGTAGGCGAAGCCGCGGGTGAAGATCACGTCGGTGGTCACCCGGTAGCACTGGGCAAAGCCGAATACCGGTTTATGGGGCTCGGCCGGGTGCATGTAGTCGATGCGCAGGTCCAGGGTCGGGCAAACCTCGAACTCCGGCAGTACGCACAAGGTAGCCATGCCACAGGCGGTGTCCATCAAGGATGTGATGGCGCCGCCGTGGATCACGCCGGTCTGCGGGTCACCGACGATATGCGGAGCATAGGGCAACACCAGCGTCATGCCGTCCTCACTGGCGGCGTGCACCTGGATGCCCAGCACCTGGCAGTGGCGCAAGGCTGAAACAAAGCGCGTGGCACGGGATAAAAGAGGATTTTCGGTCATTCGTTAAAGACTCTTATTAGTGTGGAGCCGGCGGAGTAGACAACCTTGCTGAAAGTTCCCTAGGGAAAAGCCTTATATATCTGTGAGATTTAAGGAACTAAGCGTTGGGCATAGGCTCGAAAGGCCAGTAGATATCTTCAATAAGGAGAAACACCCCATGCGCAAGACTTTAGCTATTTCCATGATGCTGGCTGCTGCCCTCGGCCTCGCTGCCTGCGACAAAAAATCCGAAGACAAAGCCCAAGACGCCGCAGCCCACTCTGAGCAAGCTCAGAAAGACATGGCGAAAGCACAGGATAAAGTGAACGACGCTGCGAAAGAAAACGCCGATGCTGCCAAAGCTCAGGCTGAATCGAACGAAGCTGCTGCGAAAGAAGCAACACCTGCAACCGGTTCTTGAGTCTGACGACTTGAACACTGTGACGTGAAAAGTCATGTTGCAAAAGAAAGCCCGCTTAATAGCGGGCTTTACTTTGTCCGGTGTTTTTAACCCGGCCGGGCAGCTCGAAACTTCGAACTAAACCTCGGCACAAGTTAGTGGCTAAACGTTTAAGCCATCGCTTCACTGCGTTTGCCCAGCAGGCGGTCAATCACCACCGCAACCACCAGCGTCATCACCGAAGGCACCAGCCACGCCAGGCCCTGCTCGCTCAGCGGCAGGTGAGCCAGTTGCGATGGCATCCAGTCAGCCAGGCCCGCGCCCTTCAGCGCGTCAATGCAACCGAAGATGAACGACACCAGCATCACCGGGCCAACGATCCGGCCCTGCTCCTGCCAGAAGTCCTTACAGAAGCTCAGGGCCACCAGCACGATGCACGGCGGGTAGATGGCGGTCAGCACCGGGATCGAGAACGCGATCAGCTTGGTCAGGCCCAGGTTGGACACAAACAGCGAGAATACCGCCAGGATCACCACCAGGGTCTTATAGGACAGCGGCAGTACGCGGCTGAAGTACTCGGCGCAGGCGCAGGTCAGGCCCACCGCGGTTACCAGGCACGCCAGGGAAATCAGCACGGCGAGGAAGCCGCTGCCCAGGGAGCCGAAGGTGTGCTGGACGTAGGCGTGCAGCACGGCGGCGCCGTTGGCGGCACCGGCCGCCACTTCATGGCTGCCCGAACCGAGGCGGAACAGGCTGATGTACACCAGCGCCAGGCCCACACCGGCAATCAGCCCGGCGATGATCGCGTAGCGGGTGATCAGCTTCGGCGACTCGACGCCACGGGAGCGGATCGCGTTGACGATCACAATGCCGAATACCAGCGCGCCGAGGGTATCCATGGTCAGGTAACCATTGATAAAGCCCTGGGAGAACGGTGCGGCCACGTACTCAGGGGTGGCAACACCCACATCGCCGGCCGGCAAGGCAAAGGCAGCAATGCCCAATACGGCCAGGGCGATGATCTTCAACGGTGCCAGGAAACGACCAACCGTATCCAGCAGACGGCCCGGGTACAGGGAGATGAAGAACACCAACAGGAAGTACACCGAGCTGTAGAGGAACAGCGCCAGCGGGCTTTCACCGGTCAGCGGCGCCAGGCCCACTTCAAAGGAAACGGTGGCGGTTCGCGGGGTGGCGAACAACGGGCCGACAGCCAGGTAGGCCGCCGCTGCCAGCAAGCCACCGGCAATCTTGCCGATCGGACTGCTCAACGCGTCCATGCCACCACCGACTTTGGCCAGGGCGACAACGGTGATCACCGGCAAACCGACCGCGGTGATCAGGAAGCCCAGCGCTGCCATCCAGACATGAGGCCCGGACTGTAAACCGACGATTGGCGGGAAGATGATGTTGCCGGCGCCCACGAACAGGGCAAAAGTCATAAAGCCCAACGCCAGGATGTCCTGGCTTTTCAACACTTTCATTTGAGGAAATACCACACTACTGAATCGGAATTTAGAGAGGGCTTCCCTATGGATGAGGGAAATACTGCCGGTCCGGATGGGGACCGACCGGTCTGGCGCGAGGCTTCCTTTTGGGATGCGTACGCATAAAGAGGCGGCTAGCCTAACGAATTTGCGGGTCAAACGCACTGTTGCGGGGCGAACTGTCCGATAAGCGACATTTTTATGTCGCGTTTTTATATCTAAATTTTGAAATGCGATCGAATGTGGGAGCGGGCTTGCTCGCGAAAGCGGTGTGTCAGTCAGCTCATGAGTGGCTGATACACCGCTTTCGCGAGCAAGCCCGCTCCCACATTTTGATCTCCACCAACCTTCAGAATGCACAAAGGCCACCCGAAGGTGGCCTTTGTGGGGTGAAGCGTCAGTTAAGCGCGAGGCTTACTTGACAGCCCAACCGGTCAGCTCGGACAAAGCCTTGCCGATGTCTGCCAGCGAACGCACGGTTTTAACGCCTGCGTCTTCCAGGGCAGCAAACTTCTCGTCTGCAGTACCCTTGCCGCCAGAGATGATTGCGCCCGCATGGCCCATGCGCTTGCCAGCAGGGGCAGTCACACCAGCGATGTAGGAAACAACCGGCTTGGTCACGTGTGCCTTGATGTAGGCAGCCGCTTCTTCTTCAGCCGAACCGCCGATCTCACCGATCATTACGATCGCTTCGGTCTTCGGGTCTTCCTGGAACAGCTTCAGGATGTCGATGAAGTTCGAGCCTGGGATCGGGTCACCGCCGATGCCGACGCAAGTCGACTGACCGAAACCGGCGTCAGTAGTCTGCTTGACAGCTTCGTAGGTCAGGGTGCCGGAACGGGAAACGATACCGACTTTACCTGGCAAGTGAATGTGACCTGGCATGATGCCGATCTTGCATTCGCCTGGAGTGATCACGCCTGGGCAGTTAGGGCCGATCAGGACTACGCCCAGCTCGTCGCACTTAACTTTAGCGTCCAGCATGTCCAGGGTAGGAATGCCTTCGGTGATGCAAACGATCAGCTTGATGCCGCCGAATGCTGCTTCCAGGATGGAGTCCTTGCAGAAAGGAGCTGGAACGTAGATCACGCTGGCGGTGGCGCCAGTGGCAGCTACAGCATCTTTCACGGTGTTGAACACTGGCAGGCCCAGGTGCTCGGTGCCGCCTTTACCAGGAGTAACGCCACCCACCATCTTGGTGCCGTATTCGATGGCTTGCTGGGTGTGGAAACTACCTTGGGAACCGGTAATACCCTGGCAGATAACCTTGGTGTCTTTATTGATCAGGACGCTCATTATTTGCCCTCCGCAGCTTTGACAACTTGTTGAGCAGCGTCGGTCAGGCTGGTAGCAGCGATGATGTTCAAACCGCTTTCTGCCAGTACTTTAGCGCCCAGTTCAGCGTTGTTACCTTCAAGGCGCACAACAACCGGGATTTTAACGCCGACTTCTTTCACTGCACCGATGATGCCTTCGGCAATCATGTCGCAACGAACGATGCCGCCGAAGATGTTGACCAGTACTGCAGCGACGTTGGAGTCGGACAGGATGATCTTGAACGCTTCGGTAACGCGTTCTTTGGTGGCACCGCCGCCTACGTCGAGGAAGTTGGCTGGTTTGCCGCCATGCAGGTTGACGATGTCCATGGTACCCATGGCCAGGCCAGCACCGTTGACCATGCAACCGATGTTACCTTCCAGGGCTACGTAGTTCAGTTCGAACTTGGCAGCGTGCGCTTCGCGCGGATCGTCTTGCGACGGATCGTGGAAAGTCTTCAGCTTAGGCTGACGGTACATGGCGTTGGCGTCGATGTTGATCTTGGCATCGAGGCAATGCAGATCGCCGTCAGCCTTGATCACCAGCGGGTTCACTTCCAGCAGGGCCAGATCGTGATCCTGGAACAGTTTGGCCAGACCTACGAAGATCTTGGCGAACTGGGCAACTTGCTTGCCTTCCAGACCCAACTGGAATGCCAGCTCGCGACCCTGGAATGGCTGAGCGCCAACCAGTGGATCGATAGTGGCTTTCAGAATTTTTTCTGGGGTTTCTTCAGCGATCTTCTCAATGTCCACGCCACCTTCGGTGGAGGCCATGAACACGATGCGACGGCTCGAACGGTCAACGACAGCGCCCAGGTACAGCTCTTTAGCGATATCAGTGCACGATTCAACCAGGATCTTGGTGACTGGCTGGCCATTGGCATCAGTCTGGTAAGTCACCAGACGCTTGCCCAGCCACTGCTGAGCGAAGGCTTTGGCGTCTTCTTTGCTGCGAACCAGCTTAACGCCGCCCGCTTTACCGCGACCACCAGCGTGGACCTGGGCTTTGACAACCCACTCGGTGCCGCCGATTTTGTCGCAAGCTTCTGCTGCTGCTTCCGGGGTGTCTACTGCGTAACCCTTGGATACTGGCAGGCCGTATTCAGCGAACAGCTGCTTACCCTGATACTCGTGAAGATTCATGCTTATTACCGTCTTCGTTAGGTACTGCGCATTCGGCGCTGCGCTCTTTATTGAGTGCCGCGCCACCTGTGACTGCTGCTTGCACAGTCAAACCACCAAAGGCCTGAACCCTGGGTGGTGAAACTGCGCAAGACTGCGTCCAGCGGATATTCCGCGGTGAGTCTTGCGCACAAGGCTCACGACGGGCAACCGCCGTGGTTTCTTATTATCTCGCTTAGCGCTTCTTCTTGTTGGCGATGTGGATGGCATGGCCATTCACTGCCAACGCGGCTTCGTGCAGCGCTTCGGACAGGGTCGGATGGGAGAAAACCATCATGCCGATGTCTTCGGCGCTGGTGCCGAATTCCATACCGATTGCGCCTTGCTGAACCAGTTCTGCTGCGCCTGGGCCGATCACATGGACGCCCAATACGCGGTCAGTCTTGGCATCAGCGATGACTTTGACAAAACCACCGGTGTCGTTGGCTGCCATGGCACGGCCAGAAGCGGCAAACGGGAAGGTGCCGACGTTAACTTCAACGCCTTCAGCTTTCAACTGCTGTTCGTTCTTGCCGACCCATGCAATTTCCGGGTGGGTGTAGATAACAGACGGGATCAGGTCGTAGTTCATCTGGGTCTTGTGACCCTTGATGCGCTCGACAACCATGATGCCTTCTTCGGAAGCCTTGTGCGCCAGCATCATGCCGCGAACCACGTCGCCAATGGCGTAGACGCCCGGCACGGTGGTAGCGCAGTGATCGTCAACGTGGATGAAACCACGCTCGTCGATGTTCACGCCGCTGTCGGAAGCCAGCAGGTCAGTGGTCACCGGACGGCGACCAACGGCTACGATCAGCTTGTCGAAAGTGATGGTCTGTTCGCCATCCTTGTCGGTGTAGGTCACGACAACTTCTTCGCCGTTAACCTTGGAACCGGTAACACGAGCGCCCAGCTTGATGTCCAGACCTTGTTTGGTCAGGGTTTTCAGCGCTTCTTTGGACACTGCGGTGTCGGCAGCCAGCAGGAACGTGTCCAGGGCTTCCAGCACGGTCACTTCGGAACCCAGGCGGGACCAGACCGAACCCAGTTCCAGGCCGATCACGCCAGCGCCGATCACGCCCAGACGTTTTGGAACCGCTTGGAATTCCAGGGCGCCGGTCGAATCAACGATCACGTTCTGGTCGACCGGAGCCGGTGGAATGTCGATTGGACGCGAACCTGGAGCCAGGATCACGTTCTCGGCTTCGATGATTTCGGTCGAACCGTCAGGCTTGGTGATTTCAACTTTCTTGCCGGCCAGCAGTTTGCCGTGGCCTTGCAGGGAAGTAACGCCGTTGGCCTTGAACAGGGTAGCAACGCCGGAAGTCAGGCCTTTAACGATGTTGGCCTTGCGGCCGACCATCGCTGGCACGTCCATGGTCACGCCAGCGTGGTTGATGCCGTGGATGGCAAAACCGTCTTGCGCTTCGTGGAATTTCCAGGAGCTGTCCAGCAGCGCCTTGGAAGGAATGCAGCCAACGTTCAGGCAAGTACCGCCCAGCGCCAGTTTGCCTTCCTTGTCGGTGTATTTTTCGATGCAAGCAGTCGAGAGGCCCAGTTGTGCGGCCTTGATGGCGGCAACGTAGCCGCCAGGGCCTGCGCCAATCACTACAACGTCAAATTTCTGCGACATGAAAAAAAATCCTCTTTAGCTAAAAGCTTCAAGCCGTGAGCCGCACTCCGGCCTGCCTCGCGGCAGACCGGGTGGTACGGCGCACCGCCGCTTTATCAGATATCCAGCAGCAGACGAGCCGGGTCTTCCAGCAGGTTCTTGATGGTCACCAGGAAAGTCACGGCTTCTTTACCATCGATCAGGCGGTGATCGTACGACAGCGCCAGGTACATCATCGGGCGGATAACCACTTGGCCGTTGATCGCCATAGGACGCTGCAGAATGTTGTGCATGCCCAGGATCGCAGCTTGTGGCGGGTTGACGATCGGAGTCGACATCATCGAACCGAAAGTACCACCGTTGGTGATGGTGAAGGTACCACCGGTCATCTCGTCGATGGTCAGTTTGCCGTCACGGGCCTTCTTGCCGAAGTTGGCGATGCCGCCTTCGATTTCAGCCAGGCTCATCAGCTCGGCGTTACGCAGAACCGGTACCACCAGGCCACGGTCGCTGGAGACGGCAACGCCGACGTCAGCATAACCGTGGTAAACGATGTCGCCGCCGTCGATGGAAGCGTTGACTGCCGGGAAGCGTTTCAGCGCTTCGGTGGCCGCTTTCACGAAGAACGACATGAAGCCCAGGCGTACGCCGTTGTGGGACTTCTCGAACAGGTCCTTGTACTTCGAACGCAGGGCCATGACTTCGGTCATGTCGACTTCGTTGAAAGTAGTCAGCATCGCCATGTTCGACTGTGCTTCAACCAGGCGCTTGGCCACGGTGGCACGCACGCGGGTCATCGGTACGCGCTTCTCGGTGCGGTCGCCAGCGGCGAACACAGGAGCAGCGGCAGCCGGGGCGGCAGCCTTGGCAGGCGCAGCAGCTGGAGCGTTTTTCTTGGCTTCAACGGCGGCAACCACGTCTTCCTTGGTCACACGGCCATCTTTGCCGGTGCCCTTGATGGACGCCAGGTTGATACCGTTTTCGTCAGCCAGCTGACGCGCAGCCGGTGCAGCGATTGGATCTTCGCCACCCGCAGCCGGTGCAGCAGCTGGAGCTGCGGCAGCAGCCGGTGCCGCAGCGGCGGCAGGAGCAGGAGCAGCGGCAGCAGCACCGCCCTCTTCGATCGAGCCCAGTACCTGGTTCGACAGGACGGTAGCGCCTTCTTCGGCAACGATTGCGCCCAGCACGCCGTCAGCTTCAGCCAACACTTCGAGCACGACCTTGTCGGTTTCGATGTCGACGATCAGGTCGTCACGCTTGACGGCCTCGCCTGGTTTCTTGTGCCAGGTGGCAACGGTGCCATCGGCAACCGATTCCGGGAATGACGGGGCTTTGATTTCGATAGCCATTATCTGTGGGTCCTTAAAATTCGGTTTCAGTCAGCGCGAAGGCGTTAAACAGTGAAAGCATCTTGCAGCAGTTTTTCCTGCTGTTCGGCGTGCATCGACGCATAACCACACGCAGGTGCAGCAGAAGCATCACGACCGGCGTACTCCAGGCCCAGTGCCTGTTTGTGATTGCCGATGCTGCGACGCAGATGATGCTGGCTGCTGTACCACGCGCCCTGGTTCATCGGTTCTTCCTGACACCACACCACATTGGTGAGGTTGGTGTAAGGCGCGATGGCCTCCATCAGGTCGTCTTCCGGGAACGGGTAAAGCTGCTCGATCCGCACGATGGCGATGTCTTCGCGGCCTTCGGCACGGCGTTTTTCCAGCAAATCGTAGTAAACCTTGCCGCTGCACAGGATCAGGCGAGTGACCTTGGCCGCGTCGAGGGTGTCGATTTCTGAAATAACGGTCTGGAACGAACCATCCGCCAGATCTTCCAGGGTCGAGATGGCCAATTTATGACGCAGCAGCGATTTCGGCGTCAGCACTACCAGCGGCTTGCGCAGCGGGCGGATCACCTGACGACGCAGCAAGTGGTAGATCTGAGCCGGGGTAGTCGGCACGCACACCTGGATGTTGTGCTCGGCGCACAATTGCAGGTAACGCTCCAGACGGGCCGAGGAGTGCTCCGGACCCTGACCTTCATAACCGTGTGGCAGCAGCATGGTCAGACCGCACAGACGGCCCCACTTGTGCTCGCCGCTGGTGATGAACTGGTCGATAACCACCTGGGCACCGTTGGCGAAGTCGCCGAACTGGGCTTCCCAGATCACCAGCGCCTGAGGCGTGGTGGTCGAGTAACCGTATTCGAACGCCAGTACGGCTTCTTCGGACAGGAACGAATCGTACAGGTCGAAACGTGGCTGGCCTTCGTACAGGTTCTGCAACGGGATGTAGGTGCCCGCGTCTTTCTGGTTGTGCAACACAGCGTGACGGTGCGAGAACGTACCGCGGCCGATGTCCTGGCCAGTCATGCGGATCGGGTGACCTTCGAACGCCAGGGTCGCGTACGCCATGGTTTCAGCGTAACCCCAGTTGATCGGCAGGCCGCCGGCTTGCATCTTCTGACGGTCTTCGTAGATCTTCGCAACCTGGCGCTGTACGACGAAACCGTCTGGGATTTCCAGCAGCTTGGCCGACAGTTCCTGCAGGGTCTTCAGATCGAACGAGGTGTCGTGACGCGCAGTCCAGGCGTGGCCCAGGTACGGACGCCAGTCAACGAACAACTCTTTGTTCGGCTCTTTAACCAGGCTTTTCACGACATGCAGGCCGTTGTCCAGCGCGTTGCGGTATTCATCGATCTTCGCCTGAACACGTGCATCGTCCACCACGCCGGCCTTGATCAGGCTATCGGCATACAGCTCACGGGTGGTGCGCTGCTTGGTGATTTGCTGGTACATCAACGGTTGGGTGCCGCTAGGCTCATCCGCTTCGTTGTGACCGCGACGACGGTAGCAGACCAGGTCGATGACCACGTCACGCTTGAACTGCATGCGGTAATCGATGGCCAACTGGGTCACGAACAACACGGCTTCCGGATCATCACCATTCACATGGAGGATCGGCGCCTGGATCATCTTGGCAACGTCGGTCGCGTACTCGGTAGAGCGTGCGTCCAGCGGGTTGCTGATGGTGAAGCCCACCTGGTTGTTGATGACGATGTGAACGGTACCGCCGGTCTTGAAGCCGCGAGTCTGCGACATCTGGAACGTTTCCAGGACCACGCCCTGACCGGCGAACGCCGCGTCACCGTGGATGGAAATCGGCAGGACCTTCTCACCGGTGGAATCGTTACGACGATCCTGGCGCGCACGTACCGACCCCTCGACCACTGGAGAAACGATCTCCAGGTGGGATGGGTTGAACGCCATGGCCAGGTGAACTTCACCGCCGGTGGTCATTACGTTGGACGAGAAGCCCTGGTGATATTTAACGTCACCGGAACCCAGCTCGACCTTCTTCTTGCCTTCGAACTCGTCGAACAGCTCGCGCGGGTTCTTGCCGAAGGTGTTGACCAGCACGTTCAAACGGCCACGGTGGGCCATGCCGATCACGATTTCCTTGGTGCCGTAGGAACCGGAACGCTGGATCAGCTCGTCGAGCATCGGGATCAGGCTTTCGCCGCCTTCCAGGCCGAAACGCTTGGTGCCCGGGTATTTGGTGCCCAGGTATTTTTCCAGGCCTTCCGCTGCAGTGACGCGCTCGAGCAAGTGGCTCTTGACGTCCGCAGACAGCACCGGGCGACCACGCACGCCTTCAAGGCGGTGCTGGAACCAGTGGCGCTGCTCGGAATCAGTGATGTGCGTAAATTCGGCACCGATGGTGCGGCAATATGTCTGCTGCAACGCTTCGTGAATTTCGCGTAGGCTCGCTTCCTCTTTGCCGATGAACAGGTCGCCGGCACGGAAGGTCGTATCAAGATCGGCATTGGTCAAGCCGTAATGATTGATCGACAGGTCTGCAGGTGCAGGACGCTGCCACAGCCCCAGCGGGTCAAGCTGGGCTGCCTGGTGGCCACGCATACGGTAGGCCTGGATCAGTCGCAGTACTTCAACTTGCTTCTTCTCGTGCTCACTGCTCACGCTTGCGGCAGAAACCGGCTGGGCGCGGCGCTGGTTCTTTGCCAGCAGCACGAACTGATCGCGAATTGTTGCGTGCGATAAATCGGTGGCAGCGTTGCCGTCTGAAGACAACGTCTGAAATTTGGTGCGCCATTCTTCTGGCACAGCGTTAGGGTCGTGCAGGTAGAGCTCATAAAGCTCTTCCACATAGGCAGCGTTACCACCTGAAAGATAGCCGCTGTTCCACATGCGCTGCATCACGCTTTCTTGCATGCTTGGTCACCCTCGATTTGGGGACACCACCGGCGAAAACACCGAGTTTGCTTGCAAAAGGCCAAGTGCAGCGACCAAAACAAGCCACTTAGGATCACGCTGATAGTTCGGGTACCAACCCGAATGCCCCTGCTTGTCTCATTTCTTCAAAATAAGAGCCGCGTCTTTGTAAGTCGCTGCTCAAGTTAAAACTACGGCGCCGGTTGAAGCCTGCGCCGTAGCATCTACGGGCACAACGGTCCTGCTTTTACTACAACGTCGGTTACACGCCGCTTTGCAGCAGCATGCTACGTACGTGACCAATGGCCTTAGTCGGGTTCAGGCCTTTGGGACATACGTTGACGCAGTTCATGATCCCGCGGCAGCGGAATACGCTGAACGGGTCATCCAGCGAAGCCAGACGCTCGGCAGTCTTGGTGTCACGGCTGTCTGCCAGGAAGCGGTACGCTTGCAGCAGGGCAGCTGGGCCCAGGAACTTGTCGGGGTTCCACCAGAAGGACGGGCAGGAAGTCGAGCAGCAAGCGCACAGGATGCACTCGTACAGACCGTCCAGCTTCTCGCGCTCTTCCGGAGTCTGCAGACGCTCGATGGCGGGAGCCGGCGTGTCGTTCTGCAGGAATGGCTTAACCTTCTCGTATTGCTTGTAGAAGATGCTCATATCGACGACCAGGTCACGGATAACCGGCAAACCTGGCAGCGGACGAACAACCAACTTGTTGCCTTTCACCACGGAAGACAGCGGCGTGATGCACGCCAGGCCGTTCTTGCCGTTGATGTTCATGCCGTCGGAGCCGCAGACACCTTCACGGCAAGAGCGACGATAGGAGAAACCCTCGTCCTGCTCTTTAACCAGGGCCAGCACGTCCAGCACCATCAGGTCCTTACCACCGGTATCGACCTGGAATTCCTGCATGAACGGCGCAGCGTCCTGATCAGGGTTGTAGCGATAAACACTGACTTTCAACATGGCAGCCACCCTTAGTAAGTCCGAATCTTCGGTTCAAACGTCGGAACCGTCTTCGGCGAGAAGTTCACGGCACGCTTGGTTACGCGCTTGTCACCCGGGAAGTACAGGGTGTGGCACAACCAGTTTTCGTCGTCGCGGTCTTCATAGTCTTCACGAGCGTGAGCACCACGGGATTCTTTACGAACCTCGGCGGCGATCGCAGTCGCTTCAGCCACTTCCAGCAGGTTTTGCAGCTCAAGGGCTTCGATTCGAGCGGTGTTGAACGCCTGGCTCTTGTCGTTGATCTTGACGTTGGCAATGCGCGTACGCAGGTCAGCCAGCTGGGCGATACCTTTCTGCATGTATTCGCCGGTACGGAACACACCGAAGTAGTTCTGCATGCAGCTTTGCAGCTCTTTGCGCAGGGAGGCGACGTCTTCGCCATCGGTACGCGAGTTCAGGCCATCCAGACGTGCCAGGGCAGCGTCGATGTCGGACTGGCGTGGACGCGCGTAATCAACGCCTTCCTTCAGGGTCTGTTCCAGGAACAGGCCGGCGGCGCGACCGAATACCACCAGGTCGAGCAGCGAGTTGCCACCCAGGCGGTTGGCACCGTGAACCGATACGCACGCCACTTCACCTACCGCGAACAGACCAGGGATGATCTGGTCAACGCCGTCGGCGTCCTGGGTGATCGCCTGGCCATGAATGTTGGTGGCAACGCCGCCCATCATATAGTGGCAAGTTGGAACAACCGGGATCGGCGCAACAGCCGGGTCAACGTGGGCAAAGGTCTTGGACAGCTCCATGATGCCTGGCAGACGGCTGTGCAGCACTTCTTCACCGAGGTGATCGAGCTTCAGCATCACGTGGTCGCCATCGGGACCACAGCCGTTACCGGCGATGATCTCTTTAACCATGGAACGGGCTACAACGTCACGACCGGCAAGGTCTTTGGCGTTCGGAGCATAACGCTCCATGAAGCGCTCGCCGTTCTTGTTGATCAGGTAACCACCTTCACCACGGCAACCTTCTGTAACCAGTACACCGGCGCCGGCGATGCCGGTCGGGTGGAACTGCCACATTTCGATGTCTTGTACCGGAACGCCTGCACGCAGGGCCATGCCGATACCGTCACCGGTGTTGATCAGGGCGTTGGTAGTCGAAGAGTAGATACGGCCTGCACCGCCGGTCGCCAATACGGTGGCGTTAGCCCGCACGTACGAGGTTTCGCCGGTTTCAATGCAGATAACGATCATGCCTACAAAGGCACCGTCTTCGTTCTTCACCAGGTCGACGCCGTAGTATTCGTTGAGGAATACGGTGCCGGCCTTCAGGTTGGCCTGGTACAGGGTGTGCAACAGCGCGTGACCGGTACGGTCGGCTGCGGCACAGGTACGAGCGGCCTGGCCACCCTTACCGAAGTCTTTCGACTGACCGCCGAACGGACGCTGGTAGATGCGACCCTGTTCGGTACGGGAGAACGGCAGACCCATGTGTTCCAGCTCGAAGACCGCTTCCGGGCCTACGGAGCACATGTATTCGATAGCGTCCTGGTCACCGATATAGTCGGAACCCTTGACGGTATCGTACATGTGCCAGCGCCAGTCATCGTTTGGATCGGCGGAGGCGATGGCGCACGTGATGCCACCCTGGGCCGAAACGGTGTGGGAACGGGTCGGGAACACCTTGGTGATCACGGCAGTCTTGTGACCGCCCTGGGCCAGTTGCAGCGCAGCGCGCATGCCGGCACCGCCGCCGCCAATGATGATGGCGTCGAATGAAAGCGTATTAACTGTGTTAGCCATGAATCAGATACCCCAAAGAATCTGCACACCCCAGACGAAGTAAGCGAACATCGCGACGCCGCATACTGCCTGGAAGAGAAACCGTACTGCTGTCGCGGACTTGCCCAGCGCCATCGGCGTCAGGTAGTCGGTCGCGATGGTCCACATGCCAACCCAGGCGTGAGCGCCCAGGGCTACAAGGGCCAGCAGACTGAAGATGCGCATCCCGTTGTGAGCGAACAGGCCGTGCCATTGGGCGTAGCCAATGCCAGGGTTCGCCGCGAGGTACCCGATCAGGAAGATGAAATAAGCCGCGAGAACAACCGCAGACACACGTTGCGCCATCCAGTCATAGAGGCCCGAACGCGACAGGTTCGTAACGCTGGTTACCATATCCAAACTCCCGCCAGAACGATCAGCACCACGGAAATGGCGATGACGATTTTCGAGCCCAGCTTGCCGCCTTCCAGCGTCTCACCGATACCCATGTCCATGATCAAGTGGCGAATACCGGCCACAAGGTGATAAAGCAGAGCGGACAGGAGGCCCCAGGCGACGAATTTGGCCAGCGGACTGGTCAAGCATGCCTTCACCTCGGCGTACCCTTCTTCCGAACCCAGGGATTTGCTCAATGCATAAAGCATGATGCCCAGGCCAAGAAACAGGATGATGCCGGATACACGGTGCAGGAACGACGTTACGCCGGTGATGGGGAGTTTGATGGTCCTTAGGTCTAGGTTTACAGGTCGTTGGCTATTCACGGCTTTTTTTCACACTGAAGAGCCCCTAACAATCAGGGCAAAGTTGTTGGGGAGTGCACTGGTCAGGTAACCACCACCCAGGGAGTGCGACCCCCATCAAAACGGGCCCAAAAGCCCCTGGCGGTCGGAGGCCGAGTATAGACAGTTAGGCAACTAATGACAACGCGCACTCCTCACCCTAATAGCGCATTGCGCTGGCGGCATAAAAGGCGTAAACGGCAGGTAATTTCGAGGAAAAAGTACGGTTAAAGCCTTCTGGAGCAAGACTTTAGGCAAATTGACATCTGAATTTATCTCACTATAGTGGTGCGGGCCCTGCGTGGGGGGTCTGTCTGATGATTTGAAGCATAAATAGGAGGCCACATGGCTGACAAAAAAGCGCAGTTGATCATCGAGGGCGCAGCCCCCGTCGAGCTGCCCATTTTAACCGGCACCGTTGGTCCCGATGTTATCGACGTACGGGGCCTGACGGCCACGGGCCGTTTTACATTCGACCCAGGCTTCATGTCGACCGCCTCATGCGAGTCGAAGATCACCTATATCGACGGTGATAACGGTATCTTGCTGCACCGCGGCTACCCGATCGAACAGCTTGCTGAACGGTCGGACTACCTGGAAACCTGCTACCTGCTGCTTAATGGCGAATTGCCAACAGCTGAGCAAAAGGCCCAGTTTGTCAGCACCGTAAAGAACCACACCATGGTTCACGAGCAGTTGAAGACCTTCTTCAACGGCTTCCGTCGCGACGCCCACCCGATGGCCGTCATGTGCGGCGTAGTCGGCGCCCTGTCGGCCTTCTATCACGACTCCCTGGACATCAATAACCCGCAGCATCGCGAAATCTCCGCGATCCGCCTGGTTGCCAAGATGCCGACCCTGGCCGCAATGGTTTACAAGTACTCCATGGGTCAACCCATGATGTACCCGCGCAACGACCTGACGTACGCGGAAAACTTCTTGCACATGATGTTCAACACCCCGTGCGAGATCAAACCGATCAGCCCGGTGCTGGCCGCCGCGATGGACAAGATCTTCATCCTCCACGCCGACCACGAACAGAACGCCTCGACCTCTACCGTGCGCCTGGCGGGCTCTTCGGGTGCCAACCCGTTCGCCTGTATCGCCGCCGGTATCGCCGCACTGTGGGGCCCTGCCCACGGCGGTGCGAACGAAGCCGTATTGACCATGCTCGATGAAATCGGCGATGTCTCGAACATCGACAAGTTCATCGCCAAGGCCAAGGACAAGAACGATCCGTTCAAGTTGATGGGCTTCGGTCACCGGGTCTACAAGAACCGCGACCCGCGCGCCACCGTAATGAAGAAGACCTGCGACGAAGTGTTGAAGGAACTGGGCATCAAGAACGATCCGCAACTCGAACTGGCCATGCGCCTGGAAGAGATCGCCCTGACCGACCCGTACTTCATCGAGCGCTCGCTGTACCCGAACGTCGACTTCTACTCGGGGATCATCCTCAAGGCGATCGGCATTCCAACCAGCATGTTCACCGTGATCTTCGCCCTGGCGCGGACCGTGGGCTGGATCTCCCACTGGAAAGAAATGCTCTCCAGCCCGTACAAGATTGGCCGTCCGCGCCAGCTGTACACTGGCTACGAGTCGCGTGACATCACCAAGCTGGAAGACCGCAAGTAAGCTGATCGCTACTTGGCTACACCGAAAACGGCCTCCTTTGATAGGGAGGCCGTTTTTATTTGTGCCGGATTTGAGAAACAGTTTTGTCGTATTCGTTACCAATAAAGGCAAAAAAAGCCCCGATCTCACGACCGGGGCATTTTTTTGTAACTGTTACGGGCTTAGTGGCTAACCGCCCCACTCGCCCCCAGGCCAGTCTGCGAACGCACAAACTGCGGGAAGTACAGCGCACGTTCCTTCTCTGCCGCCGCCGACTTGTCGGTGATGGAGAAGAACCAGATGCCGATGAACGCAATGATCATCGAGAACAGCGCCGGGTACTCGTAAGGGAAGATCGCCTTCTCATGGTGCAGGATCGAGACCCAGATGGTTGGGCCGAGGATCATCAGGCCAACGGCACTGATCAAGCCCAGCCAGCCACCAATCATCGCACCGCGGGTGGTGAGGTTTTTCCAGTACATGGAAAGCAGCAGCACCGGGAAGTTACAGCTGGCCGCAATGGAGAACGCCAGGCCCACCATGAACGCGATGTTCTGGCTTTCAAACAGGATGCCCAAGCCAATCGCCAGTACTGCCAGGGCGATGGTGGTGATCTTCGATACGCGAATCTCATCCTTCTCGTTGGCCTTGCCTTTCTTGATCACGCTGGCGTACAGGTCATGGGACACCGCCGAAGCACCCGCGAGGGTCAAACCGGCAACCACTGCCAGGATGGTGGCAAACGCCACGGCCGAGATGAAGCCCAGGAAGATACTGCCGCCCACCGCGTTGGCCAGGTGCACCGCCGCCATGTTGTTACCGCCGAGCAAGGCACCTGCAGCATCCTTGAACGCCGGGTTGGTGCTGACCAGCAGGATCGCGCCGAAGCCGATGATGAAGGTCAGGATATAGAAGTAGCCGATGAAGCCAGTGGCATACAGCACGCTCTTGCGAGCTTCCTTTGCGTCACTCACAGTGAAGAAGCGCATCAGGATGTGCGGCAGGCCGGCGGTACCGAACATCAGTGCCAGGCCGAGGGAGAACGCCGAAATCGGGTCTTTCACCAGGCCGCCCGGGCTCATGATCGCTTCACCTTTAGGGTGAACCTTGATCGCCTCGGCAAACAGCATGTTGAAGTCGAAGTTGACGTGTTTCATCACCATCAACGCCATGAACGAGGCACCGGACAGCAACAGCACTGCCTTGATGATCTGCACCCAGGTGGTCGCCAGCATGCCGCCGAACAACACATAGAGGCACATCAGGATGCCTACCAGGATCACCGCGACGTGATAATCCAGGCCGAACAGCAGCTGGATCAGCTTGCCCGCGCCAACCATCTGCGCGATCAGGTAGAACGCCACCACCACCAAAGAGCCGCAGGCCGACAGGCTGCGGATCTGGGTTTGCCCCAGGCGATAGGACGCCACGTCGGCAAAGGTGTATTTGCCCAGGTTACGCAGGCGCTCGGCGATCAGGAACAGAATGATCGGCCAGCCCACCAGGAAGCCGATCGAGTAGATCAGGCCGTCGTAGCCGGAGGTGAACACCAGCGCGGAAATCCCCAGGAAGGAGGCTGCCGACATGTAGTCACCGGCAATCGCCAGACCGTTCTGGAACCCGGTGATCTTGCCGCCGGCCGCATAGTAGTCGGCCGCCGACTTGTTGCGCTTGGACGCCCAGTAGGTGATGCACAAGGTCGCGCCGACGAAGGCCACGAACATCAGGATCGCTGCGATATTCAGCGGTTGTTTATGCACTTCGCCGGTCAGTGCATCGGCCGCCCAAACGGCAGGTGCAAAGGCCGAAGCGCCGAGTACAGCCAATAGACGACGGATCATTGCGCAGCCTCCTTGAGAATCGCATTGTTCAAGTCGTCGAATTCGCCGTTGGCGCGTCGTACATAGATGCCGGTGAGGACGAAGGCCGACACAATCAGCCCGACCCCGATCGGGATCCCCCACGTGATGGACGAACCGGGGCTGATCTTGGCCCCCAGTATTTGCGGCCCATAGGCAATCAGAAGAATGAAAGCGGAGTAAAGCCCAAGCATGATTGCCGAGAGAATCCAGGCGAATCTTTCCCTTTTACTAACCAGCTCCTTGAAACGCGGGCTGTTTTGAATCGAGAGGTAAATGCTGTCGTTCATTGTTTTTATCCTCGCAGCACAGCTTTTTATTATTGGAACATATCCACTGTATGCGGCTGAGGAACAGGTTCCAGACGACCTTAGTAGTAGAAGGAGTGTAGCGAGGGATATTGAAGGCGCAGGAATAATTGCGGGGGCGAAATAATGTGGGAGCCGGGCTGCCCGCGATGGGATCACCTCGATACATCATGTGCACCGAGGCGTCTGCATCGCAGGCAAGCCAGCTCCCACAAGAGACTTACTTAGCAGTCCACTCGGCGACGCGCTCAGGGTGCTTGGCCACCCAGTCCTTGGCCGCCGCTTCAGGCTTGGCGCCCTCCTGGATCGCCAGCATGACTTCGCCGATTTCATCCTTGGAGGCCCACTGGAATTTCTTCAGGAACGCCACGACTTCCGGGGCTTTCTTTTCCAGGCCTTTGCTGCCGATGCTGTTGACGGTCTCAGCAGCACCATAAATTCCTTTTGGGTCGTCCAGGAAACGCAGTTTCCACTTGGCGAACATCCAGTGTGGCACCCAGCCGGTGACCGCAATGGATTCCTGTTTGTCTTCGGCACGGGTCAACTCGGCGATCATCGCCGCGCCCGAACTGGCTTGCAGCTTGTAGTCCAGGCCATAGGCCTTGATTGCTTCGTCGGTCTTGAGCATCACACCTGAACCGGCGTCGATACCCACGATCTTGTTCTTGAAGGTGGTGTCGGTCTTGAGGTCTTCGATGGATTTGGCTTTCACGTACTCAGGCACGATCAGGCCGATCTTGGCGTCCTTGAAGTTGGGGCCGTAGTCGACCACCTTGTCCTTGTTCTTGGCCCAGTATTCACCGTGGGTCACCGGCAACCAGGCGGAGAGCATGGCATCGAGTTTGCCGGTGGCCACGCCTTGCCACATGATCCCGGTGGCGACCGCTTGCAGTTTCACGTCATAACCGAGCTTTTGCTTGATCACTTCTGCCGCCACGTGGGTGGTGGCGACACTGTCCGACCAGCCATCCACATAGCCGATGCTCAGGGTTTTGCTGTCGGCGCTGGCCAGTGTGGAGCTCATCGCAACTACCAGAGTGGCAGCTGCGCCCAAGAGTCGTCGCATCTTCATAGTGCTTCCCCGAAAGTGCTGCGCCCGGCGGATGCCGAGCGACGTCAACCTGTTGTTATGTGGTGCACCGCGCCCCCTTCACGCGCATCGATCACGTGGGTGCCTCATCAGTGGAGGGCTGACACTTCGATCATCAACCTGCTGCCACAAGCGACCTGCTCTGACTGCGACCTCAGGTAAGCAAGAAACGACATCACATCGCCAGCAGGATGATTTGTAGGACATTCACCGACGATCCCGCCCGAACTTTGCATGTCAAAATTATGCGGCCCCACTGGGACGGCTCAAATCCGGGTAAGATGCGCGCCTTTGCCCCCAGACGGCCTGATCATGCCCGCGACTGCACGTTTCCCGCTCCTGCCCTATTTATTTGCCCTGATCCTCGGTGTGCTGGCCCTCGGCGGCTATTGGTACGGCCTTGGCCAACCGGTGGTGCTGCCGGACGTGGCCAGCGCCAGCCACAAGCTGCAATGTGCGTCCTACACGCCCTTCGACAAAGACCAGTCGCCGTTCGACCAGCCGTTCAAACTGCGCCCCGAGCGCATGGACGCCGACCTGGCGTTGCTGGCCACCCGTTTCGAATGCATTCGCACCTACTCCCAGACCGGCCTTGAAGACTTGCCGGCACTGGCGCGCAAACACGGCCTGAAGCTGATGAGCGGCGCATGGGTCAGCAGTGATCCGGTGGCCACCGCCAAGGAAGTCGAGGCACTGATCGCTTCGGCCAATGCCAACCCCGACGTCGTCACCTCGGTGATCGTCGGCAACGAAACCCTGCTGCGCAAGGAAGTCACCGCCGGGCAGTTGGTCAAGTTGATCCATCACGTCAAGGACCATATCAAGCAACCGGTCACCTATGCCGATGTGTGGGAGTTCTGGCTGCAACACCCGGAAATCGCCCCGGCCGTGGACTTCCTGACCATCCACCTGCTGCCTTACTGGGAAGATGACCCCTCGGGCATCGACCAGGCGCTCAAGCACGTGGGCGATGTGCGCCAGACCTTCGGCAACAAGTTCGCCCCCAAGGACGTGATGATCGGCGAGACCGGCTGGCCGAGCGAAGGCCGCCAGCGGGAAACGGCGGTGCCGAGCCGGGTCAACGAAGCGAAATTCATGCGCGGGTTCGTGGCCATGGCCGAAGCCAATGGCTGGCACTACAACCTGATCGAAGCCTTTGACCAGCCGTGGAAACGTGCCAGTGAAGGGGCGGTGGGGGGTTACTGGGGCCTGTTTGATGCGGACCGCCAGGACAAGGGCGTGCTCGCCGGCCCGGTGACCAATGTGCCGTACTGGCCGCTGTGGCTGGGGGTTGGCGGGATTATCCTGCTGGGCACGCTGCTGCTGGGTGGCCGCGTGCGCACGGCCCGGGCTGCGTTGTTGTTGCCATTGCTGGGCGCCGTGGCGGCCTGCTCGATCGGCACCTGGGCCGAGTTGAACCGGGTCACCGCGCGCTTCACGGATGAGTGGGTGTGGGCTGGATTGCTGGTGGCCTTGAACCTTGCGGTACTGGCTCACGCGGCCCTGGCGATGAGTGCGCGAGAAGGTTGGCGCGAACGCGCCTTCAACTGGCTGGAGCAGCGCGCTGGCTGGCTGGTGGCAATCGCCGGGTTTGCCGGTGCGGTCATGATGCTGGCGCTGGTATTTGACCCGCGTTACCGCAGCTTCCCGAGTGCCGCGCTGGTGCTGCCGGCGCTGGTGTACCTGGTGCGTCCGGTGAGCGGGCTGCGGCGGGAGATTGCGTTGCTGGCGTTCATCATCGGTGCCGGCATTGCGCCGCAGTTGTTCCGTGAAGGGTTGATGAACCAGCAGGCGTGGGGTTGGGCGGTGGTGAGCCTGCTCATGGTTGCAGCATTGTGGCGTTGCTTGCGGGTGCGCAAGGCTTAAGACCGCTTTCGCGAGCAAGCCCGCTCCCACACTCGACCGCATTCCAAGGGATGTACTCGGTCAAATGTGGGAGCGGGCTTGCTCGCGAAGAGGCCCTGTCAGGCAACGCGAGGCTTACGGACCAACCGCAACCCCGCAATCACCACCGCAAACACCGCAAAGGTCGTGTTGTACAACGCCAACGCCGGAAACCCGAACACCAGCGCCAACACCGCCAAACCCCACCCGGCCCGGCCCGGCACGAAAAACGCCAGCACCGCCGTGACCAGCGCCGCCCAGCCCAGCACCTTGAAGTGAATCATCAACCCCAGGTTGGAACGCACCTGGCATTCCCAGCGGCTGGCTTCGTCAGCGCAAATGCCCACCCAACGGCCATCCTCCATGAATCCGTAACGCGCGCCATAACTGGCGGCCAGCCAAAGCGGCAGGGCAATAAGCAACAGGATCAGCGGAAAACGGCGGGACATGGGGCACTCCGATAGGCGAAAACGGCGCCCAGCTTAATCCCCCGGTGGCCGTTGGCAAGTTTTGCAAACAGATAAGTGTTCATTAAGGCGTGCCAAAGTGTATCGTCTCGCTACTATTACCCCGATTCCGACGTTTTTTCCGACTTTTAGTGCCGAAGGCTGGCACTTCGGCAGCAACGCGGTGGTCATAGCCTGCGAACTCCACTTCAGCACGTTTTCCTCTTAGGGATTTAGTCATGCTCCGTTCCTTGCGCTGTGCGGCCCTGTTGGGCAGCCTTTTTCTGAGTGCGTCAGCACTGGCGGTCGATATCGACCAGGCCAGCTATGGCTACCCTTTGACCAACCCGTTTGAAGCGACCATCGCCACTACCCCGCCGAACCTGCGGCCGGAACTGCCATTGGACGATCAAATCAATCAGTCCGACTACACCCTGACGATGCGTCCCGAGCGCGAGTTCAGCCTGCCTGACAACTTCTGGGCGGTGAAGAAACTCACCTACCGCATCGCCAAGCAGGACCGTGCCGCACCGCTGATCTTCCTGATCGCCGGCACCGGCGCACGCTTTGACAGCACCATCAACGAATACCTGAAAAAGCTCTACTACAAGGCCGGTTACCACGTCGTCCAGCTGTCGTCCCCCACCAGCTTCGACTTCATCGCCGCCGCCTCGCGCTTCGCCACTCCCGGCATCAGCCAGGAAGACGCCGAAGACATGTACCGCGTGATGCAGGCCGTACGCGCGCAAAACCCGACGCTGCCCGTGACCGACTTCTACCTCACCGGCTACAGCCTCGGCGCCCTCGACGCAGCCTTTGTCAGCAAGCTGGATGAAACCCGTCGCAGCTTCAACTTCAAGAAAGTCCTGCTGCTGAACCCGCCGGTCAACCTCTATACCTCGATCACCAACCTCGACAAGCTGGTGCAGACCGAGGTCAAGGGCATCAACAACAGCACCACCTTCTATGAGCTGGTGTTGAACAAGCTGACCCGCTACTTCCAGCAAAAGGGCTACATCGACCTCAACGATGCCCTGCTCTACGACTTCCAGAACTCCAAGGAACACCTGACCAACGAACAGATGGCGATGCTGATCGGCACCTCGTTCCGCTTCTCGGCGGCCGACATTGCCTTCACCTCGGACCTGATCAACCGTCGCGGCCTGATCATCCCGCCCAAGTACCCGATCAGCGAAGGCACCAGCCTCACGCCGTTCCTCAAGCGTGCGCTGCAGTGCGACTTCGACTGCTACCTCACCGAACAGGTGATCCCGATGTGGCGCGCCCGTTCCGACGGCGGCAGCCTGCTGCAACTGGTTGACCAGGTCAGCCTGTATGCCCTCAAGGACTACCTGCACGACAGCCCGAAAATCGCCGTCATGCACAACGCCGACGACGTGATCCTGGGCCCTGGCGACCTTGGCTTCCTGCGTAAAACCTTCGGCGATCGCTTGACCGTCTACCCCCTGGGCGGCCATTGCGGCAACCTCAACTACCGCGTCAACGCCGACGCCATGCTGGAGTTCTTCCGTGGCTAAATATCTTCTGCTGCTCGCCGCCCTGATGTGCGCGGGCGTGGCCAATGCCGACAACAGCAAGGCCCACACGCCGACCGTAGTGGACTCCGACGGCTTCAAGGAGCCCCTGAGCCACCTCAAGTTCAACCCTGGCCTGGACCAGCGTGAGTTCGAGCGCTCGTCGGTCAACGCGCTGAATGTCTACGACCCGCTGGAGTCGTGGAACCGCCGGGTCTACCACTTCAACTACCGCTTCGACCAGTGGGTGTTCCTGCCCGTGGTGGACGGTTACCGCTATGTCACCCCGAGCTTCCTGCGTACCGGCGTCAGCAACTTCTTCAACAACCTCGGGGATGTACCCAACCTGCTGAACAGCCTGCTGCAGCTCAAGGGCCATCGTTCCCTGGAAACCACCGGGCGCCTGCTGCTCAACACCACCATCGGCATCGCCGGCCTGTGGGACCCGGCTACCGCCATGGGCCTGCCGCGCCAGAGCGAAGACTTCGGCCAGACCCTGGGCTTCTACGGTGTACCGGGCGGCGCCTACCTGGTGCTGCCGCTGTTTGGTCCGTCGAACCTGCGGGATACCACCGGCCTGCTGGTGGACTACGGCGCCGAGACCGAGATCAACTTCCTGAACGTGTCCAAGGTCAGCGAAAACCACCCGGAAATCTGGGCCCTGCGCGCCGTCGACAAGCGCTACCAGACCAGCTTCCGCTACGGCCAGATGAACTCGCCGTTCGAGTATGAAAAGGTGCGCTACGTGTACACCGAGGCGCGCAAGTTGCAGATCGCCGAGTAATGCCCCGTGTAGGCGCTGGCTTGCCAGCGCCTACACCCCCCGCCGACACCACTTACGCCACGTAAACCGCAGTTGCAGCACGGCCGCCCTGGCCATTTCCCGATCCTGCTCCGCCAATCCCGAAGGCTGTTCAAGCGCTTCAAGCATCGCAACGCTGGCCGCATCCATCAGCGACTCATTCGCCACGCTCGGTCCACCCTCCTCCAACACCGACTCCAATGCCCGCAAATAGCGATCGCGCTCAATCGCCAACGCACCCCGGCTGTCCGCCAGGCAGGCGCGCAACTCCAGCAACTCATCCCCCAGGTCCAGCCCCAGCAATCCGTTATCCCAGTGGACACGGCGATCGGCAGGCAAGGTTTCGCTGTAGCGCGACAGGCGAATCAGCCGGTCCGCCATGCGCCCGCCAAACCAGCTTTCAGCCTGCTCCAGGGGACGGGAAGTCAATTGCGCCAGGTCGAACAGCGACGCCTTGAACATCCGCCGATAGTGATGCTCGCCGGGATTGAGCTGGATCAGCCGAAACACCACCACGGCAATCCCGACCCCCACCAGCGTCGCGATGGCCTTGTTGAGGAACGCGGCGAAGTCATAGGTCATCACATTGCTGGGCCCGACGTTGTTGACGAAAAAGATGCAGAACGCCGAGGCCGTGGCCGCCAGCTTGAGGCGGCTCATGCACAACGAGGCGAAAAACAGCGGCACTCCCAACGCCAGGCATAACAAGGGAAAGCCATCGAAGCCGGGCAACAGCACGAAGCACACAAAACCGGCCACCGGGATCGACAGCGCTATGCCCTTGAGGAAGTTAAGGCTGGAAGCCGACGGGTTTTCCCGCGCTGCAAACAGGCTCAACACCACGCCACAAATCGATACCGCGCCCAAACCCGAAGGCCATGCCGTAAAGATCCAGAACGCCGCGACCGCCAGAAACGCCAACGCACTGCGCAGCCCGCCAAGCACCCCCTGCTCGATATCCCGGTGCCAGGACATCGCCCCCGGTGCGCCGGGCGGCACCCTGCCCTGCTCGACCGCCGACAGCGTCAATGCACCCAGCTCAATCAAGCGCAACACCTGCGCCAGTTGCACCAGGCAAAAGTGCGCCTCCTGGCCAAGCTGCGGATCCTGCAACGCCAGGCCAAGCCGTTGTGACAACTCGGGCAGTTCATCAAGACGCTCCTGCTGCAACGCCGAAGCCACCGCTTCAATCAGTGGCCCGACCGCCGCCGTTTCATCGAGCATCATCCGCTGGCGCGCCACGCCCCGCGCCGCCCGCAGCAGGCTAAGCAGATCACGGCTGAGCACCCGCAAGGCCTGGGAGCGGCGCCGGCCCTTGGGCCCTTCAAACCAGGCATGGTCGCGCTGGCTGTCCACCGCCACCAGGCGGCTCAATGCTTCGAGCAAGCCTTTACGCTGGTCGGTACCCAACAGCTCCGAAGCGGCAGCCCGCACCCCGGCCTGCCAGGCGGCGCGCGCCTGAACCGCCAGCACCTGCTCGACCCGGCGCGGCCACAGAATCGTACTGGCGATGGAGGCACAAAGAATCCCCAGGCTGATCTCCTGGCAGCGTGCCACCGCCTCATCGAACACTCCCAGCGGTGCCGCCGTAGCGGGTAGCGCAATAATCGCCGTGGTGTACCCCGCCAGCACAAACCCATAGGACGCATGATTGCGCAGCAAGGATGCCCCCGTGGTGCAGAACGCCAGCCACAGCGCCATGCACAGCAGGAACAGCAGCGGCGCCTGGCCAAACACGCCGATCATCGCAATGGAAACCATGGCCCCGACAAACGTACCCACCAGCCGATAGGCGCCTTTGGCCAGGACCATGCCGCTGGTGGACTGGCCCACGATAAATACGGTGGTCAGGGCCCATTGCGGTTGCTGCAAGTCAAAACAGAAGGCCAGGTACAACGCGACCCCGCCGGCGATCATGTTGCGCAAGGCAAACAGCAGATCGCTACGGGACGGGGTCAACGTCGCCTGCCAGAAATCAGGGAGCTGGAAGGTGGAGGATTTCATTAAACCCACATATAGATAGCAAGCTAATGATTAGCATCGTATCTATATTTGTGGCGAATGCCAATCTCAGGCTATTTGACCAGGCGCTTTTCCTTGGATGGCCTGTAGCCAAAGTAGGCGCTGTAGCACTTGCTGAAATGGCTCGGCGAGACAAACCCGCAGGCCACCAGCACGTCCACCTGGGACAGCTCGGTGTGTTGCAGCAGCCGACGGGCCTCGGTGATGCGCAGTTCCAGGTAATAACGCTGGGGCGTGGTGCCAAGCTGCTCCTTGAACAAACGCTCCAACTGGCGTCGGGAACGGCCCGCATAAACGGCCAGTTGCTCAAGCTCCAGAGGCTCTTCGAGGTTGGCGTCCATCAGGTTGACCACCTCGCGCAGGGGCGCGCTCAAGCACACGTTTTCCGTGGGTTTCACCCGCCGGTAGCGCGACTCCTCAAACGCCAGGATGTCCTCGATCCCCTCCACAAGCGCTTTGCCGTACAGCCCCTTGATCCAGTCCAGCGCCATATGAAACGCACCGGAAGGGCTCGATGCCGTCAGCCGGTCGCGATCAATCACATAGGGTTCGCTGCTGACCTGCGTCGCCTTGCAGAAATCAGCGAGGGCCGGGCGATGTTCCGGGTGCACGGCGCAGCGGTAGCCGCCCAGCAATCCCGCACGCCCCAGGAACCACGCACCATTCCACAAACCGGCCAGGCTCACACCCTGCTCCGAGGCGCTTTTCAGCAGGTGGATAAACTCCTCCGCAGCCTTCAGTTCAGTGCGATAGCCACCGCATATCACCAATAGGTCCAACTCTTTAAGCACCGAAGACTCAAGCCGCGCATCGGGCCGGATCACCAGCCCCAGGTCACTGATCACCTCGCCTTCCCGCAAGCCGAAGGTCGAGGTAGAAAAAGAAGCGGGCCGCAGCAGGTTGGCGGTGATCAGCGTATCCAGCGCCTGGGTAAACGCCGGCAGCGAGAAATGTTCGAGCAACACAAATCCCGCACGCACCGTCTGACGGGCCTCGCCGGGATTTTCATTCAGATAACGGAGGTTCTTGCCTTTCATGCCTCCGCTGAATTGCCGTCGCTCGATCAAATGCCTATGCCCTCACACGCTTCCAGAGGTTACCCACCACGCTGACCACCGCCAACACCACGGCCCCGGCAATGATCCCCGCCACGGCATTGAGCAACGTCGGCATCAACCACGCCAGGCCGCCAGTACTCTGGCTCACGGTCTCGATCCAGTGATGCACCACCGGCACACCATGGGTCAGGATGCCACCGCCGACCATGAACATCGCCGCCGTACCGATCACCGACAGGCTTTTCATCATGTACGGCGCCGCCCGCAGGATCGCCCCGCCGATGCTGCGCGCCGCCTGGCCGGGCTTCTGGGTGAGCCACAGGCCCAGGTCATCGAGTTTGACGATACCGGCCACCAAGCCGTAGACGCCGATGGTCATGACGATGGCGATACCCGACAACACGATCACTTGCTGCATCAGCGGTGCATCGGCCACGGTACCGAGGGTGATGGCGATGATTTCGGCGGAGAGGATGAAGTCGGTACGGATCGCGCCCTTGATCTTGTCCTTCTCGAAGGCCACCAGGTCCGTGGCCGGATCCGCCACGGCTTCCACCAGGTGCGCCTGCTCTTCGGTGCGTTTGTGGAAGAAGCTATGGGCGAGTTTTTCGAAACCTTCAAAACACAGGTAAGCGCCGCCCAGCATCAACAACGGCGTGACCGCCCACGGCGCAAACGCGCTGATCAGCAACGCAGCCGGCACCAAAATCAGCTTGTTGACGAACGAGCCCTTGGCCACCGCCCACACCACCGGAATTTCCCGCTCGGCGCGCACCCCGGAGACTTGCTGGGCATTCAGCGCCAGGTCGTCCCCCAGCACGCCGGCGGTTTTCTTCGCAGCCATCTTGGTCATCAACGCCACATCGTCGAGCACCGCGGCGATGTCGTCGATCAATACCAGCAAACTGCTTCCTGCCATGGCTCGGGCTTCCCGTGATTCAAAGTGCGCCGAGAATAACGCGGCGCACACCGGGTTAGCGAGCCGTTCAGCGCGCAGGCGTTTGCCAGCCCCCGCCAAGGCTCTGGATCAGCGCCACACTGCCCTGGCTGAGCTGGCCCTGGGTGTCGCGAAGATTCTGCTCGGCTTGCAGCAACACCAGTTGCTGGGTCAGCACGGCCTCCTGGCTCACGGTGCCGGCGCGCAACTGTGCTTCCTGGCTGCCGAACAGTTGCTGATTACGCTGGTACACCTGCTGGAACGCATCGGCCTGGGTTTGCAGGTGGTTGATTGCCGACAGGTTGTCTTCAACGTTCTGCAAGGCGCTGAGCACGGTGCCCTTGTAGGTCGCGGCGATCTGGTCATAGCTGGCCTCGGCCTGCTTGACCGCCGCTTCGCGGGCGCCGCCATCGAACAGGGTTTCCGCCAGCGCCGGGCCCAACGTCCAGATGCGATTGGGCAGGGAGAACAACCCGCCCAACGCACTGCCGCGGTAACCGGCCTCGGCAGTAAGATCCAGGGTCGGGAAGAATGCGGCTTCAGCCACGCCGATTTTCGCGTTGGCCGCCGCTGCCGAGCGCTCCGCCGCCACCACATCGGGACGCCGTTGCAGCAGGGTCGACGGCAAGGTCAACGGTGGCCGCGGGACCACGAAGCTGTAGTCATTGCGCACCGCCACGCTGAATTCACTCGGCGCCACGCCCACCAGCACGGCCAGCGCGTGTTCGTATTGCTCGCGGTCGCGCAGGGAGGTCTGCAAGTCGGCAATCGAGGTGGTCAACTGGTCCTGAGCCACCAGCAACTGGTCGTTGGTGGCGACGCCCTGGGTGAACTGCACCTGGATCATGTCCAGCAGTTGCTGGTTGATCTTCTGTTGTTGCTGCAACAGGCGCACGTCGATGTCCATCTGCCGCAGGGCGAGGTAGTTACTCGCCACGCTGGAACTGATGGACAGCCGCACCCCGGCCAGCAACGCATCCGATTGCTGGGCCGTCGCCTGGCTGGACTCTATCCCGCGCCGCACCAGGCCCCACAGGTCCGGCTCCCAACTGGCGGTCAAGGTTGCGCTGACACTGTTCTGCACGCCGCCCGCCGTGGTACCGGTGGTGGACGTGCCGCTACCACTGCCTGCCGTTCCCCGCGAACCCGACAACCCCACGCCCACCGTCGGCCACAAACCGGCCCGGCTGGACGCCACCTGCGCCTGAGCCAAACGGTACGCGGCCTCCGCCGCGATGATCGATTGGTTGGCCTTGGCCGAGCGCGCCACCAGGTCGTTCAGCACCGGGTCCTGATAGGCCAGCCACCACTGGCTGTCCATCGCCCCTTGGGGGTTAGCCGCCGCGCGCTGCCACTGCGCGCCTTCCTTGAACGACTGCGGCAGCTCCATGGCGGGCTTCTGGTAATCGGGCCCGACCATGCAGCCGCCGAGCAGCAGGCTGATGCAAAGCACGCTGTATTTCACGTTCATAACCTTGCTTCCTTACGCCGACCCAGGCGCTGTGACGCCCGGTCGAGCCACAGGTAGATCACCGGGGTGGTGTACAGCGTCAGCACCTGGCTGAACAGCAGGCCACCAATAATCGAAATCCCCAACGGCCGGCGCAACTCAGAGCCATAACCGGTGCCGAGCACCAGCGGCAGCGCGCCAAGGATCGCCGCCAGGGTGGTCATCATGATCGGCCGGAAACGGATCAGGCACGCCCGGCGAATCGCTTCCTTGGCCGTGAGGCCGAACTCCCGCCGCTCGGTGATCGCGAAGTCGATCATCATGATCGCGTTTTTCTTCACGATACCAATCAACAGAATCACCCCCACCAGCGCAATGATCGACAGCTCGGTGCCGGTCAGCAGCAAGGCGATCAACGCACCGACGCCGGCCGAGGGCAAGGTCGAAAGAATGGTCAGCGGGTGCGTCAGGTTTTCGTAGAGGATGCCCAGCACGATATACACGCACAGTAACGCAGCGACGATCAGCAGTGGCTCACTGGCCACCGACGACTGGAACACCTGGGCCGTACCGGCAAACTGGCCGACCACACTGGCGGGCATGCGCAGTTGCTTCACCGCATCGTCCACCATCGCCGTGGCCTGGCCGATGGACGTGCCGGGCGCCAGGTTGAACGAGACTGTCACCGCCGGGAACGTGCCCTGGTGACTGATGGAAATTGCGGTGCGCGCCACCGTGTTATCCGCCAGTGCCGAGAGTGGCACCAGGGTCTGCCCGGTGGTCAGGTTGGGCGCCGCCGTGGTGCCCTTGGTGGTCGTGGCCTGGGTGCCCGTCGGCACATAAATGCCCTTGAGCGCGGAAGGGTCGGTCCAGTATTCCGGAGCGATTTCCATCACCACGTGGTACTGGTTGGCCGCGCGATACAGGGTCGCGACCTGGCGCTGGCCAAAGGCGTCGTACAGCGTCTGGTCGACCGCCGAGACTCTCACCCCGAGGCGCGCCGCCGTGTCCCGGTTGATTTGCACATTGGCCAGCAAGCTGTTGTCTTGCTGGTCGGTATTGAGGTCGGTGAGTTGCGGCAATTTGCGCAGCACCGCCACCACCTTGGGCACCCATTCGTCCAGCGACTCCTGGTCATCGGCGGTCAGGGTGTATTGGTATTGCGCGCCACTTTGCCGGCCACCCACGGTGATGTCCTGGGCCGACTGCAAATACAGCTTGGTGCCCGGCAAGTCGCCAAGGCTGCGGCGGATCTGGCCGATGATTTCGGTGGCGTTGTCCTTGCGCTCGCCCAGGGGCTTGAGCAATACAAACATCTGCGCGCTGTTGACCGCCCCGCCGCCCCCTCCGCCACCGCCGACAAACCCGGCGACGGTTTCGATGTTCGGGTTTTTCATCACCTTGCGGTTGATCTCGGTGAAGTCCTTCTGCATCGCCCCATAGGAAATGCTCTGGTTCGCCAGGATGCTGCCCTGCAAGCGTCCGGTGTCTTCCTGGGGGAAAAAGCCCTTGGGCACCAGCACGTACAACACGCCGGCGAGCACGATCACCAACACCGTCACAAAACCCATCAGCACCGTATGGTCGATCACCCAACCGAGGGTGCGATCGTAGAAGCGGTGAAAGCGCGAGTCCGGGTGTTCATTGCCTTCATGAATCGCTTTCGGCGCGCGCAGCAGCACGCTGGCGAGCATCGGTGTAACCGTCAGCGAGATCAGCATCGAGATCACGATGGCCACCGACAACGACACCGAAAACTCGCGGAACAGCCGCCCGACAATCCCGCCCATCAGCAGCAGCGGAATAAACACCGCCACCAGCGACACGCTGATGGTCAGTACCGTGAAGCCGACTTCCTGGGCACCGGCCAGCGCCGCTTCCACCCGGGTCTTGCCGCGCTCCAGGTGGCGCATGATGTTTTCCACCACCACAATCGCATCGTCCACCACAAAGCCGGTGGAAATCGTCAGCGCCATGAGTGACAGGTTGTTCAGGCTGTAGCCGAGGAAGTACATCGCGCCGAAGGTGCCGAGCAGCGACAGCGGCACCACAATCGCCGGCACCAGGGTGCTGCGCCAGTCGCGGAAGAAGCCGAAGGTCACCAGGGTCACCAGCAGGATCGACACCAGCAACGTGATCTCGACGTCATGCAACGAGGCGCGAATGGTGGTGGTGCGGTCCATCAGCAGGTTGAGCTTGATCGTCGCCGGAATCGAGCTTTGCAGGAACGGCAGCGAGGCTTTCACCGCGTCCACCGTTTCGATCACGTTGGCGCCCGGCTGCTTGAACACCACCAGCAGTACCGCCGGCTTGCCGTTGGACAGGCCGAAGTTGCGCAGGTCCTGCACGTCTTCGCGCACGTAGCCCAGGTCGGCGATATGGATCAGGTCGCCGTTGTGGGCCTTGACCACCAGCGGCCCGTAGTCCTTTTCATCGAGCAACTGGTCATTCGCCGCAATGCCGTAGTTACGGTCGCCGATGGCCACGTTGCCCTTGGGCAAGTTGACGTTGGAGGCGTTGATCACCTGGCGCACCTGCTCCAGGCTGACGCCGTACTGGTTGAGCCGATCGGGGTTCAATTCCACCCGCACCGCCGGCAGCGCCCCGCCGCCCACCGTCACGTCACCGACCCCGGTGGTCTGCAACAACTTCTGCTCCAACAGGGTCGAGGCCACGTCATACATCTGCCCCGGCGTGGCGCTGTCGGAGGTCAGGCTGATGATCAGAATCGGCGAATCCGCCGGGTTGACCTTGCGGTACGTCGGGTTGCCGGACAGGTCGCTGGGCAGGTTGCTGCGGGCGGCATTGATCGCCGCCTGCACATCCCGCGCGGCGCCGTCGATGTCGCGATTCAGGTCGAACTGCAAAATGATCCGCGCCGAGCCCAAGCTGCTGGATGAGGTCATCTGCGTGACCCCGGCGATCTGCCCGAACTGGCGCTCCAGGGGCGTGGCCACTGAACTGGCGACGGTGGTCGGATCGGCGCCGGGCAACGAGGCGCTGACGCTGATGGTCGGGAAATCCACCTCCGGCAACGGCGCCACCGGCAACAGCATGAAGGCCAGCGCGCCAAACAGCGCGAGGCCGGCCGCCATCAAGGTGGTTGCAATCGGGCGGCGAACAAACGGCGCGCTGAGGTTCATTGCCATCAGACCGCTTCAGCCGGGCGGCGGCTGAAGCGCTGCCCCAGGCCGTGCATGGCGAGGAAGATCACCGGCGTGGAAAACAGCGTCAGCAACTGACTGAGCAACAACCCGCCGATAATCGCGATGCCCAGCGGGTGACGCAGCTCCGAACCAATCCCCGTACCGAGCGCCAGCGGCACCGCGCCGAACAGCGACGCCATGCTGGTCATCAGGATCGGCCGGAACCGCAACTCTGCCGCCTGGCGGATCGCGGCCGTGGGGCTCAGGCCGCCCTCGCGTAACAACTCCAGGGCAAAGTCGACCATCATGATGCCGTTTTTCATCACGATGCCGATCAGCAGCACAATGCCGATCAATCCGATAATGTCGAACTGTGTGCCGGTCACCAGCAGTGCCAGCAAGGCCCCGAGCGCTGCCGAGAGCAGCGTCGAAAGGATCGTCACCGGGTGCACGAAGCTTTCGTACAGAATCCCCAGCATCAGGTACACCACCACAATCGCCGCCACCACCAGGAATACCTGGTTGGACAGCGACTGTTCGAACGTCGCCGCCGCGCCTTCCAGGTTGGCCTGCACCGACAGCGGCAAGCCGACCTTGGCCTCGATGTCCTTGAGCCGCGTGACCGCCGCGCCAAGGGTCTGGCCGGGCGCTAGGTTGAACGAAACGTCGGCATACGGAAACTGGCCCAGCCGGTTGATGGTGACGGGCGCCCGCACCACCTGCAGGGTCGCCATGCTCGACAGCGGCGCCACACCGCCACCGGGAATGTCCACGTACAACCCGGTGAGCAGGTCCGGCAAGTTGCGCGGCGGATGGTCGGTGGCGATCACCACGTGGTACTGGTTGAGCTGGGTGTAGATCGTCGAGACCTGGCGCTGGCCGAAGGCGTCATACAGCACGTCGTCAATCGCCTGGGGCGTGATGCCGAGGCGCGAGGCGGTGGCGCGGTCAAAGGTCAGCTGGATCTGATTGCCGAATTGCATCGCCTGGCTTTGCACGTCGGTGAACATCGGATCTTGCTTGATCGCCGCCAGCAGCTTGTTCGTCCACGTTTCCAGCTCGTCCGGATCGGTGGCTTGCAGGCCCAGGCGGTAGCTGGTGGTGGACACCGTGGCGTCGAGGGTCAGGTCCTGTACCGAGTGCAGGTACAGGCGGATCCCGGCGTCGTCGGCGTTGGCATCGGAGAGCCGGCGGATCACCTCGGTGGCACTGTCACGCTCGCCGCGCGGCTTGAGGTTGATCAGCAGGTTGCCCTGGTTGATGGTCGGGTTGGTCTGGTCGATACCCACAAAGGACGACAGGCTTTGCACCGCCGGGTCCTTGAGGATTCGCGCGGCCAGGCGCTGTTGTTCGGTCTGCATCTGCTGGAACGAAACGGTCGGCGCGGCTTGGGAAATGCCCTGGATCAGCCCGGTGTCCTGGTCGGGGAAAAAGCCCTTGGGCATGATCACCAGAATCATCAGGGTCAGCGCGGCGGTGAGCGCTATCGAGATCAGGGTCAAGGTGCGGTGCGCCAACACCCAGTCAAGGCCACGCACGTAGTGGGTGTTGATGCGGTCGAAGAAATCCGCGCGGCGTTCCTGGTGCTTATTCTTGAGCATCCGCGCGCACATCATCGGCGTGAGGGTCAGGGAGATGAACGCCGAGATAACGATGGTCACGGCCACGGTCATGGCGAATTCGCGGAACAGCCGGCCGACCACATCGCCCATGAACAGCAGCGGGATCATCACTGCAATCAGCGCAATCGACAGCGAAATAATCGTGAAACCGATTTGCTCCGACCCCTTGAGCGCCGCCTCCAGCGGCGAGTCGCCCGCCTCGATATAGCGCGTGATGTTTTCGATCATCACGATGGCGTCGTCCACCACGAATCCGATGGCGATAGTCAGCGCCATCAGTGTCAGGTTGTTCAGGGAAAAGCCCAGCGCATAAGCCACCGCCAGGGTGCCCACCAGCGTCAGCGGCACGGTGACTGCCGGAATAACCGTCGCCGCAACGTCGCGCAGGAAAATGAAAATCACGATCACCACCAGCAGCACCGCCACCGCCAGTTCGTACTGCACATCGGTGACCGAGGCGCGGATGGTTTGCGTGCGGTCGGTCAGCACATCGACCTTCAAGGTACCCGGCAAACTGGCCCGCAGCTTGGGCAGCAATTGCTGCACGCGGTCGACCACCTGAATCACATTGGCGCCTGGCTGGCGCTGGATGTTCAGCACAATCGACGGCGTGCTGTTGGTCCACGCAGCCTGGCGCGGGTTCTCCGGGCCCTGGGTGGAACTGGCGATCTGCGACAGGCGAATCGGCGCGCCATTTTTATAGGCGATCACCAGGTCGCGGTATTCCTCGGCCGATTGCAGCTGGTCGTTGGCACCAATCGAATACGCCTGGAACTTGCCGTCGATATTGCCCTTGGCCTGGTTGACGTTGGCCGTGCCGAGGGAGGTGCGCAGGTCATCAATGGACAGGCCGAGGCTATTGAGCGCCGAGGTATTCGCCTCGACCCGCACCGCCGGGCGCTGACCGCCGCTGATGGTCACCAGGCCGACGCCAGTGATCTGCGAGATCTTCTGCGCCAGCCGTGTATCCGCCAGGTCCTCGACCTTGGTCAGCGGCAACACATCGGAGGTCAGGGACAGGGTCAGCACCGGCGCATCCGCCGGATTGACCTTGCTGTATACCGGTGGGTACGGCAGGTTGGCCGGCAGGAAGGTGCCGGCGGCGTTGATCGCGGCCTGCACTTCCTGCTCTGCCACATCCAGGGACAGCGACAGGTCAAATTGCAGGGTCACCACCGAAGCGCCGTCGGAGCTGGTGGAGTTCATGGACTTGAGGCCCGGCATCTCGCCGAGCTGGCGCTCCAGCGGCGCGGTGATCGAGGAGCTGACCACGTCCGGGCTGGCGCCGGGGTATTGGGTGAAGACCTGGATGGTCGGGTAGTCGACTTCAGGCAACGCCGACACCGACAACAGGTGATACCCCAACATGCCCAGCAACAGCACCGCGACCATCATCAAGGTGGTGGCGACGGGACGTTCGATAAAGGGCCGCGAAATGTTCATGCTCGGCAGCTCCTCACTGGGCGACGACCTTCACGGCCGAACCGTCATCCAGTTTGTCGGCGCCTTCGGTGATCACCTGTTCGCCTGGCTTGACCCCGTTTTCGAGTACCGCCGACACATCGCCCATCGATGGGCCGGTCTTGATGTTGCGCAGGCTGGCCTTGTCGCCATTCACCACGAACACGAAATCGCCCTTGCTGCCATGCTGGATCGCCCGGGTGGGCACCACGGCAACCTGGGCCAGGGTGTCGGCCTTCAGGCGCGCATTGACGAACTGGTTGGGGAACAGCGCACTGCCCGAATCATCGAACTGCGCCTTGACCTTGATGGTGCCGGTGGAGGTGTCTACCTGGTTGTCCAGGGCCAACAGGCTGCCGGTGGCCAGCAGGGCTTTCTTGTTGCGGTCGTAGGCCAGCACCGTCACGGCGCCACGGCCCAGGGCCTGGTTGATTGCACCCAGGTCGTCCTCGGGGACCGCGAACACCACGGTGGCCGGGTTCATCTGGGTAATCACCACGATGCCGGTGGTGCTGGTGGTGGTGACGTAATTGCCGGGGTCGACCAGGCGCAGGCCCACCACACCGTCGACCGGCGAGGTGATGGTGCAGTAGCCGACCTGCACTTCAAGGTTCTGCACATTGCCCTGGTCGGCAGCCACGGTGCCCAGTTGTTGCTGGACCAAGGACGCCTGGGTGTCGACGGTTTGCTGGCTGGTAGAGCCGGCCTTGACCAGTTCGCGGTAGCGCACCAGATCGCGCTGGGCATTGCTCAACACAGCCTGGTCGTGGGCCAGGGTACCCTTGGCCACGGCCAGTTGGGCCTTGAGAGCACGGTCATCGATCCGCGCAATCACCTGGCCCTTGCTGACGTGCTGGCCTTCCTTGAATTCCACGCTGCTGAGGATGCCATCGACCTGGGTGACCACGGTCACACTGCGGGTGGGGGTGACGGTGCCGAGGGCATCGATATACACCGGCACGTCCTGCAACACCACCGGCACCACGGCCACCGGTTCGCCGGTGGCGGCCGGCCGGCCTTTGTGCCCGCCTGCAAAGAAGTGCAAACCCAGGGCAATCAACAACGCTACCAGTAACAACGTGCCAACGGCCCAGGCGAACGTACGTCGTCTGCTTTTCTCCACGGGTTTCTCTCTCGAACGCCGAAAACAGGAAGCGGCGGCCAGGCTAAATGGCCGCTCGCTGCCTGAACTCTAGCAGCGCGCTGGAGCTGTGCCTGTACGACCGTGAATGCGTTCAGCATCAAGACAGACAAAGTCAGCTGGGCGCCCCGCCATGCAAGGGCTGCGGCGGGATTCTTGAGCCCTGCGCAAAGCCGGTGCTACCATGCCAGACCGCCTGTCTTGGCAAGGAACCTCCTGGTCTATGAGCACCATTCGCGAGCGCAACAAAGAACTGATCCTGCGGGCTGCCAGTGAGGAGTTTGCCGACAAGGGCTTCGCCGCGACCAAAACCAGCGACATCGCCGCCAAGGCCGGGCTGCCCAAGCCCAACGTCTACTACTACTTCAAGTCCAAGGACAACCTCTATCGCGAGGTGCTCGAAAGCATTATCGAGCCGATCCTGGCGGCCTCCACACCATTCAATCCTGATGGCGACCCTTCGGCCGTGCTGAGCGGGTACATCCGCTCGAAGATCTGCATCTCCCGGGATTTGCCGTTTGCCTCGAAAGTGTTTGCCAGTGAGATCATGCACGGCGCCCCGCATTTAAGCCCCGAGCAGGTGGAACAGCTGAATGCCCAGGCCAAGCACAACATCGACTGCATCCAGAGCTGGGTGGACCGTGGGCTGATTGCGCCGATTGATCCGCATCACCTGATGTTCAGCATTTGGGCGGCGACGCAGACGTATGCGGATTTTGACTGGCAGATTTCAGCGGTGACCGGCAAGGCGAAGTTGGATGAAGCGGATTATGAGGCGGCGGCGCAGACGATTATTCGGTTGGTGTTGAAGGGGTGTGAGCGGGACTGATAGACCGCAGCGTCTTCAAGATTCGCGAGCAAGCCCGCCCCCACATTTGAATTTGTGCCAGACATAAATTGTTTAAACGCCGCAGATCCAATGTGGGAGCGGGCTTGCTCGCGAAGAGGCCTGACCAGTCACCTCACATCAAGCAGTAACCCCCGCATCCGCCAACAACCCCAACCCCTCGATCGCACTGATCGCACACTGCTCGTCAATATCCGACGTATCCCCGCTGATCCCGATCGCGCCCAGCACCACACCCGCCTGATCCCGGATCAACACCCCGCCTGGCGCCGGCACCACGCTGCCCTGCCCCAGGCTGTTCAACGCGGCAATAAACGCCGGCCGTTGCTGTGCGTCCAGCGCCAGCAAGCGCGAGCCCTTGCCCAGGGCTATCGCACCCCAGGCCTTGCCAATCGCGATCTGCGGGCGCAGCAGGCTCGCGCCATCCTCGCGCTGCAACGTTATCAAATGCCCGCCGCTGTCGAGTACCGCAACGGTCAGCGGTGCCGCCGAAATGGTGCGGCCTGCCGCGATGGCGTGGCTGGCCAGGTTGACTGCGACTTTCAAGGTTAAAGCGCTCATGGGTGCCGTCCTTATCTTGTTATGGGAAAGCCGTGGAGCTCTGTCTGATCAGAAGCTCGATCAAACAAATAGAACACAATATATTTATTTTTTGTATACAATATTTCGAAACATACGCACCACACGTCGAAATATTCCCGTCCATAAGCCTTCCGACGAACGTAAAGGCCACCCAAGAAAATGGATTGACCTGCCCCGCTCGCCGTGAATACACTTCGGACCAACACCACTTGTATACAATTACAAAACGCAAGAGGCACCAAAACCATGAGCAAAATGAGAGCAATCGAAGCCGCTGTCCTGGTGATGCGCCGTGAAGGGGTCGACACTGCCTTCGGTATCCCGGGCGCCGCGATCAACCCGCTGTATTCGGCCTTGCAGAAGGTCGGTGGCATCGATCACGTCCTTGCTCGCCACGTTGAAGGCGCCTCGCACATGGCCGAGGGCTACACCCGCACCAAGGCCGGCAATATCGGCGTGTGCATCGGCACCTCGGGCCCGGCGGGCACCGACATGGTCACCGGCCTGTACAGCGCCTCGGCGGACTCGATCCCGATCCTGTGCATCACCGGCCAGGCGCCACGGGCACGCATGCACAAGGAAGACTTCCAGGCTGTCGACATCACCAGCATCGTCAAGCCGGTGACCAAGTGGGCGACCACCGTCCTGGAACCCGGCCAGGTGCCGTATGCCTTCCAGAAGGCCTTCTATGAAATGCGCTCCGGTCGCCCCGGCCCGGTGCTGATCGACCTGCCATTCGACGTACAAATGGCCGAGATCGAATTTGACATCGACGCCTACCAACCACTGCCCCTGGCCAAGCCTTTGGCGACCCGCATCCAGGTGGAAAAAGCCCTGGCCCTGCTGGACCAGGCCGAGCGCCCATTGCTGGTGAGCGGTGGTGGCGTGATCAACGCCGACGCCAGCGAACTGCTGGTGGAATTCGCCGAGTTGACCGGCATCCCGGTGATCCCGACCCTGATGGGCTGGGGCACGATCCCGGACGATCACCCGCAGATGGTGGGCATGGTCGGCCTGCAAACGTCCCACCGTTATGGCAACGCCACGATGTTGAAATCGGACGTGGTGCTGGGCATCGGTAACCGCTGGGCCAACCGTCACACCGGTTCGGTGGAGGTGTACACCGAGGGCCGCAAATTCATTCACGTGGACATCGAGCCGACGCAAATCGGCCGCGTGTTCACCCCGGACCTGGGCATCGTTTCCGACGCCGGCTCTGCATTGACCATGTTCATTGAAGTGGCCCGCGAGTGGAAAGCCGCCGGCAAGCTCAAGGACCGCAGCGCCTGGCTCCACGATTGCCAGCAGCGCAAGGCCACCCTGCACCGCAAGACCCACTTCGACAACGTGCCGGTCAAGCCGCAACGGGTGTACGAAGAGATGAACCAGGTGTTCGGCAAAGACACCTGCTACGTCAGCACCATCGGCCTGTCGCAGATTGCCGGCGCGCAGTTCCTGCACGTCTACAAGCCACGCCACTGGATCAACTGCGGCCAGGCCGGCCCGCTCGGCTGGACCATTCCGGCGGCACTGGGTGTGGTCAAGGCGGACCCGACCCGCAACGTCGTGGCACTGTCCGGTGACTATGACTTCCAGTTCATGATCGAAGAGCTGGCCGTGGGCGCACAGTTCAAGCTGCCGTACATCCACGTGGTGGTGAACAACTCCTACCTGGGGCTGATCCGCCAGGCCCAGCGCGGGTTTGAAATGGACTACTGCGTGCAGCTGTCCTTCGACAACCTCAACGCACCGGAACTCAACGGTTACGGCGTCGACCACGTGGCCGTCGCCGAAGGCCTGGGTTGCAAGGCCCTGCGGGTGTTCGAGCCGGGCCAGATCCAGCCGGCACTGCGCAAGGCTCAGGAAATGATCGAAGAATTCAAGGTTCCGGTGATCGTTGAGATTATTCTGGAGCGGGTGACCAATATTTCCATGGGCACCGAGATCAACGCCGTCAACGAATTCGAAGATCTGGCACTGGTGGGCAACGACGCGCCGACTGCCATTTCACTGCTCGATTAAGGAGAACCCCATGCCGCGTTTTGCCGCCAACCTGTCCATGCTGTTTACCGAACAGGACTTTCTTGCCCGTTTCAAAGCCGCCGCCGACGCGGGGTTCAGTGGTGTGGAATACCTGTTTCCCTATGAATTCAGCTCAGCTGAAATCAAGGCGCAACTCGATGCCCACGGCCTGACCCAAGTGCTGTTCAACCTGCCGGCCGGTGACTGGGCCAAGGGCGAACGCGGCCTGGCCTGCCACCCGGACCGGGTCGAGGAGTTCCGTGCCGGGGTCAACCTGGCCATCGCCTACGCCCAGGTACTGGGCAATACCCAGGTCAACTGCCTGGCGGGGATTCGCCCGGCCGGCGTGGATGACGCGACGCTTGAAAAAACCTTCGTCGCCAACCTCAAGTACGCCGCCGACAAGCTGCAGGCGGTGGGCATCAAGCTTGTGATGGAGATGATCAATACCCGCGACATCCCGGGCTTCTACCTGAACAACACGGCGCAGGCCCTGTCGATTCGCGAGCAGGTGGGCAGTGCCAACCTGTTCCTGCAATACGACATCTATCACATGCAAATCATGGAAGGCGACCTGGCCCGCACCATGGCTGCGCACCTGGGTGAGATCAACCACATCCAGCTGGCGGACAACCCGGGGCGCAACGAGCCGGGGACCGGTGAGATCAACTACCGCTTCCTGTTCGAACATTTGGACCGCATCGGTTATCAGGGTTGGGTCGGCTGTGAGTACAAGCCGTTGACCACCACCGAAGCGGGTTTGGGTTGGCTCAAAAGCCACAACGCGATCTAACTGAACAAACACAGCACCCAATGTGGGAGCGGGCTTGCTCGCGAAAGCGGTGGATCAGTCGACATCAATGCTGAATGTCGGCCCCCATTCGCGAGCAAGCCCGCTCCCACAGTGGATCTCCTGTGTTTAGCAGGCCGCGCCAGGCCTGCACACCTAACAATAAGAGGATTTTCGTCATGGCTAAAATCGGATTTATCGGCACCGGCATCATGGGCCAACCCATGGCTGCCAACCTGCAAAAGGCCGGTCACCAACTGTTTCTTTCCGAGCATCACGGCAAGGCGCCGGCTGAACTGATCAGCGCTGGTGCGGTGGCCCTGGCCAATCCGCAGCAAGTGGCCCAGGAAGCCGAGTTCATCATCGTCATGGTGCCCGACACTCCGCAGGTCGATGATGTGCTGTTCCGCGCCGACGGCGTTGCCGCAGGCCTTGGGCCGAACAAAGTGGTGATCGACATGAGTTCGATCTCGCCCACCGCCACCAAGGCCTTCGCCGCGAAGATCAACGAGACCGGCGCACGCTACCTCGACGCCCCGGTGTCCGGTGGTGAAGTCGGTGCCAAGGCCGGCACGCTGAGCATCATGATCGGCGGCGACCCGCACACCTTCGAACGCGCCCTGCCGCTGTTCCAGGCCATGGGCAAGAACATCACCCTGGTGGGCGGCAATGGCGATGGCCAGACCGCCAAGGTGGCCAACCAGATCATCGTTGCGTTGAACATCCAGGCGGTGGCGGAAGCGCTGCTGTTCGCCTCGAAGAACGGCGCCGACCCGGCCAAGGTGCGTGAAGCACTGATGGGGGGGTTTGCTTCGTCGAAAATCCTCGAAGTGCATGGCGAGCGCATGATCAAGGGCACCTTCGATCCGGGCTTCCGCATCAACCTGCACCAGAAGGATCTGAACCTGGCCCTGGCCGGTGCCAAGGAGCTGGGGATCAACCTGCCGAACACCGCCGGCACCCAGCAGGTGTTCAGCACCTGCACCGCCATCGGTGGCGGCAACTGGGACCACTCGGCGCTGATCAAGGGCCTGGAACATATGGCGAATTTTTCGATTCGCGATAAATAACCCCCGTTGAAATGCGATCGAATGTGGGAGCGGGCTTGCTCGCGAAAGCGGTGTATCAGTCAGCATGGATGTCGAATGGTAGACCGCTTTCGAGAGCAAGCCCGCTCCCACATTTTTGACCGCATTTCACATCGAATTTGATGCACCCCTAATAACAAGAATCCCCGGGAGCCCGCTTATGTCGGTCGATCCGCAACACCTGCTTCGCGAGCTGTTTGCCACAGCCATCGACGCCGCCCACCCCCGGCAAGTCCTCGAACCCTATCTGCCCGCCGACCGCAGCGGCCGTGTCATCGTGATCGGCGCCGGCAAAGCCGCCGCCGCCATGGCGCTGGTGGTGGAAAACTGCTGGCAAGGCGAAGTCTCGGGCCTGGTGGTCACCCGCTACGGCCACGGCGCACCCTGCAAGAAAATCGAGGTGGTCGAAGCCGCGCACCCGGTGCCGGATGCCGCAGGCCAGGCCGTGGCCAAGCGTGTGCTGGAGCTGATCAGCAACCTGGGCGAAGACGACCGCGTGATCTTCCTGCTCTCCGGCGGCGGCTCTGCACTGCTCGCCCTTCCGGCCGCCGGCATCACCCTGGCGGACAAGCAAGCGATCAACAAGGCCCTGCTCAAATCCGGCGCCACCATCGGCGAGATGAACTGCGTGCGCAAGCACCTCTCGGCGATCAAGGGCGGGCGCCTGGCCAAGGCAAGCTGGCCTGCCACCGTCTACACCTACGCGATTTCCGATGTACCGGGCGACCAGGCCACGGTCATCGCTTCCGGCCCCACTGTTGGCGACCCCAGTACCTCGCAACAGGCGCTGGCGATTCTCAAGCGCTACCAGATTGAAATCCCGGCGTCGGTGCGCACCTGGCTGCAAAGCCCGGAGTCGGAAACCGTCAAGCCCGGGGACCCGGTGCTGGCCCGCAGCCATTTCCAACTGATCGCCCGTCCGCAGCAATCCCTGGAAGCGGTGGCGGTGAAAGTCCGCCAGGCCGGTTTCAGCCCGCTGATCCTCGGCGACCTGGAAGGCGAAGCGCGGGACGTGGCCAAGGTGCACGCCGGTATCGCCCGGCAAATCATCCAGCACGGCCAACCCCTGGCGGCGCCTTGCGTGATCCTCTCCGGCGGCGAAACCACCGTCACCGTACGCGGCAATGGCCGTGGCGGACGCAACGCCGAATTCCTGCTGAGCCTCACCGACAGCCTCAAGGGCCTGCCCGGCGTCTACGCCCTGGCGGGTGACACCGACGGCATCGACGGCTCGGAAGACAACGCCGGCGCGATCATGACGCCCACCAGCTACGCCCGCGCCGAAGCCCTGGGCTTGAGCGCCAGTGACGAGCTGGACAACAACAATGGCTACGGTTACTTCGCGGCCCTCGACGGCTTGATCATCACCGAGCCGACCCGCACCAACGTCAACGATTTCCGCGCCATTCTGATTCTTGAAAGCCCTGAAAGAGAGTCCCCTGAACATGACGCCTGATAAGAAGGTCAAGATCCTCGCCACGCTGGGCCCGGCCACCGACAGCATCGACGACATCCGCGAGCTGGTGGAAGCCGGGGTGAATATCTTTCGCCTGAACTTCAGCCATGGCGATCATGCCGACCACGCCCAACGCTACCAGTGGATTCGCCAGGTGGAGCGCCAGCTCAATTATCCCCTCGGCATCCTGATGGACCTGCAAGGGCCGAAGCTGCGGGTGGGGCGTTTTGCCGAAGGAAAAGTGCAACTGATTCGCGGCCAGGCCCTGCGCCTGGACCTCGACCCGACACCCGGTGACCAGCGGCGAGTCAACCTGCCCCACCCGGAAATCATCGCGGCCCTGCAGCCCGGCATGGACCTGCTGCTGGACGACGGCAAGCTGCGCCTGCGGGTGATCACCAAGCACGCCGATGCCATCGACACCACCGTGCTCAACGGCGGCGAACTGTCGGACCGTAAAGGCGTGAACGTACCCCAGGCATTGCTGGAGCTCAGCCCGCTGACCGCCAAGGACCGCCGCGACCTGAGCTTCGGCCTGGAGCTGGGAGTGGACTGGGTGGCGCTGTCGTTTGTGCAACGCCCGGAAGACATCCGCGAAGCCCGCGAGTTGATCGGCGACAAGGCGTTCCTGATGGCCAAGATCGAGAAGCCCTCGGCGGTGCAGCGCCTGCAGGAAATCGCCGAGCTGAGCGACGCGATCATGGTCGCCAGAGGCGACCTGGGGGTGGAAGTGCCGGCGGAAAGCGTGCCGCAAATCCAGAAGGACATCATTGGTGTGTGCCGCCAGTTGGGTAAACCGGTGGTGGTGGCCACGCAGATGCTTGAATCCATGCGCTTCTCCCCGGCGCCGACCCGTGCCGAGGTCACCGACGTGGCCAACGCAGTGGCGGAAGGGGCGGACGCGGTGATGCTGTCGGCGGAAACCGCTTCCGGTGAATACCCGTTGGAGGCCGTGCTGATGATGAGCAAGATCATTCGCCAGGTGGAAAATGGCCCGGATTACCACACCCAGCTGGACGTCAGCCGGCCCAAGGCGGATGCCACGGTGTCGGACGCCATCAGCTGTGCGATCCGCCGTATCAGCAGCATCCTGCCGGTGGCAGTGCTGGTGAACTACAGCGAGTCGGGCAGCTCCACCTTGCGGGCGGCGCGGGAACGGCCGGCGGTGCCGATTCTGAACCTGACACCGAACCTGTCGACGGCGCGACGCTTGAGCGTGGCGTGGGGCGTGCATTCGGTGGTGAACGATCGGCTGCGGCAGGTGGATGAGGTGTGTTCCACGGCGTTGGAGATTGCCCAGGCACAGGGTATGGCGGAGCGTGGGGATACGTTGGTGATTACTGCTGGGGTGCCATTCGGGCAGCCGGGGTCGACCAACTCGTTGCGGATCGAGACATTGATCTAATCCCCTGTGGCGAGGGAGCTTGCTCCCGCTGGACTGCGCAGCAGGCCCATCTTTTGGGGCCGCTGCGCGCCCCAGCGGGAGCAAGCTCCCTCGCCACAAGATTCGGCGCTTTCCTGCAGATTATTGATCATGCCCAACCAACCCTGCCCCGACTGGGCCGAAGCCCTGCTCAACGGCTTCAGCCAGATATTCCTGCAGCGCCACCCGCTGTGTGGCCTGCTCTGCCTGCTGGCGATCCTGATCGGCGCCCCGGCCCTGCTCGGCGGCGCGCTGCTGGGCGGTGTCGCCGGCTTGCTGACCGCCCAACGCCGCGGCTATCCCAAGGCCGAACGCCAGGCCGGTCTCTATAGCTACAACGGCGTGCTGCTCGGCTTGCTGATCAGCCAGCACTTCAGCTGGTCGGCACTGCTGCCGCCGTTGATTCTCGCCTGCGGTGGCCTCAGCGCAATCCTCACTCGCCAGTGGCTCAAACGCGCCGCCAACCCCGATGACCTGCCCGCCTACACCGCACCGTTTGTGGTACTCGGCTGGCTGCTGCTGGGCACCACCGCGCCCGCCGCATTTGCCGCCAGCGAACCCGGCATCTGGGCGCTACTCTGCGCGCCGTTCACAGGTCTGGCCCAAGTCATCCTGATGGACCAACCCCTCGCCGGCCTGCTGATCGCCCTCGGTCTTGTAATAGCCAGCCGCCGCGCGGCCTTGTGGGCGCTGACCGGCGCGAGCCTCGGCGTGTTGATCGCCCTGTTGATGGACGAGCCCGCCAGCGCCCTGCTCGGCCTGCACAGCTATAACCCGGCATTGGCCGCCCTGGCCCTCAGCCAGCATCGTCGCCAACCCTGGCTGCCGCTGATCGGCATCCTGCTGGCGATCATCCTCACGCCCGGCTTCACCGGCCTCAACCTGCCCGCGCTGACCGCGCCGTTTATCCTTGCCGCCTGGCTGGTGCGCGCCAGTCAGCGGGTGATGCAGAAAACCCGCATGGACAGCCCCTTCGAATCCCCCTAGGCTTCGCTGATCTTCGATTCAGGCGACTTCCATGGACAGCAACAAGCACTGGCGTGAGCGTCTCTACGTCATGGTTTTCCAAAGTGACACCCCGGCCGGCCGACGCTTCGACAGCACCCTGTTGCTGATCATCCTGGCCAGCCTGGTGATCGTGATCCTCGACAGCATCCAGGAGGTCCACGACAACTACGCCAACGTGCTGGCCTATATCGAGTGGGGCTTCACCATCATCTTCGCCATCGAGTACGGCCTGCGGCTGTACTGCTCGCCCAAGCCGTTGCGCTATGCCTTCAGCTTTTATGGGCTGGTGGATTTGCTGGCGATCGTGCCCGGGATCCTCGCGCTGTACTACAGCGACGCGCAGTACCTGCTGATTATCCGAATCATCCGGATGCTGCGGATTTTCCGCGTGCTCAAGCTCGGCCCGTACCTCAAGCAGGCCAACTACCTGATGTCGGCGCTGCGGGGCAGCAAGCAGAAGATCGTGGTGTTCCTGGTCAGCGTCTGCACCCTGGTCACGGTGTTCGGCACCTTGATGTACGTGATCGAAGGCCCGGAGCACGGCTTTACCAGTATTCCCAAGGGCATCTATTGGGCAATCGTGACGCTGACCACCGTGGGTTTTGGCGATATCGTGCCGAAGACCCCGCTGGGCCAGGTGATTTCGTCGCTGGTGATGATCACCGGTTATTCGATCATCGCGGTGCCCACCGGGATCTTCACCGCCGAACTGGCCAACGCCATGCGCGGTGAGCAATTGCAAACGGATTGCCCGGTGTGCAAGAAAAACAGCCATGAGCCCAATGCAGCGTTTTGCTCACGGTGTGGCAGCGCGCTTTTCAAGAAACTGGAATAAGCAAAGTTCTTTTTAATCTTTAAGCGACTATGCGCCCCCCCGTTATAGTCGCCGGCATATTGCCCCCATGCGTTTCAAAAACCTTCTCGAACAACAAGGAATGAGCAGTGAAAAAACTCGTTAGTGCCTCTCTCCTGGCCGCCGGCCTCGCACTGGCTGGCGTCGTCCAGGCCGCCCCGGTCACCCTGCTCAACGTCTCCTATGACGTGATGCGTGACTTCTACAAGGACTACAACGCCGCCTTCCAGAAGCACTGGGCCGCCGAGCATCCAAACGACAAGCTGACCCTGCAGATGTCCTTCGGTGGTTCGAGCAAACAAGCGCGCTCGGTGATCGACGGCCTGCCGGCTGACGTGATCACCATGAACATGGCCACCGACATCAACGCCCTGGCGGACAACGGCAAACTGGTGCCGGACAACTGGGTTACCCGCCTGCCGAACAACAGTGCGCCGTTCACTTCGGCCACGGTGTTCATCGTGCGCAAAGGCAACCCGAAAGCCCTGAAAGACTGGCCGGACCTGCTCAAGGATGGCGTGCAAGTCATCGTGCCGAACCCGAAGACCTCCGGTAACGGCCGTTACACCTACCTCTCGGCCTGGGGTTATGTGCTGAAAAACGGTGGCGACGAAGAGAAGGCCAAGAAGTTCGTGGGTGACCTGTTCAAGCACGCACCCGTGCTGGACACCGGTGGCCGTGCCGCTACCACCACGTTCATGACCAACCAGATCGGCGACGTGCTGGTGACCTTTGAGAACGAAGCAGAAATGATCGCCCGTGAATTCGGCCGTGATCAGTTCGAAGTGATCTACCCGAGCGTTTCCGCAGAAGCTGAGCCGCCAGTGTCGATCGTCGACAAAGTGGTCGAGAAGAAAGGCACCAAAGTGGCTGCCGAGGAATACCTGAAGTACCTGTGGTCGCCGGAAGGCCAGGAAATTGCCGCCAACAATTACCTGCGTCCACGTGACCCGAAAGTGCTGGCCAAGTACACCGACCGTTTCCCGAAAGTCGACTTCCTGTCGGTAGAGAAGACCTTTGGCGACTGGCGCACCGTGCAGAAGACCCACTTCAATGATGGCGGGGTTTTTGACCAGATCTACTCCGGCCAATAAGCAGTTCTGACTGGAGAAACCCGGTCAAAAATGTGGGAGCGGGCTTGCTCGCGAAGGCGGTGGATCAGTCGGTACATCCGGTGACTGTCACACCGCATTCGCGAGCAAGCCCGCTCCCACATTTGTTTCAGTGTTCAGCGGTTACATCGGCGGTGTCACGCCATCCTTACCCGCGGAAATCGCCTGGGCCGTCACGCTCCCGTCCGCGCCCTTCGCCGCAAACATCACCACCTTCACCCCAGGCTTCAGCAAGCTGCGATCACCCGGCTCCAGGTTGACGATCGGCACATCATCCGGCACCACGATCTTCTGCTCGCCGCCCTTGTACTTGACGGTCAACGTGCGGCCATCGCTCACCACCAGGTCACCCACGGTGCCGTTGGTCATGCTGCTACCTTCCTTCAGGTCGAACGCACGGTGCCCATCGCCTGTACCGGCCATCGCCGGTGGGAATACATGCACTTCCAGCGCCGTCAGGGTGCCATCCGCGTTGGGCATGGCCGCCGAACCGATGTAACTGCCGGGCTTGATGTCTTCGATTTTTGCCAGGGTGACCGCACGCACCTGCGTGTCCTTGGTCAGGTGCACGGTGACGTCTTCACCGCTGTTGACCTTGACGTGCATCGCGTCGCCGTCCATCGCGGTAATCGCACCCCGCACGCCGACACGCGGGGCATCTGCGGCCTGGGCAACGCCCACGGTCATCAGCGCGGCCAGGCTGGAGGCCAGGAGCATCTTGTTGAATGTCGTCTTCATGGCAGTCGATTTCCTGTTTATGCAGTTGTGACTGAATGTATCATCGACCTTCAGCGCGAAAGTTAACGTTTCAGTCATTAATTCCCGGCATGAGTGTTATCACCACAGACAGGCTACCCGCGCCCGGGGCCAGTCTTTATCCTCGCTCGCCACAATCCTTCGCTTTTATGAGAACGCCATGAACGCCACGCCCCCCGCTACAAGCACGATGACCCGAGGCATGGTGATGCTGTTTGCGTTCTGTTGCGGCGCCATCGTCGCCAACATCTACTACGCGCAACCGATCATCGAGCTGATCGCCCCGGACATCGGCCTCACGCCGGCCATGGCCAGCCTGATCGTGTCCCTGACCCAGATCGGCTATGCCCTGGGCCTGTTCTTCCTGGTGCCGTTGGGCGACCTGCTGGAAAACCGCCGGCTGATGATCATCACCACCGTGGTGGCCATCGCCAGCCTGCTGGGTGCGGCGTTCACCGAACAGCCGAACCTGTTCCTGCTGGTGTCGCTGCTGATCGGCTTCAGCTCGGTGTCGGTACAGATCCTGATTCCGCTGGCGGCGCACCTGGCGCCGGCTGAATCCCGTGGCCGGGTGGTCGGCAGCATCATGGGTGGCCTGCTGCTGGGTATCCTGCTGGCGCGACCGGTGTCCAGCGTGGTGGCCGACCACTTCGGCTGGCGCGCCATGTTCATGGCCGCTGCGGCACTGATGGCGTTTATCAGCGTGGTGCTGATGCTGACCATCCCCAAGCGCCAACCGGATCACGCGGCCAGCTATGGCCAGTTGCTCGCCTCGCTGGGCACCTTGCTGCGCCGCCAGCCGGTGCTGCGCCAGCGCGCGTTTTACCAGGGCTGCATGTTCGCCACCTTCAGCCTGTTCTGGACCGCCGCCCCGCTGGAACTGTCACGCAACCACGGCCTGAGCCAAAGCCAGATCGCCCTGTTTGCCCTGGTCGGTGCCCTGGGCGCCATCGCCGCACCCATTGCCGGGCGCCTGGCGGATGCCGGCCACACCCACCGCGCTTCGCTGCTGGCGATGCTGTTTGCCGCACTGAGCTTCCTGCCGGCCTTCGTGCACCCGCTGTACAGCGTGATCGGCCTGGCGGTGACCGGCGTGGTCCTGGACTTCTGCGTGCAGATGAACATGGTCCTTGGCCAGCGCGCCATCTACGCCCTCGACGCCAACAGCCGTAGCCGACTGAACGCGCTGTACATGACCAGCATCTTCATCGGCGGCGCCTTCGGCTCGGCGATTGCCAGCAGCGTGTACGAACACGGCGGCTGGCTGGGGGTGATGCTGGTGGGCAGCGCATTCCCGCTGGTGGCGTTGCTGCGCTTCTTGAGCGCCTCGCGGCAAGGGGCGGTGGCGACTGCCTGACCGACCTTACAACCGCATCAACGGCTCCAACGCCGCATCCGCCAGAAATGACGAGTGACGAGGTCAAGGGCTTGCTGACTGATTGGGAATTACCGCCCAGGGATTTATGGGCGGTATCCCCTCCAGGAGGATGGCGAGCGCCCTGGCGCGTTGCTTTTCAGCGCAGGTGAGTAGACAGACCGATCACGTCCTCTGGCCGGATCAAGCGTGTGCTTTTAAGCAGGAAGTTTGTCTGACGCCGTCCCAGTAAGTCGATGCCCACAAAGTAACGCCCGCTCTGCTGGTTGTATTTGACGACGGTATCTCCAATACGGCCCGTGTAGCTATCCACCAGCCGCAAGGGCGTTCCGACTTCTGTCATTAAACCCGTCAGATCAATTGTGTCTTGGCCACTGGTGAAATCCATGATCAGGTCAGCGTCGTCATAGGCCGAGTCGCTGGCCTTCTCATACCTGAACGTGTTTCTACCGCCCACACCCCAGAGCGTATCTCCACCTGCCCCGCCGGTGAGAACGTTATCCACCGTATTGCCTATGAGCGTGTCACGGCCTGAGCCGCCAATCGCATTCTCCACGGTGACACCTTTGGCTATACCAACGTTATTGCGCAAGCCGCCTACGCTGGAGGCTGCGCCCTCGCGCAAGTCGATGGTCTGGTTCTGCCGGAAGCCCGAAAAGTCCAGGGTGTCATCGCCACCTTTGTCCCTCACCAGGAACCTGGGAGCGCCACTCTGGGAATGCAGGCTAAGGAAGGGATCACCGGTGTTGGAGTTGAAGCCATAGACAGTATCGTGCGGAGCAGGAAAAGGGTCCGGATTCGGGTCCGGTTGAGGTTCTGGCTTGGGCTCTGGTTGGGGCTCCGGCTTGGAAACTCCAGGTTCGTATGCCCCGCCAGTGACTATGTCACTGGCCTGAATGCCACCCACGCTCTTAATCAGAAAATCCGCTTTGCCCCTGCCAGTGGTGTCAAGACCCAGACTACCGTTTCCGCTGCGCGGGTCATGGCTCAGGACAATCTCGCCAGCACGCCCCGTAAACCGCTCAACAATGTTGAAATGCTTGATTGAGGTATTTTTCAATAAGCCCGAAAGGTCGATCTTGTCTGTGCCGCTGGTGAAATCCAGGATTTCGTCAGGCCTGGTGAGTGTCGAGTCACTCGCTCTATCGTAAGCAAACACGTCCGCGCCTGCGCCGCCTGTCAACCTGTCTGAACCCGCTCCACCCTTGAGCCGGTTGCCGGACTCATTCCCTATGAGCTCATCGTCACCTGAGCCACCTGTGGCATTTTCAATGACAACGCCCTTGGCGATAGACACATTACCCTTCAAGCCACCCACATTGGAAAACGACTCCGCATTAAGGTTGATCTTCTGGTTCTGGGAAAATAGCGAAAAGTTCAGCGTGTCATTCCCGCCCCCGTCCCATACCGAAAATATCGGGGCGTCCCTCGAGGACTCAAGGCTGAAGTGGTCACGGTCAGTATTGGATTCAAAGCCATAAGTAGTATCGGTATTCCGAATATTGAGATTGGCCCCGTAGAGTTTCTGTACGGCAGCAATATCATCTTTCATTGGCGTTGAAGGTTCGCGCGATTTGAAGTCATGGCCCGTATGATTGGTTTCTCGCCAGTAACTCATCACGCTGTGGGCTCTGGTGTCCTGCGTGTATAGGGCATCTGCATAAGAGTGCACACTTTCACCATAGTCCCCAGGGTGGCCAAGCCCCAGGGCATGTCCCAACTCATGTATGGCCGTTGATAAAAAAACATCGCCATGCCGTGGGGCATCAGAAGCGCCTTTCGTTCCAACCGTAGTGCTCATATCACCGTACCAGCGATTAGGCAGCCCCGACACCCCGCCATTGTCATCGGGATTGGCCTTGATGGTTATTGAACCATCCGGACCTGGCGCCCCCTCCTTGAAGACAATATTTGTCACGTCCTGCCAAGACGTCAGGGCTTTGCGCAAGGACGCTTTCTGTTGCACAGAGAATTGATCGTCAAGGGTGAAGGAAAGCTCGATTTTGTTATCGCCATTACGATCGTAATGCCTCGAACCCTCTCGCAGGATCTGCTTTGCAGCATCATCCGTGGTGAAGGTTTTTTTTGAGGTTGCGCCATCACTGGTAGTGGCCGCATTCAACGTAGATAGCTCATGACTTGATACAGGCGGATTAACAAAAGAAGCAGTGACTCTCATAAAAACAACATCCTTTTAGTTGAGACTTTCATTCATTAGGAAACAGACTTTCAACGCGACTGTTTCACTTAACAGCCGCCTTAAAATCTCACATGAAAAAACCGAGTGTCACCCCTACGAACGTTTCAATTTAAATATCCAAACAGCCAGAAACACATCGCCAATTTTTTAAGCGCACTATATTTATATTCAGAAGTTTCAGATCAGGACAGCTCTGCATTCAATATGCGATACGAAGAAAACCGGAGACATATAAACCTACAATTACCCATCGCCCTAACCAGGGCATGAAAACAATCTGCTACACATCCGGCTGCTGCACCACGTGGTGCTGATGGCTGAGAGCCAGGCACTGGAAACAGGGCCAGACTCTGCCTTCACTCTGGCGGTTACCCAGGGGCGCCCGGCTGTTGAAGCAGACCTTTCAATAGCTGCAGCAACGTCGACAATGTCTTGGCGATCATCTCGTTCAACACTGCAAGCGTGGTCGTTTTCGAATCAGGCGCAGGGGGCGGCGCCGGGGACGGCACTACATTTGGCATGGGTAATGGCACCGGCTTGAACCCAGGCGTCGCCCCCGCCCACTGCACATCCGTCGACTTGATCTGGCCAACACTGTTGATCAACAACTCGGCTTTGCCACTGCCGTTCAGGTCAACTTCAAGGCTTGACCGGCCCGTGGCGGCGTCGTACTTGAGCAAGGCCTCGCCAGCGCGCCCCGTGAATCGGTCCGTGAACACCAGGGTGCCCACCCCGGCTTCTTTCAATGCGCCCGACAGGTCGATCTTGTCGGTACCGCTGGTAAAGTCCTCGATCAAGTCAGGATCCTGGGGCGTGGAATCACTGGCCTTGTCGTAGATAAACATGTCCGCTCCGCCGCCACCGCGCAACGTATCAGCCCCTGCTCCACCTTTGAGTCGATTGCCCGCCTCGTTACCGATCAGGGTGTCGCGACCGGCCCCACCTGTTGCGTTTTCAATTGTGCACCCCTTGGCAATCGAGACATTGCCCTTCAAGCCGCCCACGTCAGAGAACGACTCGGCATTGAGGTTGATCTTCTGGTTCTGTGAGAACCCTGAAAAGTCCAACGTATCGTCACCGCCGCCGTCCCATACGCAAAAAACGGGTTTGTCCGTGGCGCTCTTGAGCGTCATCGCCTCCCGCTCGGTGTTGGAGTTGAAACCATACGTGGTGTCGGTATTGCGGGTTTGGTGATTGGCCCCATACAACCGCTGCGCTGCCGCGATGTCGTCCATCATTGGCGCGGATGGATTCGAAGACTGAAAGTCGTGGCCGGCCTGGTTTTTCTCCGACCAGTAGCTCATGACGCTGCGCGCCTTGGTATCCCCGGCATAGACCGCGCCACTGTTGTAGGTAGAGCCGCCACCATTGTAGTTGCCTGGATGCTGCAGGCCGATGGCGTGCCCGACTTCATGTACCGCGGTCACCGAAAAGTGGCTGCCCAGGCCAGGTCTGCTCCCTGCTTTCAGCGTGCCTATCGTCGCGGTCGTGCTGGTGTTGGAGCGTGTAGGTGATGTGGCAACACCACGGTCACCGCGAGGGTTGTTTTTAATGTTTACCGTGCCGTCTGCCCCATCTGCCTGCTCCTTGAGGTTAATGTTGGCAACATCCTGCCAGGACTGCACCGCTTGACGAACGCGTTGTTGCTGCTGCGCGGTGAAACTGGGGTCGACGGTGTAGGACAGATCAACTTTCTTGTCGCCGTTACGATCGTGAAACCGCAGGTTGTCCCGCGAGATCTGCTTGCCGGCCTGATCCGTGGTGTAGGTCGGCTTGGCTTTCGCGCCGAAGCCAGTCGGACCGGGGTCAGACTCCGGCAAGTTTTGAAGCATGGGCCTGATGGAGATCGCGTCAAAAACGTTCATGAGAAAGAGCACTCTTTATTAATTAATAGACGAGCCGGAACAATCGGCATCAGCCATTAAGCTCCCATGCATGGAAAGCACGGGACAGCGCTTATTTAGTTCTCATCGAAACACTTAAAAGCGATGAAACACCCGCTAAGAAACTCAATAAATTACTTGCAATTTAAACAACTGAACACACACCAGCCGTTGCGGCAGCGCCTTGGTTTATCAGAAAAAAAACAAAAACCTACACAATGCCGCCAATATGAATACTCCAAACCGGCATCAACAAAGATACATCCACTCAAACTTTTCATCCAAATCCACCAGCGATCAGGACCTCACCGCTTGACATAACTTCCCACGCTAAATCACCCGCCCATCCCAGCCCACCGTCACATGCCGCGGCAGCTCCCGCCGATGCTGCAACAACCACGCATCCAGCGTATGCCCCACATGGGTCAGCACCCCCAACTGCGCACCCACCTCCTCAATACACTGCAATGCCAGCGTCAGGTCATTGTGATTGCGCGGTGCCTGCGGTTGCGGCGGCATGGAGCAATCGAGTACCAGCACATCCAGCGGCTCGCGTTGCAGCCAATCGCGGGTGGCGGGTGGCAGGCCAACGGTGTCGGTAAGGTAGGCAATGCGCCGCCCTTCACCTTCCAGCAGATACCCCAGGGTGGGCTTGGAATGCAGCAGCGGTAACGCGGTGACGCTCAGTTCACCCAACCGGCGGGTTTCAAACTCGGCAAACGGCTGGCTGAAATCGAGGATGCCGGGGTGCTTGTACAGGTCGGACAACCCTTCCGGATCCACCGGCCCATGCACCGGAATCACCAGCCCCTGGCCCCAGCGCAGATGCAGCAGACCCTGGGCATGATCGGCATGGTAATGGGTCTGGAGAATCCCGTTGAAACTGCGGGGCGGGAAGCGCTCGGTGAGGTCGGGCAACCCGCTGTCGATCAACCAGCGCTGGCCGCCACACTCGATCAATGCGCTGCATGGGCGGCGGCGCAGGCTCTGGTCATGGCGGGCCAGGCCACAGGCGGCGCACTCACAGCCATACACCGGGACTTGCCGCGCATCGCCGGTGCCCAGCAGTGTCAGGCGCATGCGGGTTGCCCGTCGAGGCAGCCCAGCAAGCGCTCGACCGTGTGTTCCAGGTGGCCGGAATTGTCGAGCAGGAACACATCTGCAGCAGCGCTCAAACCCTCGGCGAATCGCGCATTGCGCGCCAGGCGCAGATCAATATCCGCCAGGGATTCGCGCCCCCGCGCCAGCAAGCGCTGGCGCAACACCCCTTGGTCTACCGTCAGCAGCACCACCAGCAGGTTCGGGTAACGCAGCCGGGTTTGCGCCAGATGGCCGCGGGAGCCGTTGACCAGCACATCGTGCCCCGCCGCCAGCCACTCATCGATTTCCCGTGGGATGCCATAGGACAACCCGTTGGCGTGCCAGCTGAGGGCAAATGCGCCCTCGGCCTCCATTGCGGCAAACTGCGCCGGGCTCACACCCTGCGCCGCTTCGCCCACCGCTTCCGCCGAGCGGGTGATGACCCGCCGCACAATGCGGCAGCCACGCTCGGCCAGACGCGGTCGTGCGGCATCCAGCAGGCTGTCCTTGCCCGAACCCGATGGTCCGATGAGATAGATCAACCTGCCTGCCATCAAAACACCCTCTTCGCTTGTCGCCACACTTGTTGGACCACGGGCAGTCCGTCTTGGCTTTTTTTGGCTTGCACCAGGTCGGCCCGCAGACCGATAGCGATTTCGCCGCGATCACTCAGGCCCGCCGCGTGCGCGGGCGCCAGGCTGATCATCCTGACCGCCCGAGAAAGGTCGCCGCCGTCCTGTTGATTGGCCAGCACGAACGCCGCCTGCAACAGGCTGGCCGGGTAGTAGTCACTGGAAAGTATATCCAGCAATCCTTCGGCGGCCAGGCCGGCGGCGGCCACATTACCCGAGTGGGACCCGCCACGCACCACGTTCGGCGCGCCCATCAGAACTTTCATGTTCAGTTGCCGGCAGCCACGGGCGGCTTCCAGGGTGGTGGGGAATTCGGCGATGGTCATGCCATAGCGCGCCGACTCCTCCACATGCGCCAACGTCGCATCGTCATGGCTGGCCACCGACAGGCCGCGTTCCAGGCAATGCTCGACGATCGCGGCGCGGTAGCGGTCGCTGTACTCCCTGGAGTTGGCCATTTGCAGCTTGATGAACGCGTCCATGGTCTCGTCGTTCAGGTGGTACTTGCCCATGTAGTACTCACGGTACTTGGATTCAAGCACGAACTGGCGCTGGCCCGGCGAGTGGTCCATCACTGACACCAACTGCACCAACGGGTTTTCCACCAGGTCGCGGAACACGCTCAGGGTGTCGGGGTGGCACAGCTCGCAGCGCAGGTGCAGGTGGTGTTCGGCGCGGGTCAGGCCGGCGCTTTCTGCTGCCGCGATGGCATTGAGCATCGCCGGCAGTTTCTGCATGCGGTTGCCCTTGGGGTTCACGTCGCCGATGGACACCGCGTCGAACACCGTGGTGATGCCGGCCGCGATGATCTGCGCATCATGGCTGAGCACCGCCGAGGTCGACGGCCAGTCCACGCCGGGGCGCGGGGTCATGTGTTTTTCCAGGTTGTCGGTGTGCAGTTCCACCAGGCCCGGCAACAGGAAATCCCCGTCAAGGTCCTGGGCCTGGGGCAGTTGGCTGCGGCCTTCGGCGATGTCGACGATCAGCCCGTCACGCAGCACGATGCTGCCAAGGAACATGCGATCAGCCGTCACCAGCCGGGCATTACTGAGGATCTGTTCAGCGGGCATGGGCGTATTCCTCTTGGGCAACAGGCGCGGGGGTCATGTCGAAATGGCGGTCGGCGACCGCTTCACGGGCGGCACGGTCGTGGAAGATGCCGATCAAGGCCGCGCCGGCAGCCTTGGCTTCGTTCATCAGTTCCAGCACCACCTGGCGGTTGCTGTCGTCGAGGGACGCGGTGGGTTCGTCCAGCAGCATCACCGGCCAATCCACCATGAAGCCGCGGGCGATGTTGACCCGCTGTTGCTCGCCGCCGGAGAACGTACCGGGTGCCAGCTGCCACAGGCGTTGTGGGATATTCAGGCGGGTCAGCAGATGCTCGGCGCGCGACTGTGCATTGGCCTTCGACCAGCCACGGGCCAGGGCCGGTTCCATCACCACATCCAGGCAGGCTACACGCGGAATTACCCGCAGAAACTGGCTGACGTAGCCCAGGGTCTGCTGGCGCACTTGCAACACCTCCCGAGGCTCGGCACCGACCAGCTCCAGCCATTCGCCGAGGTGCTGTACCCGGATGCTGCCGCCCGCCGGCAGATAGTTACCGTACAGGGTGCGCAGCAACGTGCTTTTACCGGCGCCGGACTGGCCATGCAGCACCAGGCACTCACCGCCTTTCACACTGAACCCCACCCCGCGCAGCACGTTCAGCACCACGCCGTTCTGCTGGTGCAAGGTGAAGGTTTTCGAGAGGTCACGGACCTCGATCAAGGCATTCATCATGGCTGCAATACCGAAGACACCAGCAGTTGAGAGTAAGGGTGCTGTGGATCGTCGAGGATCTGGTCCGTCAGCCCGGTTTCCACCACGCGGGAACGGCGCATCACCATCAGGCGGTCGGCCAGCAGGCGCGCCACGGCGAGGTCGTGGGTCACGATCACCACCGCCAGATCCAGCTCGCGAACGAGGCCGCGCAGCAGGTCGAGCAAGCGCGCCTGTACCGACACGTCCAGGCCGCCGGTGGGTTCGTCCATAAACACAAGGCGCGGGCTGGAGACCAGGTTGCGGGCGATTTGCAGGCGTTGTTGCATGCCGCCGGAGAAGGTCCGGGGCAAGTCGTCGATACGCTGCGGGTCGATTTCCACCTGGCCCAGCCAGTCGAGGCCGGCGCCACGCAGTTGCTCATAGTTGCGCACGCCCTGGGCCATCAGGCGCTCGCCGATATTGGCGCCGGCAGAGACCCCCATGCGCAAACCGTCCCGAGGGTTCTGCTCGACAAAGCCCCATTCGGTGCGCAGCAAGGTGCGACGTTCGGCTTCGCTGGCGCTGTACAGATCCAGCCATTCACCGTCCTTGCCGCGATAGCCGATGTGGCCGGCCTGCGGTGGCAGACGCCCGCTGAGCAGCGAGAGCAAGGTGGACTTGCCCGAGCCCGACTCACCAACAATCCCCAGCACTTCACCGGGGTACAAATCGAAGCTGACGTCCTGGCAGCCCTTCTCTTCCCCGTACAACAACGACAGGTCACGCACTTGCAAAAGAGGCTGGCTCACTGGTTGTTCTCCTTGACCCGTTGGGCGCAGTACCAGGTGTCGGAACACACAAAACTCTGGGTACCGGCGTCGTCGAGAATCAGCTCATCGAGGAACGATTCATGGCTGCCGCAGATCGCGCAGGTGTGTTCCCACTTCTGCACTTCGAACGGATGGTCTTCAAAGTCGAGGCTGGTGACCTGGGTGTACGGCGGCACCGCGTACAGGCGCTTTTCGCGACCGGCACCGAACAGCATCAGCGCCGGGCTCATGTCGAGTTTCGGGTTGTCGAATTTCGGGATTGGCGAGGGGTCCATCACGTAGCGCTCATCCACCATCACCGGGTAGGCGTAGCTGGTGGCGATATGGCCGAAGGTGGCGATGTCCTCGTAGAGCTTTACGTGCATCACCCCGTAGTCATTCAGGGCGTGCATGGTGCGGGTCTCGGTTTCCGACGGTTCGATAAAACGCAGCGGCTCCGGGATCGGCACCTGGTAGACCATGATCTGGTCGGCCTGCAACGGAGTTTCCGGGATGCGGTGGCGGGTCTGGATCACCGTCGCGTCCGGGGTGCTTTCGGTGGTGGCGACGCCCGCGGTGCGCGCAAAAAAACGCCGGATCGACACGGCGTTAGTGGTGTCGTCGGCGCCCTGGTCGATCACCTTGAGCACGTCGTCAGCCCCCAGGATCGCGGCGGTCAGTTGCATGCCGCCGGTGCCCCAACCGTAAGGCAGCGGCATCTCGCGGCCACCGAACGGCACCTGGTAACCGGGGATCGCCACGGCCTTGAGCAAGGCGCGGCGGATCATGCGTTTGGTCTGCTCGTCGAGGTAGGCGAAGTTGTACGCCGGGTCACGCGCAGGCGCTTGAGTCAGGTCATTCATGGCGGGTGCCCTCGGCCGGTTGGCGCAGTTTGCGGATCAGTTCCAGCTCGGACTGGAAGTCCACGTAGTGAGGCAATTTGAGGTGGGAAACAAAGCCCGCCGCCTCGACGTTGTCGCAGTGGGACAGCACGAATTCTTCCTGCTGGGCCGGCGACACGATCTCTTCGTTGAACTCATTGGCCCGCAGCGAGCGGTCCACCAGGGCCATGCCCATCGCCTTGCGCTCGGCATGCCCGAATGCCAGGCCGTAGCCCCGGGTGAACTGCGCCAGCTCGGTGGCCGAGCCGACGAACTGGTTGACCATCTCGCACTCGGTGACTTCGATGCTGCCCAGGCAGATCGGGAAACCCAGCTCTTCCGGGTCGATCCACACCTCCACATCGCCGATGCGAATCTCGCCGGCGAACGGGTGGTTGCGGCCATAACCACGTTGGGTCGAATAACCCAGCGCCAGCAGGAAACCTTCGTCGCCACGGGCCAGGGCTTGCAGGCGCTGGGCGCGGTTGGCCGGGTATTCCAGCGGGTCGCGGGTGATGTCGGCGACGCTGCCGGTGTCGTCGGATTCGTTCTTGATCAGCCCTTCCTTGGCCAGCAGGCCGAGTACCCGAGGGCACGGTTCCAGAGTCGCATCCGGCGTGGTTTGCGGGCCGGGGTATTCACCTTCGGCCAGCAGTGCGAAGTCCAGCAGGCGGTGGGTGTAATCGAAGGTCGGGCCCAGCAGTTGCCCGCCCGGCACGTCCTTGAAAGTCGCCGACAAACGCCGGCTCAGTGACATCTGCACGGTATCGATCGGCAGGCTCGGGCTGAAGCGCGGCAACGTGGTGCGGTAGGCCCGCAGCAGGAAGATCGCTTCCACCAGATCCCCCGCCGCTTGCTTGACCGCCAGTGCGGCCAGCTCCGTGTCGTACAGCGAGCCTTCGCTCATCACTCGCGCGACCGCCAGCGGCAGTTGCTCGCGGATCTGCTCCACGCTCAATTCCGCAATGGAAGTATCGCCCCGGCGTTTTTTCGCCAGCAGGCGGTGGGCATTGTCGATGGCCTGTTCGCCACCCTTGACGGCTACGTACATCAGGCATGCTCCTGTGCAATTCGGGTGCTGCGTGGCAGGCCGATCAGGTGATGGCCGGCGGCGAACAACACGTCCAGGCCACGGGGAAACGTCTCGCGGCGTTGACGTTCCAGCCAGAATGCTTGAGGCACCGGCAGGTTGACCTGACGCTGGGTCTTGATCCCCGGACCGCGCCAGTTCAAGGCGCGACCGGCTTCCAGGTCGGTCAACTGGACCAGCAAGGTGCAGGACTGATCCGGGTAGCGGTCATTGCCGTGGTCGAAGCCGCTGAGGTCGAGCAAGTCCTGTTCACCGAGCAAGGCGAACGCGGCCTCTTTCCGGTTGGCGGTCAGCGGGCAGCCGCAGTGGAAGGCCAGGTTGGCGCGGATCAGCGGCGTGTCGAAGCACGGCGCCAGCCAGAGCGGGGTGTCCATATCCAGCAGCGCCAGGCACAGCGCATAGGTAGCCGGCGCCAGGCCTTCAAGGCTGGGGGCCGCGGGCAAGGACTGGATCAGGCCGGGCTCGGCGAGCGCCTTGAGGGCCCCGCGAAAACCGCGCTGGGCGTCCAGCACCGGGTCTACAAAGGCCGGTTGCAAGCGTTGGGCATTCATCAGTTTTCTCCTCGAACCAGGGTGAAGAACTCGACCTTGGTGGCGGCGGTGTCGGCCTCTTTTTGCGCCCGGCGCTCGGCCTGGGCGTTGGCCAGTGCGCCGATCAGGTCGCTGAGCCAGGGGCTCGGGTGTGCCCCTTGCAAATGCGCATCCGCCAGGGCCGCCAGTTCGGCATGGACCTTGTCGCGCCCGGCCAGGTAGCTGTAGCCGGTGCGCCCGTCAGCCAGGCGCACCACGCAGCGGGTCACGCTCATTTCGCCGAGGTTGAACGGCGCGCCATTGCCGCCCATGCGGCCACGCACCAGGGTCATGCCGATTTCCGGGGCGCGGATCAGTTGGTAATCCACGTCGCGCAGGGCGTCTTCATGGGGCAGCAATTCACTGCGAAAGGCGCGGGCGAGCACGCCGATCCAGTGTTGACGCGGGGACAGGTTCATCGGGGTCTCCATCAGGTCACCACTTGGTACTGGAAGCGATCCGAACGGCTGGTGGACTGCGCCAGCTCCACCGGGCGGCCGTCGCGATCGCGGGAAAGGGTGAATACGGTGAGCGCCGGCAAGTGCCGGGGCATCATCAGCAGTGCGGCTTCGTCGCGGTTGGGCAAACGCGCGCCGATCAGGCTTTGGGTACGGGTCAACGGCATGTCGCGCTCACGCAGGTAGTGGCGCAGCGAGCCGCCGTTGTAGTCCGCCAGCAGCGGCGCATGGCTGGCGCAGTAACGGTGGCGGATCAGGCTGACCGGCTGGTGGTCGAGCTTGCGCAGGGTTTGCAGCTCGATCATCGGCGCCATCTCGGCGATGCCCAGTTGCTGGGCCTCTTCGCGGCTGGCAAAGCAGTAGCGGCGCTTGAGCAGCATCGCTTCCACGCCCACGCCTTGGGCCGACAAGGACTGGCTGTAGGAGGTCTCGGCGCCCATCGGGTAAATCAGCGGGCGGTCCAGCACCTGGGTGCCCTTGCCCTGGCGGCGCAACAGGCTGCCTTCGAACACCAGCTCGTCGATGGCGCGGCGCAGGGTGTGGCGGTTGACGCCGAAGCGTTCAGCCAGTTGCACCTCGCCCGGCAGGAATTCACCGGCCTGGTAGCTGCTCAGTTCGCGGCGCAGGATGTCAGCGAGTTCGCGGTACACCGGCTCATCTTGTCTAGACAACTGCATGCTTAAAAAAAAGCGCCCAGGGGCACCCCTCCGTCGTCAGATGAACTGCTTGCGCAGGCGTTGGGACAGCACGTCGATACAGCTCACCACCACGATGATCACCAGCAGCACCGCGCAGGTCTGCACGAACTGGAACGCGCGGATGTTCTCCCAGAGGATCACGCCGATCCCGCCGGCACCGACCATCCCCACCACCGTCGCCGAACGCACGTTGGCCTCGAAGCGGTAGAGCGCGTAGGACACCCACAGCGGCATCACTTGCGGGATCACGCCGTAGATCACTTCCTGCAAGGCACTGGCACCGGTGGCTCGCACACCTTCAACGGGGCCCGGGTCGATGGCTTCGACGGCTTCGGCAAACAGCTTGGCGAGGACCCCGGTGGTGCTGATCCACAAGGCCAGGACACCGGCAAAAGGACCGAGGCCGACGGCGACCACGAACAACATCGCGAACACCATTTCGTTGATCGAACGGAAGGCATCCATCACCCGGCGCAGCGGCTGGTGAATCCACCATGGGGTGATGTTGTCGGCGCATAGGATGCCCAGGGGCACCGAGCAGACGATCGCCAGCACCGTGCCCCAGAGGGCGATTTGCACGGTGACGATCATCTCCTTGAGGTAGGAGCGCCATTCGTGGAAGTCCGGCGGGAAGAAGTCGGCGGCGAAGGTCGCCATGTTTCCGGAATCGCGGTACAGCGCCAGCGGGTTCATCTCGGCGCCGTGCCAGGCCCAGGCCAGCAGGATCAGGAACAGGCCCCAGCCCAGGTATTGCGGCCAAGTCCTTTTGCCCACTGCTTCAGCATGCAAGGTAGTCATGGGTCACTCTCGGTGTAGGGTTGGAACTGGGCTTAATGTGGGAGCGGGCTTGCTCGCGAATGCGGTGACTCAGTCGCCGGATGCGTTGAATGACACACCGTATTCGCGAGCAAGCCCGCTCCCACATGAACCCGATTCCTACAGGGGGTTAGCCGTTGGCTGCGGTCTTCTTGTCCAGTTCGGTGATGCGCTCTTGCAGCTTGGCCAGGTCGGCGTCGATGTCGGCGAGCTTCCTGGCCTTGTCAGCCGCTTCCAGCTTGTCGTCGGCGCTGATGGTGGTGCGCTGCTTGAACAGTTCCAGTTGGCGGATCGGTAACAGCTGGTCGTCGCTGGACTTGAGGAACTTGCCCAGTTGCATGTTCTTCAGCACGGCCTTCTCTTCGTCGGTGTCACCGTAGTTGGCGAAGAAGTCGCGGATCTTGGTCTTCTCGCTGTCGCTCAGGGCCTTGCTCCACACCATCGGGTCGGCCGGGATCAGCGGCGACTTCCAGATCACCTTGAGCATGGCGGCCTTGTCCGGCTGGGTGACTTCCAGGCGGTCCCAGCTTTCGGTGTTGAAGGTGGCGACGTCCAACTGCCCCTTGGCCACGCTCAATGCGTTGACTTCATGGCTGGAGTTGAGGGTGCGCTTGAAGGCGGTGGCGGCGTCGACATGGTTCTTGGCGAACACGTAGTAGCCGGGTACCAGGTAGCCCGAAGTGGAGTTCGGGTCACCGTTGCCGAAGGTCAGGTTCTTGGCGTTCTTGAGCATGTCATCGACGTTGTTGATCGGGCTGTCCTTGCGCACGATCAGCACGCTCCAGTAACCGGCAGCCCCGTTGGCGGCGGCGGTCTGGGCGAAGATTTCGCCGTTGGAACGGTCCACCGCTTCCATCGCGGCCTTGTTGCCCAGCCAGGCCACGTCGACCTTGTTGAAGCGCATGCCCTGGATCAGGCCGGCGTAGTCGGAAGCGAAGGTGGCGTTGATGGTGAGGCCGGTCTTCTTGTGCATGTCATCCAGGAAGGGCTGCCAGATGCTCTTGAGGTTCTGCGAAGACTCGGTGGACATGATGCCGAAATTGATCGCCTTGTCGGCGGCCTGGGCAGTGCCCATGGCCACGCTGGCAAGCAGCACGGCAGACAGAAACACATGACCGATACGGTTCAACATGGAGAGGATTCCTGTGGGTCGTTAGTAAGGTTTCAAGCGCGGGCCAGGGCCAACCGTGCGGGGACGACGGGTGTGCGGGTCTGGTCGGAAAACATCAGGCTGGTGTCGACATCGGCACCGTACAAATCGTTGAGGAACTGGCTGCTCAGCTCGCTGGCCTGGCCATCGAAGTGAATCCGCCCGCCCTTGAGCGCCACGGCTCGCGGGCAATAACGCATGGCGTAATCGACCTGGTGCAGGGTGACCACCACGGTCTTGCCGTCGCGGCCGTTGATGTCGGCGAGGATCTCCATGACCTTGCGCGCCGACTCTGGGTCCAGGGAGGCGATGGGTTCATCCGCCAGGATCACTTCGGCGCGTTGCGTCAAAGCGCGGGCGATTGCCACGCGTTGCTGCTGGCCGCCGGACAAGGTGGAGGCGCGCTGGCTGGCCAGGTCTGCCAGGCCGACGCGGGCCAGGGATTCCATGGCGAACTGTTTTTCCTCGGCATTGAACAAACCGAGGTTGCCGCGCCAGCGCGGCATGCGGCCCAGGCAACCGAGCAGTACGTTGTCGAGCACGCTCAGGCGGTTGACCAGGTTGAACTGCTGGAAGATGTAGCCGATGTCGGCGCGCAGGCGCCGCACCTTGCCATTCAACCGCCCGCTGGCCTGCACTTCCCGGCCCAGCACCTTGACGCTGCCGCCGTTGCTCTTGTCGCAACAGGCCAGGCCCGCGAGGTGGCGCAGCAAGGTGGACTTGCCGGAGCCGGAAGCGCCAATCAGCGCGACCATCTCACCGGTGGCAACGGTGAGTTCGAGGTCGACCAGCGCGGATTTCTTCGCAAAGGTCTTGTTCAGATGATCGACATGGATAGCTGGAGTCATGGGCTTCTCTGTCTGGTTGAACAGCCATCCGTGGCTGCGTTTGAGTTCAAACGACAGTAGGCGCGGGCTGTGTCAGCCCTATGACTTGCACATGACTGGAGTAAAACCGTTTGATGAAGGTTTGATGAAAGGTTGGAAGTAGCTGTAGGACGTTGATCGTTCCCACGCTCTGCGTGGGAATGCCGCCTCGGACGCTCTGCGTCCATTGAAGTCTTGCGCAGTGGTGACGCGGAGCGTCACGGGATGCATTCCCACGCAGAGCGTGGGAACGATCCATACCTAACTTGTGGCGAGGGAGCTTGCTCCCTCGCCACAAGGTCTTCGCCCGGCATTGGAAATGTGCCGGACTGTGGTGCAATAGCTGGCCGCCAATATGTGCAAAAGGACAACGTGATGGGAAAAGACAAGGCATGTCCGGTCATCCTGCGAACCCGCCAATCCCTGGAAATCCTCGCCTTCAAACACCCACTGGCAGGTCTTCAACTGGTCAAGGGCAGCTTGGAGCCTGGCGAAAGTACCGAGGCTGCGGCAGTTAGAGAGTTGCTTGAAGAGGCCGGGATAACCGGCAAGGTGATACGTGACCTGGGCACTTGGCACTCAGCGTCCACGGGGCATACATGGGCCTTTCATCAATGCCTGATCCCTGAAGACCTGCCAGATACCTGGACCCATTTTGCAGAGGATGATGGCGGCCACGAGTTCCAGTTCTTCTGGCACCCGCTGGCGAGCGAACCGTCAGAAGAGTGGCATCAGGTGTTTAAAGATGCCCTGGAGTTTCTAAAGCCGCGCCTTGCCGAAGTATCGCTTCAGGAATAATCAAGATCCCGGTAAATCGGTGATTTTTCCTACGATCTCTATGGCTTGCAGCAGCCTTAACTCGCCGCTAGCCTCTCCAAGTCGCTGCTCATCAGCGATCGGGTTTGGTCGCCCGGGTTAGAATGGCGCACAGTGCCGCGCAAGCGGCATTATCGTGTTCGCTTTATGGCGAGCTGTGCGTGGGAGGGCCCTGGCCCTGCCGGGTTTCCATTCCCTGGTCGACCAACCTGCGTACAGCTCGCCACCCACCTGCTTGGTCGCAGATGTGGTGAGCTCCCACTGAATGGAGAGTCATTGCATGTACAAGGTCACGCCCAATCCGCCAGAAACGTCTGGCTCCAAGTCTGAAAAAAACAAGCTTCAGGACGCCGCCCAGCGGGCCATCGATCACTACCTGAAACCCGCCGAAACCAAAGCGTCCACCAATGAAAAAAACCACTTCAGTCTGTTCACCGTATCAGCCAACGTTGAAACGGAAGCACTGCTGAGCAACGCCTACGAAACACTCCAGTCTGCCAATGCAATGGCGTTGGACCTTTCCGAAAACATTGATGGCAAAGACCGCAGCCTGGTATTGGCGATGCAACAACTGCTGGAGTTGGGATTGTTGTTGGTGGATAGAGCGCTGGATCGAGAGTGCCCGGTGGCCTGATCAAAACCGAAATCCAACTGGCAACATAAATCCAATGTGGGAGCGGGCTTGCTCGCGAATGCAGAGGGTCAGTCAATACATCGGGTGACTGATCCACCGCTTTCGCGAGCAAGCCCGCTCCCACATTTTGATTTTCATCAGGTTCAAACTGCCCGGTGTTATTGAGCGATGCGGGCGCGCAATCGCGGCATCACAAAATCCATAAACGCCCTTAACTTCAGCGGCAACGGTGACTGGCCTTTATGCACCAAACTGATGGGCAGCGGCGCCGACTCGAACGCCTCAAGCACCACCGCCAACGCCTCCTCCCGCAGCGCATCCGCCACCTGATACGACAGCACCCGAATCACCCCCACTCCTAACGTCGCCGCTGCAATCGCTGCTTCTGCGGTGTTCACCGACAACCGCGAATGCACCGGTACCGAGAGCCCGGTTTTACCCGCGCCAAATCCCCACGCCCCTTGGGACGCCAGCACTTCGAAGGTGATGCAGTCATGCCCCGCCAAGTCCTGGGGCTCAGCGGGTATGCCGCGAGCGGCCAGGTATGCCGGGCTGGCGCACACCACCCGCCGCACCGTGCCCACCTGCATGGCCTTCAGCGAGCTGTCGGGCAACTCGCCAATGCGCACCGCGACGTCGCAGTGTTCTTCCATCAGGTGCACGACGCGGTCGGTGAGGATCAGGTTGATGTCGATCTCCGGGTACTGCGCGAGGAATTCCGCCACCACCGGCACGATGTGCAGCCGCCCGAAGACCACTGGCGCGGTAACGACCAGTTCGCCCCGGGGCTGGGAATATTCGCCAGTGGCCGCGCGCTCGGCCTCGCTGATGTCTTCAAGAATGCGCCGGCACGCGTCGAGGTAGGAGGCGCCGGCATCGGTCAACGACAGCTGGCGCGTGGTGCGGTGCAGCAGGCGGGTTTTCAGGTGCGTCTCGAGCTCGGCCACCTTGCGGCTGACGCTGGCCAGCGGCATGTCGAGGCGCCGCGCCGCAGCGGTCAGGCTGCCTGCATCAACCACGGCAACGAAGATGGACATGGATTCAAGACGGTTCATGGCAACCTATCAAATTCTGGAAGGATGATTCCAAATCCTAGGGGATTATCCTGCCAAGCGCGAGTGCGTAACGTTAGCCACTCATCTCCTTCCCGGAGATCTGCATTGAAGGAGAGCGCCGTGAGTGGCCTGCCGATGACATCCCAACCTTCCACAGCGCCTGCGGTCGCGCCGCGCGGCAAGATCATCATGATGGCGGTGATCGCCGGCGCGGTGATTACCAATATTTACTGCACCCAGCCGATCCTGCCGCTGATCGCTTCGGACATGGGCGTAGACGTGACCACCGTGGATCTGGTGGCCGGTTCCGCCCTGCTGGGTTTTGCTACCGGGCTGGCGTTGTTGCTGCCGATGGGCGACCGTTTTGACCGCCGCAAGCTGGTGCTGGGGCAGATCGCCCTGGCGTTCTGTTTCGCCCTGGCGGCGGCGTTTTCACCGGGCATCTGGGCGCTGATCGGGGCGTCTTTCGGCTTGGGGATTGTGAGCTGTGTACCGCAGCAACTGGTGCCATTCGCGGCGGTGATGTCGCAGCCCCACGAACGCGGGCGCAATGTGGGCACGGTGGTCAGCGGGATCATGGTCGGCATCCTGCTCGGGCGCACGATCGCCGGCGTAGTCGGTGAGGCTTATGGCTGGCGGGCGGTGTACGCGATGGAGGCGGCCTTCATGATCCCGGTGTGGATCGGTGCCGCCAGGCTGCTGCCACAAGGCGTGCCGAGCACCAACCTGTCCTACCCTCGCCTGCTGGCTTCGCTGTGGCCGCTGATGCGCGACAACAGCCCGATTCGCCAATCAATGATGGTGCAGGCGTTGTTGTGGGCTTGCTTCAATGCGTTTTGGGTGAATCTGGCAGCACTGTTGGCTCATGGGCCATGGCAATTGGGCAGTGCCTGGGCCGGTGGCTTCGGGATTATCGGTGCGGCGGGTGCGTTGGCGGCGTCGCTCGGTGGGCGGGCTTCCGACAGGCTGGGTTCGCGCAAGGTGATTGGGGCGAGTATCGGGATTGTGACCTTGGCGTTCCTGCTGCTGGCGGGTGCCGAGACTTCGATTATCTTGCTGGTGCTGGGGGTGATCGTGCTGGATATCGGCGTGCAGTCGGGCTTGGTTTCCAACCAGACCCGGGCGTTTGCGGTGGACCCGAAAGCCCAGGGCCGCATCAATAGTTTGTACATGACGGCGACGTTTTTTGGCGGTGCGGTGGGGGCGACAGTCAGCGGCTGGTTAATGGCGCGGTTGGGCTGGATGGGGATTGTGGAGTTTGGGGTGATGCTGGGGGTGATTGCCGGGGTGGTCCACTGGACAAGCGCGCCCAGGCAGACTGAGGAGCTGGCGTAATTTCAAATCAAACGAGATTCAAAATGTGGGAGCGGGCTTGCTCGCGAATACGGTATATCAGTGCCCGATTTGTTGGCTGACACGCCGTATTCGCGAGCAAGCCCGCTCCCACATTTGAGCTTTGTTGTTGGGTGGACTGTATTCCAAACCAGCCATGAAAAAGGCGACCCGAAGGTCGCCTTTTTTCATTGCGCGTACTGCTTGCTCAACCCCGGCGGTACGCCATGGACATCGGTCTCTTCCCAAGGCCCGTTCGGGCTGATGGACCGGCTCCAGCCGTTGCTCCAGCGGTAGTAGGTGCGCTGGCGGTAGAACGTATCCGGCTGTTCGTCCAGCACGTACACCTGCATCTTTCCGTCCCAGTGGCTGGCCGCACCCGGTGGCGGTGCGAAGGTCGGCGAGGAGCTCGGCACCGGCTTCGACGGTTTGATCACTGGGCCCGAGGGCTGGGTGCCTGGCTGTGTGCTCGGCTGGGTCGACGGCCCTGTCGGTGGAATAGTCGGCCCGGTAGGCGACGGAGGCCGATGGACCGCACAAGCACTCAACCCCAGTACCAGGCTGAGCAGGGTGATACGTGCGATAGCGGTCATGGGCATTTCCTCGAATTATTGGTCCGGACTGTCGATGGTCAGCTGCTGCAGCGCAGTGGTGCTGCTGGCCAGGGGTTGGCTGCGGCCGATCCACTCGCCAGCTGTGGGAACACCTGCCCGGGATATGCGCGCAACCAGTTGGACTTCGGGAAAGTTGGACAGTTTCAACTGCGGCATCATCGCGTCGCTGTCGCCCAGCTCGACGGTGATCGGCAGGTCGGCCACGGTCACGCGCTTGGCCGCCAATGGCGCCGGCGGGCCTTTGACGGCGCGGGCGAAGATGAACACGCTGTCGGTCGGCAAGGCCTTGGCCTTCACATCGGCGGCCAGGTCCACCCGCACTTGTATCTGTTTTTCTGCCTTCACGGGCGCCACGCTGCCGCCGCTCTCCTTGAGCTTCTCGGCGGCCCGGTCGATCCCGCCTTGCAGCGCGGCACGGGAATTGTCGTCCGGTGGCAGTTGCGCCAGCAGGCGGTTCCAGTAGTCGATCGCTTCCTGGTAACGCTGGCCTTCAAAGGCGGCGATGCCCAGCAGGCCGAGGCTGGTGACTTCCTTCGGGTCGAGTTTCAGTGCTTCGTCGGTCAGGGCCTGGACCTTGGGCGACCACTGTTTGTTGTCGGCAAAGTACTGGGCCTGGGCCCACTGGCCGAGCAACTCGGGCTGGCGACCGGCCAGGGCCACGGTGCGCTCGAAGATTTTCGCCGCATCAGCGGAACGGTCCTGGGCCATGTAGGCGCGACCGAGGAAGTACAGGCCTTCCGGCGAATCCGGCTGGGCCGCTGCGGCGCGCTCCAGGCGGCGGGTCATGTCTTCCATGGACACCGGCGGCTGGGAGAATTCGCGGGTCAGTTCGACCTTGTCGCTGGCACCGTAATGCAGGTACAGCGCCACGCCCAGCACCGGCACCAGAAACGCCGCGAGCAACGGCAACGGTTTGCCGAGGCGCGATTCCCGGGGCTTTTCCACACCCTCGGTATCCGCCAGCAACTCACGGGCCGCTTCAGCGCGCCCGCTGTCCAGCTGGGCCGCATCCAGCACGCCTTCGGTCTGCTGGGTTTGCAGTTCCGCCACGCGTTCCTGGTACAGCGCCACGTTCAATGCAGTGCGATCCTCTTCACGCTGGGCACGGCGGCCGCGTAACACCGGGATCAGCAGGAAACTCAAGGCAATCAGAAGCAGCAGACCTGCTGCGAGCCAGAAATCAATCATCAGTTTTTTTGTCCAGCAGTTGGTCGAGGCGTTGACGCTCATCGACGGAAAGCGAGTCCGAGCCATCGGCCGGGGCGACACGACGGCGGCGCACAATCACCGCCATAACGACTAAGCCTGTGAGCAACAACCCGGCGGGGCCGAACCACAGCAGCGCTGTCTTGCCGGTGAGCGCCGGCTTGTAGCGCACGAAGTCACCGTAGCGGTCGACCATGAAGTCGATGATCTGCTGATTGTCCTTGCCCTCGCCGAGCATGCGGAAAATCTCTTTGCGCAGGTCGGCGGCGATCGGTGCGTTGGAGTCGGCGATGTCCTGGTTCTGGCACTTGGGGCAGCGCAGCTCCTTGGTCAGTTCGCGAAAACGCTCGCGGTCTCCGTCCTTGGCAAATTCGTAAGTGTCGATGGCGGCGTGGGCCACGCCGACCATGCTCAAGCCCAATACCGCGGCGGCTAACCAACGCTTCATGGCTTGGCCTCGTCCACCAGCGCCTGGTACTTGGCGGCCAGTTGCTCGCGCCACACCACTTCGTCGATCACGCCCACGTACTTGTCGCGGATCACGCCCTTGGCGTCGATGAAGAAGGTTTCCGGAGCGCCGTACACACCAAGGTTCAGCCCGAGGTTGCCGTCTTCGTCGCGGATATCCAGCTGGTACGGGTTGTGGAATTCAGCCAGCCACTTCAGGGCGGCAGCATTGTCGTCCTTGTAGTTGATGCCGTAGATCACCACGCCCTTCTCCGCCAGCTTGTTCAGCACCGGATGCTCCACGCGGCAGGAAATGCACCAGGTGCCCCACACGTTGACCAGTGCCGGTTTGCCCAGCAAATCAGCCTGGGTCAGGGTCTTGTCGCCCTGCACCGTCGGCAGCGAGAACGCCGGGAATGGCTTGCCGATCATGGCCGACGGCAACTCGGCCGGGTCCAGGTACAGCCCGCGATACAGGAACACCGCCACCACCAGGAACGCCGCCAGCGGTAACACCATCAACCAACGCTTCATACTGGCGCTCCTTGCAGGCCGAGGGCTTCACGCACTCGGCTCTTGACCTTGACCCGGTAGCGCCGGTCCATCGCTGCCAGCAAACCACCGAAGCCGGTGAGCAGGCCGCCGAACCAGATCCAGCGCACAAACGGTTTGACGTGGACCCGCACGGCCCAGGCGCCATCGCCCAACGGCTCACCCAGGGCGACGTAGAGGTCGCGGGTGAAACCGGCGTCGATCCCGGCTTCGGTCATCATCGAGCTTTGTACGGTGTACAGGCGTTTTTCCGGGTGCAGCACCGCCACTTCCTTGCCGTTGCGCACAACGCGTACGGTGCCTTTGTCGGAGGTGAAGTTGGGGCCTTCGAAGTGCTTGGCGCCTTCGAAAATGAAGTGGTAACCAGCCAGGTCCATGGACTCGCCGGGGGCCAGGCGCAGGTCGCGCTCGGCGCTGTTCTGGCTGGACAACACCACACCCAGGGCGCACACGGCGATGCCGATGTGGGCGACCTGCATGCCCCAGTAACTGCGGGTCATGGACGGCAAGCCTTTGATCAAACCTTTGTGGCGGGTCTTGTCGATCAGGTCGCGTACACCGGCCAGCAATACCCAGGCCGCGAGCATGAAGGTGGCAAGCACGGCCCAGTTGAAGTCGCCGTAGGCAATACCGGCGATCACGGCCAGTGCGGCGCTGCCCAGCAGTACCGGGGTGAGCATGCCCACCAGCCATTTCACCGGGGTGTCTTTCCAGCGCACCAGTACGCCGACCGCCATCACCACCATCAGCAGCGCCATCAAGGGGATGAACAGCGCGTTGAAGTACGGCGGGCCGACGGACAGCTTGGCGCCGCTCAGGGCATCCAGCACCAGCGGGTACAGGGTACCGAGCAGAATCATCGAGGCCGCCACCACCAGCACCAGGTTATTACCCAGCAGCAGGGTTTCCCGGGACCAGAGGTTGAAGCCCACGTGGCTCTTGACCACTGGCGCACGCAGGGCGAACAGCGTCAGCGAACCGCCGACCACGAACAGCAGGAAGATCAGGATGAACACGCCGCGCTCCGGGTCGGAGGCAAACGCGTGCACCGAGGTCAGTACGCCGGAACGCACCAGGAACGTACCCAGCAGGCTCAGGGAAAACGCGGCGATGGCCAGCAACACGGTCCAGCTTTTGAACACGCCGCGTTTTTCCGTGACTGCCAGCGAGTGAATCAGCGCGGTGCCCACCAGCCAGGGCATGAAGGAGGCGTTTTCCACCGGGTCCCAGAACCACCAGCCGCCCCAGCCGAGTTCGTAGTAGGCCCACCACGAGCCCAGGGTGATGCCGATGCCGAGGAATGCCCAGGCGACGATGGTCCACGGCCGCGACCAGCGCGCCCAGGCGGCATCGAGACGCCCGCCGAGCAAGGCGGCGATGGCGAAGGCGAAGGCGACCGAGAAACCGACGTAGCCCATGTAGAGCATCGGCGGGTGCACGATCAGGCCGATGTCCTGCAGCAGCGGGTTGAGGTCGTGCCCGTCGACCGGGATCTGCGGCAGGATGCGGGTGAACGGGTTGGAGGTCATGATCAGGAACAGCAGGAAGCCGATGCTGATCATGCCCATCACCGCCAGCACCCGGGCCAGCATCACCTGCGGCAGTTGGCGGGAGAAGATCGAGACGGCAAAGGTCCAGCCGCCGAGGATCAATGCCCACAGCAGCAACGAACCTTCGTGGGCGCCCCACACGGCGCTGAACTTGTAGTACCAGGGTAAGGCGCTGTTGGAGTTATTGGCGACGTAGGCGACAGAAAAGTCGTCGGTCATGAAGGCGTAGGTCAGGCAACCGAAGGCGAACACCAGAAAGGCGAACTGGCCCCAGGCAGCCGGCTGGGCCAGGCTCATCCACAGGCGGTCACCGCGCCAGGCGCCCAGCAACGGGACCACGGCCTGGACGATGGCAAAGCACAGGGCGAGGATCATCGCCAGTTGGCCCAACTCCGGAATAAACAGTGCGGACGTCATGACTTAGCCCTCCTTGGCAGGGGTCGGGGCGGATTGGCCGCTGTCTTTGAGGGCCTTGGTGACTTCCGGCGGCATGTATTTTTCATCGTGCTTGGCCAGCACTTCGTCGGCCACTACCACGCCGTCGGCGTTGAGCTTGCCGAGGGCAACGATGCCCTGCCCTTCGCGGAACAGGTCCGGGAGGATGCCGCGGTAGGTGATGGTCACGGACTTGTTGAAGTCGGTGACGATGAACTTGACGTCCAGGGAGTCGCCGGAGCGTTGCAACGAGCCTTTCTCGACCATGCCACCGGCACGGATTCGGGTGTCCAGCGGCGCTTCGCCGTTGGCGATCTGGGTCGGGGTGTAGAACAGGTTGATGTTCTCCCGCAGGGCGCTCAGGGCCAGGGTCACGGCAATGCCGACACCGGCCATGATGGCCAGGATGATCAACAGACGCTTTCTACGCAGCGGATTCACTTTTCGGTCTCCCGGCGCAAACGACGCGCCTCTTGTTGCAGGTAACGCTTGCGGGCCAGGATCGGCGCGGCGACGTTGAGGGCCAGCACCGCCAGGCAAATGCCATAGGCCGTCCAGACGTACAGGGCGTGATGGCCCATGGCGAGAAAATCACTGAAAGAGTTGAAGCTCATCCACGGGCTCCCAGGCTGTTTTGCACTTCGGCCTTGACCCAACTGGTGCGGGCTTCACGCTTGAGCACTTCGAGGCGCATGCGCAGCAGCAGCACGGCGCCAAAAAAACAGTAGAACCCCAGCACCATCAGCAGCAGCGGCGCCCACATTTCCACGGGCATTGCCGGCTTTTCGGTGAGGGTGAAGGTGGCGCCCTGGTGCAGGGTGTTCCACCACTCCACCGAGTATTTGATGATCGGGATGTTGATCACGCCGACGATCGCCAGCACCGCGCAGGCCTTGGCGGCGCTGTCACGGTTGCTGATGGCGTTGCCCAGGGCAATCAGGCCGAAGTACAGGAACAGCAGGATCAGCATCGAGGTGAGTCGCGCATCCCATACCCACCACGAACCCCAGGTCGGCTTGCCCCAGATCGCGCCGGTGACCAGCGCCACGGCGGTCATCCAGGCACCGATGGGCGCGGCGCATTGCAGGGCGACGTCCGCCAGCTTCATCTTCCACACCAGGCCGACGATGCCGCACACCGCCAGCATCACGTAGCAGGACTGGGCCAGCATCGCGGCAGGCACGTGGATGTAGATGATGCGAAAGCTGTTGCCTTGCTGATAGTCCGGCGGCGCGAAGGCCAGGCCCCAGACCAGGCCGATGCCGATCAGCAATACCGCGGCGATGCTCAACCACGGCAGCAGTTTGCCACTGATGCCGTAAAACCATTTGGGCGAGCCGAGCTTGTGAAACCAGGTCCAGTTCATGCTGTTTCCATCACGGTTGCTTCTCGTCGTTGCGAGAAGCTTAGGGTCTTTACTGGTTAAGGTTCTATCGCTTAACCAGACCTCATTATTCGCCGACGCTGATCTTCAGGCCAGCCGCTATAGCAAAGGGTGTCAGGGTTACCGCCAGGGCGGCCAGGCTGCCAAGCCACAGGAGGTAACCGGTCGCCGGCATGCCCTGGAGCGCGGCTTGCAGCGCGCCGCTGCCCAGGATCAACACCGGGATATACAAAGGCAAGATCAGCAGGGCCAACAACAGGCCACCGCGTTTCAAACCGACGGTCAGTGCCGCACCTACGGCGCCCAGTAGACTGAGAACCGGCGTGCCAAGCAACAAGGAAAGGAGCAACACCGGCAGGCATTCGGTGGGCAACCCCAGCATCATCGCCAGCAGCGGCGCGAGCAATACCAGCGCCAGGCCGGAAAACGCCCAGTGTGCCAGTACCTTGGCCAATACCAGAAGTGGCAGGGGGTGCGACGAAAGGACCCACTGTTCGAGGGAACCGTCTTCAAAATCACTGCGAAACAGCCCGTCCAGCGAGAGCAGGACTGACAAAAGCGCCGCCACCCAGACCAGTCCCGGAGACAAGGTTTGCAACAGTTTAGTCTCGGGGCCCACCGCCAACGGGAACAGCGCAATCACAATCGCGAAGAACACCAGCGGGTTGGCCAATTCGGCCGGACGGCGACAGAGTAACCGCGCTTCGCGGGCGACCAACAGGGCAAATACGCTCATACCGCCCACCGGCCCAGGTCGAGGTCGCGGTAACCGGCAGGCATGCGCGTCAAGGTGTGGTGAGTGGTCAGGACAACCATGCCGCCCTGCTCGCAGTGCGCGGCAAGGTGTTCTTCCAATTGGGCAACGCCTTGTTTGTCGAGGGCGGTGAAGGGTTCGTCGAGAATCCATAGCGGCGGGCCGTCGAGATACAAACGGGCCAGGGCCACGCGGCGCTGCTGGCCGGCGGACAGGGTGTGGCAGGGAACGTCTTCGAAACCCTTGAGGCCAACCGCGGCCAGCGCCTGCCAGATCGCCTCGCGGCTGGCGGGATGATGCAGGGCGCTGAGCCAACTGAGGTTTTCTTCAGCGGTAAGCACATCCTTGATTCCGGCGGCGTGGCCGATCCAGATCAGGTTGCGCGCCAGCTCGGTGCGCTGCTCGTGCAACGGTTTGCCGTTGAGCCGCACTTCCCCCGCCGTCGGCTGCATCAGACCGGCCAGCAGGCGTAACAGGCTGGTCTTGCCGCTGCCGTTGGGGCCGCTGACCTGCACCATGTCGCCGCCCGCCAGACGCAGTTCGAGGTGTTCGAACAGCATCCGCAGGTCACGTTCACAGGCGAGCGCTACGGCTTCTAGAAGAGGGCTGGTCAAGAGATCGCGGGCCTTTACGGTTCAAGTCGGCGGTGGAACGGCCGTTAAAGAGATGCACATTAACTGCTTTGGCGACCGTTTTTAGAGAGCTGGATCAATCAGTTGTGTTGTTTTTAACGCTCTCTTTGAAGACGGGCGGCATTATACATGTGATGCCCTACTCTAAAGAGGGCAATTTCCCCTGAGACGGCGCGCACGATGACCGGTGAGATCAATCTTCCCACGCTCCCCCCGACGCTTCCGGCCGGGCCTGCGCCCGCGCCTGCAGCGGGCGAGTTGCTGAAACTGCTGGAGCCGCAGACCGGCCTGATCGACCCCGGAAAAACCGTAAATGCCGAGGTGCTGGCACTGAAACAAGGCGGCGATGCATTTCAGTTGCTGCTCAAGCTGACCCTGGAAGGCGGCCGGCAAACCCTGGTGCAGGCCAGCAGCAGCCAGCCGCTGCCGCTGGGTACCCAGGTGGAAGTCAGCCAGACGCCGTCGGGCAATTTGTCCATCAGCCTGCAGCAGGCCCTGAGTTCCAGCGTCGCCGCGCTGACGCGTATCGACACCAGCCAGTTACCGGTGGGCACCCTGCTGCAAGGCAAGGTGCTGACCACCCAGGCGCTGCCACAGGGCGCCAACCAGCCGGTGGTGTATCGCTCACTGGTGTCGGTGCTCAATAACGTCCTCAGCGGCGCGACCCTGACCGTCGAAAGCCCGCAGCCCTTGCGCGTCGGCAGCCTGCTCAGCGCCGTGGTGCAAAGTGCGCAGACCTTGAGCTTTGTACCGCTGAGCGGGCGCCAGGACCAATTGGCCGTGGCCCAGCAACTGTCCACCCAGCAAAGCCGCCAGGGCTCGCTGGACGTGGTGTTCACCGCGCTGCAAAGCCTGCCGGCGACCAGCAGCGACAGCACCGGGGCCGACCTGCGCGCCGCCGCCGAGCGTTTGCTCGCCGGCCTGCCCGACCTGGCCCAGGCCAGCAACCCCAAGGTGCTGGCGCAACTGATCCAGAACAGCGGGACCTTCCTCGAAGCCAAGTTGCTGGCCGGGCAAAACCCGCAGATACCGCCGCTGGACATGAAAGGCGCGCTGCTGCGCTTCGTCGCCGACCTGCTGCCATCCCTGCCCGCCAGCACCAATCTGAATGCGATCCTCGCTGCCAACACCCTGGCGCAGTTGCTGCCCAGCTTCGTACGCAGCCCGCTGGGCACCCTCGGCCAGGTCGGCGCCAGGCAGGCGCCCGCAGGCTTTCCGCTGCCCGATCGGCTGATGCAACGCCTGGAAGGTGAAAGTGACCTGGAAAACCTGCTGCGCCTGGCCGCCGGGGCCATCTCCCGCCTGCAAAGCCATCAGCTGTCGAGCCTGGAGCAGACCGGTACCACCGCCGACGGCAAGCTCTTGACCACCTGGCAGCTGGAAATCCCCATGCGCACCTTGCAGGACATCGTGCCGTTGCAGGTCAAGTTCCAGCGGGAAGAACCGGCGCCCGACAAGGAACAGCCGGAACGCAAGGACAGCAAGGATCCCAAGCAAATGCTCTGGCGCGTGGAAATGGCGCTCGACATGGAGCCGCTCGGCCCGTTGCAGGTCCAGGCGCAACTGAGCCAGGGCAAACTGTCGAGCCAGTTGTGGGCGACCCGGCCCTTCACCGCCAGCCTGATCGAAAGCCACCTGGGCAGCCTGCGCGAGCGCCTGGTGTCGTCGGGACTCAACGTCGGCGACCTCGACTGCCACCTCGGCACCCCGCCACGGGGCCCGAAAACCGGGCTTGAACAACGCTGGGTGGATGAAACCGCATGAAAAACCCCAACCCGCCCCGCCAGGCCATCGCCCTCAAATACGACGGGCAACAAGCGCCGACCCTGACCGCCAAGGGCGACGATGCCCTGGCCGAAGCCATCCTCAAGCTGGCCCGGGAGAACGAAGTCCCGATTTACGAAAATGCCGAGCTGGTCAAATTACTGGCACGCATGGAGTTGGGCGACAGCATCCCGGAAGAGTTGTACCGCACCGTCGCCGAGATCCTCGCGTTTGCCTGGACGCTGAAGGGCAAGTTCCCGGTGGGCTACGACCCGGACGCGGGGCCGGTGGAGCGGGATGTGACGGAAAGAGGCGACGATTATTAAGGTGGGAGCCGGCTGATCGTTCCCACGCTCTGCGTGGGAACGCCGCCTCGGACGCTCCGCGTCCAACTGGCGCTGCAACGTTCAAGTCTTGCGCAGGGGTGACGCGGAGCGTCACGGGATGCATTCCCACGCAGAGCGTGGGAATGATCAGTTGCGGTGGGTGGTGTATAGCAATTATATCTTTCGAGGTATAGATTATCTCGAACCCGATAGTTCAGGATAAACCCATGAGCCCTACCCGCCCGATTCTCAGTCGAAAGCTACTCGCCGAAGCGCTCGCCCGTGATCTGGCAGGCGAGTCATTTGCCGACTACAGCTCCGGCATGTTCCTCGCGGCTCCGCGCCGTACCGGCAAGAGTACGTTCCTGCGCAACGACCTTATCCCTGAGTGCAAGGCCCGGGGCTGGCTGCCGGTGTACGTGGACCTGTGGATGAACCGCGAAGTCGACCCCGCCGAACTGATCTCCGGCGCCATCGGCAAAGCCCTGGGCGAGTTCGAAAGCGCAGTGAGCAAAGCGGCCAAGAAGGCCGGTATCGACAAGATCAGCCTGCTGCGCACCTTGAGTTGGGATTTCACCAAGCCTCAACTGCCCGCCGGCACCACGCTCAGCCACGCCCTGGACGTGCTGCACCAGGTCTCGGGGCAAATGATCGTGCTGATCGTGGACGAAGCCCAGCACGCCCTCAACAGCGAAGGTGGGGTGAACGCCATGTTCGCCCTCAAGGCGGCACGGGATCATCTCAACGGCAGCAGCACGGCCGATGGCCTGCGCCTGGTCTTCACCGGCTCCAGCCGGGACAAACTGGCCAACCTGGTACTCAAGAGCAAACAACCGTTCTTCGGCGCCCACATCACGCCGTTCCCGCTGTTGAGCCGGGATTTCGTCGAGTTTGTGACGGACCTCTGGAACCAGCGCCTGGCCGCGACCAACCAGTTCAACCTGGAGGACATGGACTATGCCTTCCAGCTCGTTGGCCGGCGCCCGGAAATGCTCAACAAACTACTGACCGAAGTGAGCGTGGGTCTTGGCGAAGCCAGCAACCTTGGCGAGTTGCTGAGGACCGGGGCACTCAATCACCAGGCCGGCATCTGGAGCGATTACGAGAGCGCCTACAACGACCTCTCGCCGCTGCAACAGGCGGTACTTGAAGTGATGGGCGAACGAACCCTGGGCAAGCAGGCGTTCTCGCCTTTTGCGGAGAAAACCTTCCAGGATGTGAACCGCAAGCTGGAACAGGCCCAGGTCGAGCCGAACGCCAGCACACCAAACGTGCAGAAAGCACTGGAAGTGCTGCGGGAGAAGGAGTTGGTCTGGAAAGCCAACCGTGGTGAATATGCTTTGGAGGACTCGACCATGGCCGAATGGCTGAGCAACCGGCACCGGCTATAAGCTGCAAGCAATAGCGCTTGCAGCTCGTAACCTTCAGCTGTCCTTGTGCAACCGGCTCATCAACTGCGCTTCAGCCTGGGTCAACCCGCAGGACTGGGTCAGCTCATCCACCGTGGCGCCCATGCCCACCAGCTTCGCCGCCTGGGCGAATGAGAGGCTCGACGGGTCACGCTGCTCGAGTGCCGACAGCTTGTCCGGCAACGGCGCCAGCACCGAACGCAGCTCGTGCACTTCATCACCCACACGCACCGCACTTTGCTGGAAGTGGTCGACCCGCTTGGCCAGCTCCAGGATCCGCCGGTCGCGCACAGCGTCGCGCTCGACTTGTCGAGTGGCCAATTCCCGTTGCTGGCGAACATAACGCAGCAGGAAGCCCAGGGTCCCGGCCCAAAGGATGGCCAGGACGATCACCGCTACCTCAAGAAACAATCAGATATTCTCCAGGTCCTGCCACTCTTCTTCGCTCATCATCTTGTCCAGCTCAACCAGAATCAGCAGTTCGCCGTTCTTGTTGCAGACACCCTGGATGAACTTGGCCGATTCTTCGTTGCCGACGTTCGGCGCAGTCTCGACTTCGGATTGGCGCAGGTAAACCACTTCCGCCACGCTGTCGACCATGATCCCGACCACTTGCTTGTCGGCTTCGATGATCACGATGCGGGTGTTGTCGTTGACTTCGGTCGGCACCAGGCCAAAACGCTGGCGGGTGTCGATCACGGTCACCACGTTGCCGCGCAGGTTGATGATGCCCAGCACATAGCTTGGGGCACCCGGAACCGGAGCGATTTCGGTGTAGCGCAGCACTTCCTGCACACGCATCACGTTGATGCCATAGGACTCGTTGTCCAGCTTGAAGGTGACCCATTGCAGGATTGGATCATCCACCAGACCTTGTGCGGACACTGACTTGTTCATACTCCAGACCCCTTCAAATACCGTTGGTTACGGTGTGTGTTCTTGGGCAGCGCCGTAGCGCTGCTGCTTGTTATCAAGTGCGTTTGTTCAGCGGCATGGCTTTTACCGCGCCGCTGGCAATCAACTCCGCCAGTTCGGCGACATCCAGCAACGCGCACATGTGTTCGATCACAGTGCCCGCCAGCCATGGCCGCTGGCCCCGGTGGCTGCGCCATTTGATTTCGTTCGGGTCCAGGCGCAATGAGCGGCTGACCTGATGCACCGCCAGCCCCCACTCGTAGCCCTGGACCGAAATAACGTATTGCAGGCCCTGGCGGAAGTCATCGCGGTAGCGGTCGGGCATCACCCAACGCGCGGTGTCCAATACCTTCAAGTTGCCCTGCTGGCTCGGCAGGATCCCGAGGAACCAATCCGGCTGGCCGAACAACGGCGTCAACTCCTGGCCTTCCAGGGAGTAGATCGACCCCAGGCACACCAGCGGCACCGCCAGGGTCAGCCCGGCGACATCGAACAGCAAACATTCGAACGGCTCCGCAGCCCACACCGGGCGACCGTCGCCCTGTACCGGCGGCGGCGTGATGCTCGGCGGGAGGTGAACCTCAACCACCGGCTCCACCACTACAGGCGCAATCACCACAGGCTCGACGGGCACAGCAACCGGTACAGGAACTGCTACGGGAACGACCAACGCATCACGGGCCTGTTCTTCCAGGACCGCCAGCTGAAACTCGTCCAGGGCAGCAGGTTCAGGCTCGATGACTTCATCGAGGATCAGAATCGGCTCCGGCATGTCCTCGGTGGCGTCCTGGAGCAAAGCGTCCAGGTAGGACTCCAGCGCCAGTTGCGGCCGTGTCTTGAAATCAACGGGACGGTTCATCTGTATGCCCACGCGCAAGCCCCATCAACCCTGTATTCAGAGGTTATCGGCCTGTGAGTGTCCGGACTTGAATCGAGAGCCGGTTTGGTCAGGAAAACCGCGGCGTCTGCATCGCTGGCAAGCCAGGCTCCTACAGGGCTGTTTATGACCATCACGCCACCTGCGCCACAAGTTGCTGGGACAACAGGTGCTTGAGCAACGCCCGATACGCCAGCACCCCACGGCTCTTGCCGTCGAACTGCGACGGCGTCAGCCCTGCCCGGCTCGCATCCCGCAGGCGCGTGTCCACCGGGATGTAGCCTTGCCAGATGGTGTCCGGATAAGCATCGCGCAATACCCGCAAGGTGCCGAGGGACGCCTGGGTACGGCGGTCAAACAGGGTCGGCACGATGCTGAACGGCAGCGCTTGCTTGCGCGAGCGGTTGATCATCGCCAGGGTGCTGACCATGCGCTCCAGGCCCTTGACGGCCAGGTGCTCGGTCTGCACCGGGATCACCAGCTGTTGGCTGGCGGCCAGGGCGTTGACCATCAGCACGCCGAGCAACGGCGGGCTGTCGATGATCGCGTAGTCGAAGTCCTGCCACAGCTGCGCCAGGGTCTTGGCGATCACCAGGCCCAGGCCGCTCTGCCCCGGCGACTGGCGCTCAAGGGTGGCCAGGGCGGTGCTGGACGGCAACAGCGAGATCTTTTCATTGCTGGTAGGCAGCAACAGTTGCCCCGGCAAGTCGGCCGGCACGCTGCCCTTGTGCAGGAACAGGTCGTAGCAACTGTGTTCCAGGGCATCCGGGTCATAGCCGAAATAGCTGGTCATGGAGCCGTGGGGGTCCAGGTCGACCACGACCACACGCTTGCCGGCCTCGGCCAGCAAGCCGGCCAAGGCGATGGACGTGGTGGTTTTACCGACACCACCCTTTTGATTGGCAACTGCCCAGACTCTCATTCGGATTGTTCCTCCCGGCAGGCACAGGCTCGACCGAGAAATTGCATGGGGTTATAGAGCCGGTGACGGAGAATTGACGGCACTCCCGCGAACCGGCGCCTTTACGGGCGCTGGTGCAGTTTGTGTGCCAGCCCGCTTCAAGGCGGCATCCGGTGTTGCATTGGCAGTGCCGGTACCGGTCAGGCTGCGGCGCACGTCCAGGTTGCGCGACACCACCAGCACCACCCGACGGTTGCGCGCACGGCCTTCCGCCGTGGCGTTATTGGCCACCGGCTGGAACTCGCCGTAACCCACCGACGCCAGGCGCCCGGGGTTCACACCCTGCATCGCGAGCATTCGTACAATACTCGCCGCCCGGGCCGAAGACAGCTCCCAGTTGGTCGGGTACTGCGCGGTACTGATCGGCAGGTTATCGGTAAAGCCTTCAACGTGGACCGGGTTTTCAAACGGCTTCAGGATCGCCGCCACCTTGTCGATGATGGTAAACGCCTGGTCGCTGGGCATTGCATCGGCACTGGCGAACAGCAGGCTGGAATTGAGCTCGATCTCGACCCACAACTCATTGCCGCGCACGGTCATCTGGTTGGAGCTGATCAGGTCGCCAAAGGCCGCGCTGATGTTATCGGCGATGCTTTTCAGCGGGTCGCTGGTGCCACCGATGCCGGCGGCGGTTTCATCGCTGTCGTTGACCAGCGGCTTGGCCGGGGTCACGGTCTTGGGGCGTTCTTCGCCAATGGGTATCGGCTTGAGGGCGCGGTCAGCGTCGTTGAATACGCCAATCAGCGCCTGGGAAATGACTTTGTACTTGCCTTCGTTGATCGAGGAAATGGAGTACATCACCACAAAAAACGCGAACAGCAACGTAATGAAGTCGGCGTAGGACACCAGCCAGCGTTCATGGTTGACGTGTTCTTCAGGCTCGCGGCGGCGACGGCTCACAACAAATACCTCCCATCAATCCATGAAGCCCTGGAGCTTCAATTCGATGGAGCGCGGGTTTTCACCCTCGGCAATCGAGAGGATGCCTTCGAGCAACATCTCGCGATAACGCGACTGGCGCAGGGCGATCGACTTGAGCTTGCTGGCCACCGGCAACAACACCAGGTTGGCACTGGCCACGCCGTAGATGGTGGCGACGAACGCCACGGCAATCCCGCTGCCCAGTTGCGACGGATCGGCCAGGTTGCCCATCACGTGGATCAAGCCCATCACCGCACCGATGATGCCGATGGTCGGCGCGTAGCCGCCCATGCTTTCAAAGACTTTGGCAGCGTTGATGTCGCGGCTTTCCTGGGTGTAGAAGTCCACTTCGAGGATGCTGCGAATCGCTTCCGGCTCGGCGCCGTCCACCAGCAGTTGCAGGCCTTTGCGTGCGTAGCTGTCGGGCTCGGCATCGGCCACGCCTTCCAGCCCGAGCAGGCCTTCCTTGCGCGCCGTGAGGCTCCAGTTGACCACGCGGTCGATGCCGCCCGGCAAGTCGACACGCGGCGGGAAGATAATCCAGATGAGGATCTGCATCGCGCGCTTGAACGAACTCATGGGCGACTGCAACAACGCCGCGCCCACGGTGCCGCCGATCACGATCAACGCCGCCGGGCCGTTGGCCAGGGCGCCCAGGTGGCCGCCTTCGAGGTAGTTGCCGCCGATAATCGCGACAAACGCCATGATGATGCCAATCAGGCTCAATACATCCATCAGAGGCAAGCCTCCACCAGGTGCTTGCCGATGTCGTCCAGGCTGTAGACGGCGTCGGCCAGGTCGGCCTTGACGATGGCCATGGGCATGCCATAGATCACGCAGCTGGCTTCATCCTGGGCCCAGATCGCGCTGCCGCCCTGCTTGAGCAGGCGCGCGCCTTCACGGCCATCGGCGCCCATGCCGGTCAACACCACCGCCAAAACTTTGTCGCCGTAGGATTTGGCCGCGGAACCGAAGGTGATATCCACACACGGCTTGTAGTTCAGGCGTTCGTCACCCGGCAGGATTTTGATCGCACCCCGGCCATCGACCATCATCTGCTTGCCACCGGGGGCCAGCAGCGCCAGACCCGGACGCAGGATGTCGCCATCCTCGGCTTCCTTGACGCTGATGCGGCACAGCTTGTCCAGGCGCTCGGCGAACGCCTTGGTGAACGCGGCCGGCATGTGCTGGATCAACACGATCGGCGCCGGGAAGTTGGCCGGCAATTGGGTCAACACCCGCTGCAAGGCCACCGGGCCGCCGGTGGACGTACCGATGGCCACCAGTTTGTAGGCCTTGCGCTTGGGCGCAGGTGAATGTGCGGCGGGCGCAGCCGTACGCACCGGGGCGGCGGCCGGGCGCGCAACCGGTGCCGGCGCCGGGCGACCAAAGGTGCTCGGGGCGGCCGGTGGCGGCGTAACGGGAGCGGGCGCCGGCGCACTGAACAGGCTGCGACGGTTACTGCGGGAGATGCTGTGCACCTTCTCGCAGAGCATCTGCTTGACCTTCTCGGGGTTGCGCGAGATGTCTTCGAAATTCTTCGGCAGGAAGTCCACCGCGCCGGCATCCAGCGCATCCAGGGTGACCCGGGCGCCTTCGTGGGTCAGCGAAGAGAACATCAACACCGGCGTCGGGCAGCGCTGCATGATGTGCCGCACCGCCGTGATGCCGTCCATCATCGGCATCTCGTAGTCCATGGTGATCACGTCCGGCTTGAGCGCCAGGGCCTGATCGATCGCCTCTTTGCCGTTGGTGGCCGTGCCGACCACCTGGATATTGGAATCCGATGAAAGAATTTCCGAGACGCGGCGGCGGAAGAAACCCGAATCGTCCACCACCAGGACCTTGACTACCATAAACACTCCGTTAGGCCGGGCGAGGGACAACCGCCCTGCCCGGGCCGAATCAAATACGCCGTGCGGCGTAACGCTTGAGCATGCTCGGAACATCCAGAATCAGCGCGATCCGACCGTCACCGGTAATGGTCGCACCCGACATGCCCGGGGTTCCCTGCAGCATTTTGCCCAAAGGCTTGATGACCACTTCTTCCTGGCCCACCAGTTGATCGACCACGAAGCCGATACGCTGGGTGCCCACGGAAAGAATCACCACATGGCCTTCGCGCTGCTCTTCATGTTTGGCCGAAGCCACCAGCCAGCGCTTGAGGTAGAACAGCGGCAACGCCTTGTCGCGCACGATCACCACTTCCTGGCCGTCCACCACGTTGGTGCGCGACAGGTCGAGGTGGAAGATTTCGTTGACGTTGACCAGCGGGAAGGCGAACGCCTGGTTGCCCAGCATCACCATCAGGGTCGGCATGATCGCCAGGGTCAACGGCACCTTGATGACGATCTTCGAGCCCTGGCCCTTGGTCGAGTAGATGTTGATCGAGCCGTTGAGCTGGCTGATCTTGGTCTTCACCACGTCCATGCCCACGCCACGGCCCGACACGTCGGAAATCTCGGTCTTGGTGGAGAAGCCCGGGGCGAAGATCAGGTTGTAGCACTCGGTGTCGGTGAGGCGGTCGGCGGCGTCCTTGTCCATCACCCCACGCTTGACTGCAATGTTGCGCAGTACCGTGGGGTCCATGCCTTTGCCGTCATCGGTGATCGACAGCAGGATATGGTCGCCTTCCTGTTCGGCCGCCAGGATCACTTTGCCCTGGCGGTTCTTGCCTGAGGCTTCGCGCTCTTCCGGCGTCTCGACACCGTGGTCGACCGCGTTGCGCACCAAGTGGACCAGCGGGTCGGCCAGGGCCTCGACAAGGTTCTTGTCGAGGTCGGTTTCTTCACCCACCAGTTCCAGGTTGATCTCTTTCTTGAGCTGGCGTGCCAGGTCGCGAACCAGGCGCGGGAAACGGCCGAAGACTTTCTTGATCGGCTGCATCCGGGTCTTCATGACGGCGGTCTGCAGGTCTGCGGTGACCACGTCGAGGTTCGACACGGCCTTTTGCATGGCCTCGTCGCCACTGTTCAGGCCCAGGCGCACCAGGCGGTTACGCACCAGCACCAGTTCGCCGACCATGTTCATGATGTCGTCCAGGCGCGCGGTATCAACCCGCACGGTGGTTTCGGCTTCACTGGCCGGTTGCTTGTCCGGGGCCGGGGCAGCCGCGGCAGCCCGGGCCGGTGCTGGAGTCGGAGCCGGAGCCGCTTTCGCTGCGACAGGCGCGGCAGCCTTGGCGGCAGGAGCCGGTGTTGCGACAGCCGCGGCAGCAGCCGGTGCAGCAGCGCCGACCACTTCGGTGAACTTGCCCTTGCCGTGCAGTTCATCCAGCAGGGCTTCGAATTCGTGATCGGAGATCAGTCCATCGGCGGCCGGCGCAGCAGCGGGTGCCGCAGGCGCGGCGGCCGTTGCGGCGACTTCCGGCAGAGCCTCGGCGGCAAACGAGCCTTTGCCGTGCAACTGGTCCAGCAGCGCTTCAAATTCGTCGTCGGTGATTTCATTGCTGACGGGCGCCGCGGCTTCCGTTGGCGCTGGCGCTGCGGCCACCGCGTCCGGGGCAAACTGGCCCTTGCCGTGCAACTGGTCGAGCAACGACTCGAACTCGGCGTCGGTAATGTCTTCGGTGGTCGGCACCATGGCCGGCGCACTGGCTGCCGGCGCTTCGGCTTCGGCCTTGACGGCGTTCAGCGAGTCCAGCAGTTGTTCAAATTCGCTGTCGGTCACGTCGCCCGCAGGCTCGGCAACCGGCTCAGCCACCGCTTCCACCACGGGAGCGTTGGCCGCAGGTTCCGCCAGGCGCGCCAGGGCGGCCAGCAGTTCCGGCGTGGCGGCAGTGATCGGTGCGCGCTCGCGCACTTCACTGAACATGCCGTTGACCGCGTCCAGTGCTTCCAGGATCACGTCCATCAGTTCCGAGTCGACGTGTCGCTCACCCTTGCGCAGGATGTCGAACACGTTCTCGGCGATGTGACAGCACTCCACCAGCTCGTGGAGCTGGAGGAAGCCGGCGCCCCCTTTTACAGTATGAAAACCGCGAAAAATTGCATTGAGCAGGTTCGCATCATCCGGTCGGCTTTCCAGCTCGACCAGTTGTTCGGACAGTTGCTCTAAAATTTCGCCGGCCTCTACAAGGAAATCCTGAAGGATTTCTTCATCGGCGCCGAAGCTCATGGGTGTGCTCCTTAGAAGCCTAAACTGGACAGCAAATCGTCTACGTCGTCTTGCCCGGATACAACGTCTTCACGTTTATCGGCATGAATCTGCGGACCTTCACCCTTGGCGAGGTGTTTTTGTGGATCTTTTTCAGAAAGGATCGCTGCGCGGTCATGTTCGATGCCGGCAAACCGGTCGACCTGGCCCGCCATCAACACCAGTTTGAGCAGGTTGCTTTCCACTTCGGTGACCAGTTGGGTCACACGCTTGATCACCTGACCGGTGAGGTCCTGGTAATCCTGGGCCAGCAGAATGTCATTGAGGTTGCTGGAAACCGTGCGGTTTTCCTGCTCGCTGCGGGACAAAAAGCCCTCGACCCGACGCGCCAGCTCACGAAACTCCTCAGCGCCCACTTCCCGACGCATGAACCGGCCCCAGTCCGTGCTCAGGGCCTTGGCTTCACTGGCCATACCGTTGACCAGAGGCGTGGCGTTTTCCACCAGGTCCATGGTGCGGTTGGCCGCCGCCTCAGTCAGCCTGACCACGTAGGACAGGCGTTCGGTGGCATCCGTGATCTGCGAGATTTCCTCGGCCTGGGGCATGTGCGGGTCAATCTGAAAATTGACTATCGCACTGTGCAACTCACGGGTGAGCTTGCCCACTTCCTGGTACAGGCCGCGGTCACGGGTCTGGTTGAGCTCATGGATCAACTGCACCGCGTCGCCGAACTGGCCTCTTTCAAGGCTTTCGACGAGTTGATGAGCATGTTTTTTCAGGGTCGACTCAAAGTCGGCCTGCGATGATTCTTTATGCTCCATAGCTCCCCCGTGGCAGCATCAATGACCGATGCGTTCGAAGATCTTTTCGATCTTCTCTTTCAAGGCCAGTGCAGTGAATGGCTTGACCACGTAGCCGTTGACCCCGGCCTGGGCGGCTTCGATGATCTGTTCACGCTTGGCTTCAGCGGTCACCATCAGCACAGGCAGGCTGCGCAGTTTTTCATCAGCGCGCACGTGGCGCAGCAGATCGATACCGGTCATGCCCGGCATGTTCCAGTCCGTTACCAGAAAGTCGATGCTCCCGCTGTTGAGGATCGGAATCGCCGTAATACCGTCATCCGCCTCGACCGTGTTAGTGAACCCAAGGTCACGCAACAGGTTTTTTATGATCCGCCGCATCGTTGAGAAGTCATCAACGATGAGGATTTTCATGTTCTTGTCCAATTCGACCTCCAAGCAGTCTTAAACGCGCCCAGCACCTGGGCGCGCCATATCAATCAACAGGCGTTACACAAAAAGGACTACCGGGGGCGCACCACGGGCCAAGCCCGTCCGGGCGCAGGGCCTGGACGGTATCGTTCGCAGTGTCCCCACACTGCCTGTCAGCGCGCTCGCCACTCTCCCAAACGCCCCCGCAAGCGGGCCGCGCACTGGCTGTGTAACTGGCTGACCCGCGATTCGCTGACCCCCAGGACCTCACCGATTTCCTTGAGGTTCAGCTCTTCGTCGTAGTACAGCGCCAACACCAGTCGCTCACGCTCCGGCAAATTGGCTATCGCGTCCGCCAGCGCGCTCTGGAAGCGTTCATCTTCCAGGTCCCGTGACGGTTCGAGATGGGCACTCGCGCCGTCCTCGTGCAGCCCTTCATGTTCGCCGTCCTGTAAAAGGTCGTCGAAACTGAACAGCCGGCTGCCCAAGGTATCGTTCAAAATCCCGTAGTAATCGTCGAGACTCAATTGGAGTTCGGCCGCAACTTCATGATCTTTAGCGTCGCGACCGGTTTTTGCTTCAATTGAGCGAATTGCGTCACTCACCATCCGCGTATTGCGGTGCACTGATCGCGGCGCCCAATCACCTTTACGCACTTCATCGAGCATGGCCCCACGGATACGGATACCCGCGTATGTCTCGAAACTCGCGCCCTTGCTCGCGTCGTACTTGGTCGACACTTCAAGCAGGCCGATCATCCCGGCCTGGATCAAGTCTTCGACCTGCACGCTGGCAGGCAAGCGCGCCAGCAGGTGATAGGCAATGCGCTTGACCAGGGGCGCATAGCGCTCGATCAATTCGACTTGACTGTCACGTGCCGACTTCTTGTAAAGGTTGTAGCCGCTGGCTGTCATAGCACCGGTCCTGCGCTCGTCTGATGCACCAATCGCTCGACGAAAAACTCCAGATGCCCCCGGGGATTGGCGGGCAACGGCCAGGTATCGACCTTCTGGGCAATAGCCTTGAACGCCAATGCGCACTTCGAACGAGGGAACGCTTCATAGACCGCACGCTGCTTTTGCACGGCCTTGCGCACACACTCGTCGTAAGGAACTGCGCCAACGTATTGTAAGGCGACATCGAGGAAGCGATCCGTGACCTTGGTCAACTTGGCGAACAGATTCCGCCCTTCCTGCGGGCTTTGGGCCATGTTGGCCAGCACGCGGAAGCGGTTCATGCCGTAGTCGCGGTTGAGCAGTTTGATCAGGGCGTAGGCGTCGGTGATCGAGGTGGGTTCGTCGCACACCACCAGCAACACTTCCTGGGCTGCGCGCACGAAACTGACCACCGACTCGCCGATCCCGGCGGCGGTGTCGATCACCAGTACGTCGAGGTTGTCGCCAATGTCGCTGAACGCCTGAATCAGGCCGGCATGTTGCGCCGGACTCAGGTGCACCATGCTCTGGGTGCCGGAAGCCGCCGGCACGATGCGAATCCCGCCGGGGCCTTGCAACAGTACGTCGCGCAGCTCACAGCGGCCTTCGATGACATCGGCCAGGGTATGTTTGGGCGTCAGTCCCAGCAGAACGTCGACGTTCGCCAGCCCCAGGTCAGCATCCAGCAGCATGACGCGACGGCCAAGCTCTGCCAGGGCCAGGGACAAATTCACTGACACGTTAGTTTTTCCGACGCCACCTTTGCCGCCGGTCACCGCGATCACCTGTACGGGATGCATGCTGCCCATTTTATTTCTTTACCTTGTCTTGCTTAGACGCAGGCTACATAAGTTGGCCGCGCGAACTGCTGGCAGGCCATCGATGTAGATACTTTTCACTGTCATTTTTAAATAGAAAGCCATGATGCCTCAGCCAACTCGCTTGTTCGGGCTGTGGTAGAGGTCAGCAAACATGTCAGCCATCGCTTCCTCACTGGGTTCTTCCTGCATTTGCACGCTGACAGCCCGGCTGACCAACTGATGACGGCGCGGCAGATGCAGATCATCCGGGATCCGCGGCCCGTCGGTCAGGTAGGCGACCGGTAATTCATGACTGATTGCCAGGCTCAATACTTCGCCCAGGCTTGCCGTCTCATCCAGTTTAGTCAGGATGCAACCCGCCAGCCCGCAGCGCTTGTAGCTGTGGTAGGCGGCGGTCAATACCTGCTTCTGGCTGGTAGTGGCAAGTACCAAATAGTTTCTGGATTTGATCCCGCGCCCGGCCAGGCTTTCCAGCTGCATGCGCAGGGCCGGGTCGCTGGCTTGCAGGCCGGCGGTGTCGATCAGCACTACGCGCTTGCGCAGCAGTGGGTCGAGGGCGTTGGCCAGGGACTGGCCCGGGTCGACGTGGGTCACCGGCACATTGAGGATGCGGCCCAGGGTCTTGAGTTGTTCCTGGGCGCCGATGCGGTAGCTGTCCATGCTCACCAGCGCGATGTTCTGGGCGCCGTACTTGAGCACGTAACGTGCGGCCAGCTTGGCCAGGGTGGTGGTCTTGCCCATGCCGGCCGGGCCGACCATGGCAATCACACCGCCTTCTTCCAGGGGTTCGATTTCCGGGGTGACGATCATCCGCGCCAGGTGGGCCAGGAGCATGCGCCAGGCCTGGCGAGGTTCTTCAATTTGCGTGGTCAGTTGCAGCAGGTCGCGGGACAACGGGCCGGACAGGCCAATGCGTTGCAGGCGACGCCACAGGTTGGCCTGTTGTGGCTGGCTGCCCTGCAACTGGTTCCAGGCCAGCGAACCCAGCTGCACTTCCAGCAGCTCACGCAGGCCGTTGAGTTCGAAACGCATCGAGTCGAACACCCGCTGGTCTACCGCCGGCGCCGGGGCTGGCGCAGCAGGACGCGGTGGTTCAACAAAAGTCGGCTCTACCAGCGGCTCGGACGCGGTCAACGGCAGCCCGGCAAACAGCTGGCGATTGGTGGAGGCGTCGCTGTCGCCACGCATGCTCAGTTCAGCCTGGGCCGAGACAATGCGCGAAGCGGTCTTGCGCAGCTCGTCTTCCAGTTCCATGTTCGGCACGCGCGGCGCCAGGGCCGAGGGTTTGTAATCCAGGGCAGCCGTCAGCTCCACACCGCCGGCAATACGACGGTTACCGATAATCGCAGCGTCGGCGCCCAACTCATCACGTACCAGTTTCATGGCCTGACGCATATCGGCGGCGAAAAAACGCTTCACTTGCATATCCCACTACCTCAGCCGTTGGGCCCTACTGTCGCGACGATAGTCACTTGCTTATTGTCAGGAATTTCCTGGTAAGCCAATACGTGCAAATTCGGTATAGCCAGGCGTCCAAACCGCGACAACATCGCCCGGACGGGGCCAGCCACCAGCAGGATCACCGGATGGCCTTCCATTTCCTGGCGCTGCGCGGCCTCGATCAACGAACGTTGCAGCTTCTCTGCCATGCTTGGCTCCAGCAATACGCCTTCATCCGCGCCCTGCCCAGCCTTCTGAATACTATTGAGCAATATTTGTTCCAACCTTGGTTCCAAGGTGATAACAGGCAGCTCGGAGTCAAGCCCTACAATGCTTTGGACGATTGCACGCGACAATCCGACGCGCACTGCGGCCACCAGGGCGGCAGTATCTTGACTCTTGGCGGCATTGTTGGCGATAGCTTCGGCAATGCTGCGAATGTCCCGCACCGGCACCTGCTCGGCCAACAGCGCTTGCAGCACCTTGAGCAGTTGCGAGGTGGACAGCACACCCGGTACCAGCTCTTCGGCGAGTTTTGGCGAGGCCTTGGCCAGCAATTGCAAGAGTTGCTGGACTTCTTCGTGGCCAATCAGCTCGTGGGAGTGCTTGTACAGAATCTGGTTGAGGTGGGTGGCGACCACAGTGCTGGCGTCGACCACGGTGTAGCCCAGCGACTGCGCCTGGCTGCGCTGGCTGATTTCGATCCATACCGCTTCCAGGCCAAAAGCCGGATCTTTGGCGGTAATCCCGTTGAGGCTGCCAAACACCTGGCCCGGGTTGATCGCCAGTTCGCGGTCCGGGTAGATCTCGGCCTCGGCCAGAATCACCCCCATCAGGGTCAGGCGGTAGGCGCTCGGGGCCAGGTCGAGGTTGTCGCGAATGTGCACGGTGGGCATCAGGAAGCCCAGGTCCTGGGACAACTTCTTGCGCACACCCTTGATCCGCGCCAGCAATTGCCCGCCCTGGTTGCGATCCACCAGGGGAATCAGGCGGTAGCCGACTTCCAGGCCGATCATGTCGATCGGGGTCACGTCGTCCCAGCCCAGTTCCTTGGTTTCCAGGGCGCGGGCCGGCGATGGCAGCAGCTCCTGCTGGCGCGCCACTTCCTGCTGGGCAATCACCTTGATGTTGTTTTGTTTTTTCCAGAACAGGTAGGCACCGCCGGCGGCCATGGCGGCCATGCTCAGGAACGAGACATGGGGCATGCCCGGCACGATGCCCATGATCGCCATGATGCCTGCCGCCACCGCCAGCGCCTTGGGCGAGGCAAACATCTGCCGGCTGATCTGCTTGCCCATGTCTTCGGAGCCCGAAGCACGGGTCACCATGATCGCCGCAGCTGTAGATAACAACAGTGATGGCAATTGCGCCACTAAACCGTCACCGATGGTCAGCAGGGCGTAAACCTTGCCGGCGTCGCCGAAGGTCATGCCGTGCTGGAAGATGCCGACCGCCATGCCGCCGATCAGGTTGATAAACAGAATCAACAGGCCGGCGATGGCGTCGCCGCGCACGAATTTGCTGGCACCGTCCATGGAACCGTAGAACTCGGCTTCCTGGGCGACTTCAAGGCGACGGGCCTTGGCCTGGTTCTGGTCGATCAGGCCGGCGTTGAGGTCGGCGTCGATCGCCATCTGCTTGCCGGGCATCGCGTCGAGGGTAAAACGCGCGCTCACCTCGGAAATCCGCCCGGCGCCCTTGGTCACGACCACGAAGTTGATGATCATCAAGATCGCAAAAACCACGATACCGACCACGTAGTTACCGCCGATCACCACCTCGCCGAAGGCCTGGATCACCTTGCCCGCGGCGGCGTGGCCGTCCTGGCCGTGGAGCATCACCACCCGGGTGGAAGCCACGTTAAGCGCCAGCCGCAGCAGGGTGGCGATCAGCAGGATGGTCGGGAATACCGCGAAATCCAGCGGCCGCAGGGCGTATACGCACACCAGCAACACGACGACCGACAGCGCAATGTTGAAGGTGAAGAACACATCCAGCAGGAACGGCGGCATCGGCAACATCATCATTGCCAGCATCACCAGCAACAACAACGGCACACCCAGATTGCCTCGCGAGAGGTCAGTCAGGGTGCCACGGGCCGTGCTGAGCATTTGAGAGCGATCCACCGGTATTCCTCGTTTCCTTGAAGCAAACTTTTGACGCCGGGAAGCGTCCTGGAGGCGGTATTGCAAGAAGCCTTCCAACTTTTGCTTGAGGAAGCAGATCGTTCCGGCGGCCAGCAACGACATACCGCCGCGTGCACATCACCTGTGGCGAGGGAGCTTGCTCCCGCTGGGCTGCGCAGCAGCCCCGGAACGGCTTGCGCGCTTTGCCTGAATCACCGCGCTAGCTTTATTGGGGGCGCTTCGCACCCCAGCGGGAGCAAGCTCCCTCGCCACGCTGATTGAGGTAGCGCCCTCGCCCGCGACTTACACGGTGCGAGATGCAATTGCGGGAACGCTCAGGGGGATTTCTGTTGTTTGGGCGGACGCCTTCGCGAGCAAGCCCGCTCCCACATTTGACCGCGTTTCTACAGGATATACACGGTCAAATGTGGGAGCGGGCTTGCTCGCGAAGAGGCCAGGAGGGACGCTACAAAATCAGGAATCCCGACGCAGATCCGGTGGAATCGGCAGGTCTTTGAGCGGATCCGGCCGCTTGCCCTTGCCCGCCCGGTACTGGCGGATCTGATACACGTACGCCAACACCTGAGCCACCGCCAGATACAACCCGGCCGGAATTTCCTGGTCCAGGTCGGTGGAGTAGAAGATCGACCGCGCCAACTCCGGCGATTCCAGCAGCAGGATGTCATTGGCGACCGCAATCTCGCGGATTTTCAACGCCGTGAAATCACTGCCCTTGGCCAGCAACATCGGCGCCCCACCCTTCTCCGGGTCGTACTTGAGCGCCACGGCGTAGTGGGTCGGGTTGGTGATGACCACATCGGCATCGGGTACCGAGGCCATCATCTTGCGCTGGGACATCTCGCGCTGCAGCTGGCGAATCCGCTGCTTGACCTCGGGTCGGCCTTCCTGGTCCTTGTGCTCGTCGCGCACTTCCTGCTTGGTCATCAGCAGTTTCTTGTGGCTTTCCCACAGCTGGATCGGCGCATCCACCGCAGCAATGATGATCAGCCCGCAAGCCATCCACAGCGAACTCCAGCCCACCACTTGCACACTGTGGATGATCGCCAGCTCGATCGGCTCATGGGCGATGCGCAGCAGGTCGTCGATGTCGGACGACAACACCGTCAACGCCACAAACAGGATCAGGATGAACTTGGCCAAGGCCTTGAGCAGTTCCACCAGGGCCTTGGTGGAAAACATCCGCTTGAGCCCGGCCGCCGGGTTCATCCGGCTGAATTTGGGCGCCAGGCTGCCGGCGGCAAACAGCCAGCCGCCGAGGGAAATCGGGCCGATCAGGGCCGCCAGCAACAAGGTGATGAGGATCGGCTGCACCGCGAGAATCGCGATCTTGCCCGAGTGCAGCAGGTACAAGCCCATGGCGCCCGGGCTCAGCAGCACGTCGCGGGGCAGGGAGAAATTCAGGCGCATCAACTCCATCAGGTCCAGGGCCAGGCCACCGCCGTAGATCAGCAGGCCGCCGGAACCGGCGAGCATGATCGCCAGGGTGTTGAGCTCTTTGGAGCGGGCAATCTCGCCCTTTTCCCGGGAGTCCTTTTTACGTTTCTCCGTGGGGTCTTCTGTCTTGTCCTGGCCACTCTCGCTCTCGGCCATGGCTTACCGCGCCCGCGCCAAGTCACGTAAAAACTGCAAGGCGTCGGTCGCCAGCGGTTGATACTGATTGAGAATGTCAGCCATGCCGACCCAGAAAATCCCCATGCCCAGCACCAGGGTCAACGGGAAACCGATGGAGAAGATGTTCAACTGCGGCGCCGCCCGGGTCATCACGCCAAAGGCGATGTTGACCACGAGCAGCGCAGTGATCGCCGGCAATACCAGCAGCAGGGATGCACCGAGCACCCAGCTCAAGCGCCCCACCAGCTCCCAGAAATGATTGACCACCAACCCGCTGCCCACCGGCAAGGTGGTGAAGCTTTCGGTCATCACCTCGAACACCACCAGGTGGCCGTTCATGGCCAGGAACAGCAAGGTCACCAGCATCGTCAGGAATTGCCCGATCACCGCCACCGACACGCCGTTGGTAGGGTCGACCATGGACGCGAAGCCCATGCCCATCTGGATCGAGATGATCTGCCCGGCGATCACGAAGGCCTGGAAGAACAGCGTCAGGGAGAAGCCCAGCAAGGCGCCGATGATGATTTGCTCGGCGATCAACATCATTGCACTGAGGTCCAGGGCATTCACCGGTGGCATCGGCGGCAAGCCCGGCACGATCACCACGGTGATCGCCACCGCGAAATACAGGCGGATGCGCCTTGGTACCAGAGTGGTGCCGAACACCGGCATGGTCATCAGCACGGCCGTGACCCGGAACAACGGCAGGATGAACGAGGCCACCCAGGTGCTGATCTGGGTGTCGGTCAAGGCCAGCATCGAATTCACGGGGTCAGCCGATCAACTGCGGAATACTGCCGTACAGCTGCAGGATGTATTCCATGAAGGTTTGCACCAGCCACGGGCCGGCGACGATCAGGGTGATCAGCATCACCAGCAGGCGCGGCAAAAAGCTCAGGGTCTGTTCGTTGATCTGGGTCGCGGCCTGGAACATCGCCACCAACAGGCCCACCAACAGGCTCGGCACCACCAGCACGGCGACCATCATGGTGGTCAGCCACAGGGCTTCGCGAAACAGGTCGACTGCTACTTCTGGCGTCATGGCCTACACCCCACCGAAACTGCCGGCCAGGGTGCCGATAATCAGCGCCCACCCGTCCACCAACACAAACAGCATGATCTTGAACGGCAGCGAAATGATCAGCGGCGACAGCATCATCATACCCATGGCCATCAGCACACTCGCCACGACGAGGTCGATGATCAGGAACGGAATGAAGATCATGAAGCCGATCTGGAACGCGGTCTTCAACTCCGAGGTCACGAACGCCGGCACCAGGATGGTCAGCGGCGCCATGTCGGGGCTGGCGATGTCGGTACGCTTGGACAACCGCACAAACAACTCAAGATCGCTGGAACGGGTCTGCGACAGCATGAAATCCTTGATCGGGCCCTGGGCCTTGTCGATCGCATCCTGGGCGGTCATTTTCTCCGCCAGGTACGGTTGCAGGGCTTGCTGGTTCACCTTGTCGAACACCGGCGCCATGATGAACAGCGTCAGGAACAGCGCCATGCCGGTGAGGATCTGGTTCGACGGCGTCTGTTGCAGGCCGAGGGCCTGACGCAGGATCGAGAACACGATGATGATGCGGGTGAAGCTGGTCATCAGCATCACGAACGCGGGGATGAAGCTCAGCGCGGTCATGATCAGCAGGATCTGCAGGCTGACCGAATACTCCTGCGCGCCCGCCGCGTTAGTGCCCAGGGTGATCGCCGGGATCGACAACGGGTCTGCCGCGTACGCCAGCGGCGCTGCCAGTAACAGCATGAGCGTCAATAAAACGCGCATTACTTCTTATCCTTCTGATCCTTGCCCAGCAACTCCATGAGGCGCTGGGCGAATTCCGGCGTGGCCGCTTGGGTCTGGGCCACTTCCACAGGCGACTTGAGCACGTGCAACGGGGTGATGCGACCGGGGGTGATGCCCAGCAGGATCTGCTCGTCGCCGACCTGCACCAGCACCAGCCTGTCCCGCGGGCCAAGGGCGCGTGAACCCACCAGCTCGATGACCTGGGCATTGCCCGGGCCGATGCGCTGCACGCGGCGCAACACCCAGGCGAGCACGAAGATCAGCCCCACCACCAGCAACAACCCCAGCACCAACTGGGTGAGTTGCCCGCCCACACCGCTGCCAAGCGCCGGCGCAGCCGCCTGGGCAACCGGTTCTGCTGCCATTACGCTCAAGGGCAGCGTCGATAACAGTCCTACCAATGAACGCTTCATATCAACGCAACTTCTTGATGCGTTCGCTCGGGCTGATCACGTCGGTCAGGCGGATGCCGAACTTCTCGTTGACCACCACCACTTCGCCATGGGCGATCAGCGTGCCGTTGACCAGCACGTCCAGCGGCTCGCCGGCCAGGCGGTCCAGCTCGATCACCGACCCCTGGTTGAGCTGCAGCAGGTTGCGGATGTTGATTTCGGTGCTGCCGACTTCCATGGAGATCGACACCGGAATGTCGAGGATCACGTCCAGGTTCGGACCGTCGAGGGTCACCGGGTCATTGTTCTTCGGCACGCTGCCGAACTCTTCCATGGGAAGGCGGTTGCCGACCGGTGCAGTGGCTGCATCGGCCGCCAGCAGTGCATCGATATCGTCCTGGCCGACATCGCCGGTTTCTTCCAGGGCAGCCGCCCACTCGTCAGCCAGGGCCTGGTCTTCGGCGGAAGTGTTTTCGTGTTCGGTAGCCATTACATGTCCTCGGCGGAGCAGAAATTAAGGTGGATCAGCGACGGTTGATCGGTTCGATCACTTGCAACGCCAGGTTGCCTTTGTGAGAACCGAGCTTGACCTTGAACGACGGCACGCCGTTGGCGCGCATGATCAGTTCTTCCGGCAGGTCGACGGGAATCACATCCCCCGGCTGCATGTGCAAAATATCCCGCAAACGCAGCTGGCGACGGGCCACGGTGGCGCTCAGGGGTACGTCGACGTCCAGCAGGTCTTCGCGCAGGGCTTTCACCCAGCGTTCGTCCTGGTCGTCGAGGTCGGACTGGAAACCGGCATCGAGCATTTCGCGCACCGGCTCGATCATCGAGTACGGCATGGTCACGTGCAGGTCGCCGCCGCCGCCATCGAGTTCGATGTGGAAGGTGGAGACCACAATGGCTTCGCTGGGGCCGACGATGTTGGCCATGGCCGGGTTCACTTCCGAGTTGATGTACTCGAAATTGACTTCCATGATCGCCTGCCAGGCTTCCTTCAAGTCGATGAAGGCCTGCTCCAGCACCATGCGCACCACCCGCAACTCGGTCGGGGTGAATTCACGGCCTTCGATCTTGGCGTGACGGCCATCGCCGCCGAAGAAGTTGTCCACCAGCTTGAACACCAGCTTGGCGTCGAGGATGAACAGCGCGGTGCCGCGCAGCGGCTTGATCTTCACCAGGTTGAGGCTGGTGGGCACGTACAGCGAGTGCACGTATTCACCGAACTTCATCACCTGCACACCGCCCACCGCCACGTCCGCCGAGCGGCGCAGCATGTTGAACATGCTGATACGGGTGTAACGGGCAAAACGCTCGTTGATCATTTCCAGGGTCGGCATGCGTCCACGGACGATGCGATCCTGGCTGGTCAGGTCGTAGCTTTTGACGCTGCCGGGCTCGGCAGCCATTTCGGTCTGTACCAGACCATCGTCGACGCCATGGAGCAGCGCATCGATTTCATCCTGGGACAGCAGGTCCTGCACGGCCATGTCGTGATCCTACTGCAATACGAAATTAGTGAAGAGCACCTGCTCGATCACCGGTTTGCCGACTTCCTTCTGGGCCACTTCCTGCACGCTGGCAGTGACCTTCTGGCGCAGCATTTCCTGGCCCACCGGGGTGGCGAGGGTGTCGAAGGGTTGGGCGGAAAACAGCATCACCAGGTTATTGCGGATCACTGGCATGTGCACCTTGAGGGCATCCAGGTCTGCCTGGTTACGCGCCAGCAGGGTAATGCTCACCTGCAGGTAGCGTTGACGGCCGTTCTGATTGAAGTTGGCGACAAACGCCGGCAGCATCGGCTCGAAGATTGCCGGTTGCTTGACGTTGGGGTTGACCTCGGCCGTGGCGGCCGGTTTGCTCTGGGCACTGTGCATAAAGTACCAGGTAGCCCCCACGGACAAGCCGATCGCCAGCAACAAGGCCAGGACAATCAGCAGGATAAGCTTGAGCTTGCCCTTGCCTGCGGGTGCTTTTGCTGCGTCGTCGCTCTTCGCCATGCCAATAATCCGTCACTATTCTGGGATTCATAGTTCTGGGGAAAGGCAAGAGCAAGTGTTATGCCAGAGTTGTCAGTTCGGTCACGGTTTCGCCGACACTGCAAAACCAATGTGGGAGCGGGCTTGCTCGCGAAAGCGGTGGATCAGCACCTGTAACGGTGACTGACACTCCGTATTCGCGAGCAAGCCCGCTCCCACATTTTGATCATCGCCAGGCCTCGGATCAGGCGTAGTAGTCCACGGCACTGGAGCCAATCACCGACTGCACCACCGGCGCGGCCACTTCAGCCACCTCACCGATACCGCCGCCATCAACCCCATCACCCCGCCCGCCACTGCCGCTGACGCCGCGAGCCTGGTTCTGCTGTTGCTGGTCCTGGCCCTGCTGCCCCTGCCAGCCACGGGACTGGTCGGACACGTTAACGTCGACCTGGCCCATGCCCTGCTGGGCAAACATCTCCCGCAGGCGGCCCGACTGGCTTTCCAGGGCTTCACGCACCACTGCATGGCCGCTCATGAAAGTGACTTGTGCCTGCTGGTCGGCGGACATCTTCACGCTGATGTCCAGGCGACCCAGTTCAGCGGGCTGCAACTGGATCTCTGCCGACTTGAGGTTGGCGCTGGACAGGTACATGACCCGGTTCACCACCTCATCGGTCCAGCCACTCTGGTGCATGGCCAATGGCGCGTTGGCCACCGGCGGCAAGGCATTCGCAGTTTTCGGCGTGGCAGCCTGGGTCAGCGCGGCGAGGCGGTTGGCGAAGTCATCGACACGGGTGTCGCTGCTGGCGTCCTTCAAATCCTTGAGGCCGCCGTCGATCAGACCGGCAAAGGCTTTGTCGCCGCCCTGGTCGGTGCTGTCCTTGGACGCTTGCTGGTCGACCATATTGGCCAGGCCTGTGACGAAGTTTTGCGCGGCGGTCGGCTGATCCTGGGTCGGGGCCGGGGCGGTTTTTGCCGGGGCCTGGCTGCTGGCGGACACGTGTCCGCCCTGTTCCATGGCCAGGCGCACGGCGGGCATTGCATCCAGCGGATCGGCCTCGGGATCGAAGGCGGGCTTGGCGTCGTCGGTCGCGGCAATCGGTGGCGCCACGACTGGCTGGTTTTTGTCATCCTTCGCGGTGGCCGGCGTCGGGGTCTCGACGGGCGCCGGCGTAGCGGGGACGGGGACAGGGACTACCGCGGCTATCAGCGCCGGGTCTACGGCGGGGTCGACCGGAGGTTGCTGGGCCAGGGACGGATCGTCTGCCGGGGCATCGTCGTCTGACTTGGCGGTGGTGTCCGGGGTGTCCGCCTTGGCCGGTGGGCTGGCAGGCAAAGTCTTGCCGTTATCGGCAACCGATGGGGTGCCGGCGGCAGGCTTGTCGTTGTTGGCGGCGGGCTTGGGGCTGTTGTCCGCAGGCTTGTCGCGGGTGGATTTGATGGGGGTGTCGACAGGTTTTGCCGCAGGCGCAGGGGCCTGGTTGGCGAACACCTGAGCGAAGCCCGGGGCCTTGTCCCGCGGGTTCGCAGCCACTGCCGGTGGATTGGCAGCGGGCGCTTGAGGCTTGGCCGCAAGGGCTGCCTGAAGGAGCGAATTCGGGGTGATTGCCATAGTCAAGAGTCTCCGCCGCACAGGGGTCGAGGGTGCGGTAACAGGAGATAGAGCAAGAGTTGGGCCAGGTTTTGGTTTAAGGGTGCATATCCGTTATTTGGGTGATGGCTTGTATGGGGTCTTGAGTGTTGAAGAGCAAAAGCAACAGCCAAATCAAAAGCGGGCACG
>NZ_JACAOX010000001.1:118780-350935 GCF_013386015.1 Pseudomonas sp. B6001
AGCAGCTCTGCTTTCGCTCTGGTTTTTGATGGGGCAGAGCGCTTTGGTTACTGTGCCGCTTTTGCAAAGTGACTCGCTGCAAGAGCGAAACCATAAGCCGCCGTTACCGAAGAAACGGATATACACACCAAAAGCGTCAGAGCTGAAACCGCCCCCGCTCATGCTCATACAACGGCCGCACCAGCGCGAATTCATGGTCAATCTCATCCACCAACTGCGCCAAATCCGCAACCACAGGCTTGGCGGACTTATCCTCGAGCAACTGACAAAGCTCAGCCAACCGCACCGCCCCAAGATTACCGCTACTCCCCTTGAAGCTATGCGCAATCCGCCCAAGCGCCTTGGCATCATCTCGAGCCCGGCGCAACGCCTCTACCCGCTTTTGCGAGTCATCGAGAAAAGTGTCGAGCAGCTTCGGATACTCGCCCTCCATGACCTCCTGCAAGCCAGTCAGCACATCGGGGTCCAGATGAATCTCTGCCACTTGTTCGCTCCTTGATCAAGAATCGGCGGATTATGCCAGAGCCTTCCATGAAAACTCCACGCACACACACCGCCCGCCGTCAGACCAGCCTACATCGCTGCTCAACTGGCGCACCAGGCTCAATCCCCTACCAGACAGACGGTCAACATCCAGCGGCCTGGCCAGCACCTTATCCACATCAAACCCGGCCCCACTGTCCTCGATCCGCAGCGTCAGACCCCCCCCCTCCCCGGTCGGCACCACATCCAGGTGCACCCGCACATACCCGCTATCCAACCGCGCCAGCCGCTCATTACGCTCGCGGTAATACGCAGCAAACCCCTGCGCATCCCGCTTGAGCCGCGAATCCAGCCCCAGCACACCATGTTCAAGCGCATTGGAATACAACTCCGCCATCACGCTGTACAACGCCCCGCTCTGCTCCCGCAGCCCATGAATCTCCAACAGCAACTGCAACAAATACGGCAAAGGGTTGTAGGACTTGAGCGTCTCGGCACGAAACTCAAAACTTACCGACCAATCCAGCGGCGACGACTGCCCACTGTCGGAATACACCACCGACGACGAACGCAACGGCTCATCCGCCTGCAGGCTGATCTCCACCATGCTGATGTCATCGCGCACCTCACCGCGAAAACCCGCCAGGGCCTGTTCGATCTCCTCGAACAACCGGTCCGGCTCGCGATTGGCCGCAAACACCTGCTGCAACCGCTCGGCGCCAAACAACTGTTCATGGGCATCGGCGGTATCCAGCACACCATCCGACAGCAAAAACACTCGGTCACCCAGCGCCATCGGCCAGACTTCAGTGCGGTCATCAAACGCCTCGGCCGCCAGCACGCCCAATGGCAAATGCCGCGACACCAGCGGCGTGCGCTTGCCGGTGGTGACGTCATGCACGTAGCCGTCGGGCATGCCGCCGTTCCACACCTCTACCACCCGTCGCTGGGCGCTGAGGCACAGCAAGGTGGCACAACAGAACATGTCCACCGGCAGGATGCGCTTGAGCTTGGCGTTCATCTCCCGCAGGGTTTGCGCCAATCCGTAGCCCTTGGCAGTCATGCCGTAGAACACTTCCGCCAGGGGCATGGCGCCGACCGCCGCCGGCAAACCGTGGCCGGTAAAGTCCCCCAGCAGCACATGCATATCGCCCGACGGCGTGTACGCGGCCAACAGCAAATCGCCGTTGAACAGCGCGTAGGGCGACTGCACATAACGAATATTCGGCGCGGCGTTGATGCAGCCCGAGTGGGCCACCTTGTCGAACACCGCCTTGGCCACTCGCTGCTCCTGCAGCAGGTAGTCGTGGTGCCGGGCGATCAGGTCGCGTTGCTGCAACACCGTGGCCTGCAAGCGACGCAGGCGATCCATGGCATTGATCTTTGCCGCCAGGATCACCTGGTTATAGGGTTTGGCCAGGAAGTCGTCACCCCCGGCATCCAGGCACTGGGCCAGGGCTTCGCTCTCGCGCAGGGAGGTGAGGAAGATGATCGGCACCAGCGCCTCCCCCGCCAGTTGCTTGATCTGACGGGCCGCCTCGAAGCCGTCCATCACCGGCATCAGGGCGTCCATCAACACCAACTGCGGCCGTTCACGGGTAAACACATCGACCGCTTCCTGGCCGTTGCTGGCGGTCAGCACCTGGTGGCCCTGGCGGCGCACGATGGTCGACAGCAACAACAGGTCGGCGGCGCTGTCTTCGGCGATCAACACCGTCAGCGCCTCGAGGACCGGGGCCAGGACGCTCAAGTGAGGTCGAACAGTTTGTCGAAGTTGGAAATGGCCAGGATCTTGCGCACATCGGAGTTGGCGTTGACCACCTGCACTTCGGCATTGTCGCCTCCGGCATGGTCACGCAAGAGCAGGAGCATGCCCAGGGCCGAGCTGTCCATGTAGGTGGTTTCCTTCAAGTCCACCACGTAGATCTCGGGCACCTTGTAGAACCGCTCGTAGGCATCACGAAAGGCCTGGTGGCTACCGAAATCGAATCGTCCCCTGACGGTGATCGTCAACTTCGTCCCGTCCAGGGACACTTCTGATTCGACTGACATACGACTGCTTCCTTGTCATTGGCAATGTGCAACAAGGTGTAGCAGGTGATGGGGAAGTGGGCAAATCCGTGTAGGAGCGAGGGCGTGGTTAATAGGGGTTTTGGCGGGGAAGACGCTGGGACAATTCATCCAGCAATTTCTGCTCGCGCTTGTCTTCCAGTGCACGGGCTTCGTCGATGTAGCGCTGCACCAGTTTGCGCAGGCCTTCGACCCGGGCATAGGCCTGTTGCCAGCTGTCGCGGGCCTTGTCGACGTTGGCCTGGTGCCAGGCCAGGCTCTGGCGCTGCTGGCCGACGGCGGTTTCCAACTGGTTGAGAAAGCCCTGGTAGCCCATCAGCCACTGCCCGGAGACGCCCTTGCTGCCACGCTCGATCCACTGCTGCTGATACTCGCCGCGAAAGCGCTCCAGATCCCCCAGCTTGCTTTCCGCCAGGCGAACCTGGCCCTGGAAGTACCCCAGGCGCTGGACGGCGGTCTTTTCAGCTTTTTCGGCCATGTCCACTACCGGGGCAAGGCGCGCGGCGCGAGTGTTGGCCATGGTTTATCCGCCCGGCGCCGGCGCGAAGATGGTGCCCAGGTGTGCCTCGCTTTCACCCATGCTGATCTTGTCGTTGAGGCCCTGGCGCAGGTACGTCACCAGTTGCGGTTGCAGGGCAATCGCCAGGTCGGTCTCGCGATCGCCGCCGGCCACGTAGGCGCCGACGCTGATCAGGTCGCGGCTCTGTTGATAACGCGACCACAGTTGCTTGAACTGCTGCGCGCGCATCATGTGCTCCGGGGTGACCACCGACGGCATCACCCGGCTGATGGAGGCTTCGATGTCGATGGCCGGGTAGTGCCCTTCTTCGGCCAGGCGCCGGGACAGCACGATGTGCCCGTCGAGCACGCCCCGCGCCGAGTCGGCAATCGGGTCCTGCTGGTCATCGCCCTCGGAGAGTACGGTGTAGAACGCAGTGATCGAACCACCACCGGCTTCGGCGTTACCGGCACGCTCCACCAGCTTGGGCAGCTTGGCGAACACTGACGGCGGATAGCCCTTGGTGGCCGGCGGCTCGCCGATGGCCAGGGCGATTTCCCGCTGGGCCTGGGCGAAACGGGTCAGGGAGTCCATCAGCAGCAGGACGTTCTTGCCCTTGTCGCGAAAATATTCGGCGATGCGTGTGCAGTACATCGCGGCGCGCAGGCGCATCAGCGGCGCGTCATCCGCCGGCGAGGCCACCACGACCGAACGCTTGAGGCCTTCTTCGCCGAGGCTGTGCTCGATGAATTCCTTCACCTCGCGGCCCCGCTCGCCGATCAGTCCGACCACGATGATGTCGGCCTCGGTAAAGCGCGTCATCATGCCCAGCAACACCGACTTACCGACGCCGGTACCGGCAAACAGGCCCAGGCGCTGGCCGCGGCCCACCGTCAATAAACCGTTGATGCTGCGAATGCCCACGTCCAGCGGCACGCTGATGGGGTTGCGCTTGAGCGGGTTGATGGTCGGGCCGTCCATCGGCACCCAGTCTTCGGCCTTCATCCCGCCCTTGCCGTCGAGGGCGCGCCCGGCGCCATCCAGCACGCGGCCGAGCATGCTCATGCCCATCGGCAGGCGGCCGGTGTCGGCCAGCGGCACCACGCGAGCGCCGGGGGCAATGCCGGCAACGCTGCCGACGGGCATCAGGAATACTTTGCTGCCGGAGAACCCCATCACTTCGGCTTCGACCTGCACCGGGTGGTAGCTGTCGTCGTTGATCACCATGCAGCGGCTGCCCATGGCGGCGCGCAGGCCTTCGGCTTCCAGGGTCAGGCCGACCATGCGCAGCAGCCGGCCCTCCAGGATCGGCTGGCCGGGCAACTCGGTGACTTCGGCATAGCCACCCAGGCGCTTGGCGAAGCTGGTGCGGTCAAGGCGCATCGGGGGTGTCCAGCTCGACGCTCAAGTCCGGCTCTGCCGGGTGCAGCGCCTGCTCGTGCAACTGATCGAACAGCTTGGCCATGATCTGCGTGATGCGCGTCTCCACCGTGGCATCGATGCGGCTGTGCTCGGTCTCGACCCGGCAACCACCGGGCAGCAGCGCAGCGTCTTCGACGATGCGCCAGGTTTCTTCATGGCGCTCGCGCAGGGCTTTGACCTGTTCGAAATCCTGCGGGTTGATGTACAGCCGCACGTTGCCGACGCCCAGGGGCAGCAGCTTGAGGGCTTCGCGCATCACGCTTTCGATTTGCGTGGAGTCCAGGGCCAATTCGCGCTGAATCACCTGGCGGGTGATGTGCTCCACCAGCCCGACCATGGCTTTTTCAATCTGCGAGTCCTGCTCGGCGATGGGCTCGAACAGGCTGCCCATCAGGGTTTCCAGGCTGGCCAGCTTGACGCTCAGCGCGGCCTCGGCTTCCTGGCGGACCTTGAGGGTGGTGCTGCGAAAACCGTCCTTCTCGCCGGTGGAGAAACCTTCGTTGTAGGCTTCCTGGCGAATGCTTTCGAGCTCTTCCAGGGTCAGTGGCTGGACTTCCTCCAGCGGCACTTCTTCCATCTCGGCCGGGGGTTCTTCTACCGGCTCCGGCTCAGGCTCCGGGCGATGCGGGTCGAAACTGGGCAGCGACCAGACGTCGAACCCTCCGACGTCCCGTGCGCGAATCAGATCGCTGGGCGTCTCATCTTTGTTCGACATGCGCGGCGCCTTAAATCATTTCTTCGCCGCCCTTCCCACCGAGAACGATTTCTCCGGCTTCGGCCATACGGCGGGCAATGGTGAGGATTTCCTTCTGTGCAGTTTCCACGTCGCTGACGCGCACCGGGCCCTTGGCCTCGAGGTCGTCGCGCAACAGTTCGGAAGCCCGCTTGGACATGTTCTTGAAGATCTTTTCCTTGACGCCCTCGTCGGAGCCCTTGAGCGCCAGCACCAGCACGTCGGAGGACACTTCCCGCAGCAACGCCTGGATGCCACGGTCGTCGACATCGGAGAGGTTGTTGAACACAAACATGAGGTCTTCGATCTGCACCGACAGGCTGTCGTCGATCTCGCGGATCGAGTCCATCAACTGGCCTTCCACCGAGCTGTCGAGGAAGTTCATGATGTCGGCCGCACGCTTGATGCCGCCCAGGGTGGTGCGCGAAGCGTTGGAATTGCCCGAGAACTGCTTCTCGAGAATCGTGTTCAGTTCTTTCAGCGCCGCTGGCTGCACGGTGTTCAACGACGAGACGCGCAGGATGATATCCAGGCGCACCTTATGGTCGAAGTGGCCGAGCACTTCACCGGCCTGATCGGGGTCGAGATACGCCACCACGATCGCCTGGATTTGCGGGTGTTCGTAGCGGATCACATCGGCCACGGCCCGCGGTTCCATCCACTTCAGGCTGTCGAGGCCGCTGGTGTTGCCACCCAGCAGGATGCGGTCGATCAGGCCGTTGGCCTTGTCTTCGCCCAGGGCCGAGGTGAGCATCTTGCGAATGTAGCTGTCGGAGCCGACGCCCAGGCTGGTCTGGTCGCCGACGATCTCGACGAACTCGCTCATCACCTGCTCGACTTGCTCGCGGTGCACATTGCGCATTTGCGCCATGGCCACGCCGACACGCTGAACCTCTTTGGGCCCCATGTGGCGCAGCACTTGGGCGGCGTCGGTTTCTCCGAGGGACAGCAACAGCACGGCGGCTTTGTCGACCCGGGAGAGTTTGGCTACTGCAGCTCGGCTATCACTCATCTGCGTTAATCCACTCTTTCACGACCTGGGCCACACGACCCGGGTCTTCGGCCACCAGGCTCTTGATTGCGTTCAACTGAGCGTCATAACCCTCGCTCGGGCTCGGCAACAGAATGCTTTGCGGGCCACCGAGGCTCACGCGGTCGTTGGCCAGTTCGCCATCGAGGCCGCCCATGCCACCCAGTTCGACGTCGCCGCCGGCCAGGGCCAGTTGCTTCTTGCCGTGGCCGGTGATGTTGTTGAGCACCGGGCGCAGTACGCCGAACACCAGCAACAGGATGAACAACACCCCCAGCACTTGCTTGACGATGTCCCAGAACCACGGCTGAGTATAGAACGCTGCCTCGGCGATGACTTCGCCACGCTCGGCGGAGAACGGCATGTTGATCACGCTGACGCTGTCGCCACGGCTGGCATCGAAGCCCACCGCATCCTGTACCAGGCGAGTGAAGCGCGCCAATTCATCGGCGCTCCATGGGGCGCGGGTGATGGCGCCGTCTGCGGCATTGACCTTGACCTGGTCATCCACCACCACCGACACCGACAGGCGATTGATCCGACCCTGTTGCTGCTTGGTGTGGCTGATGGAACGATCAAGCTCGAAGTTCTTGGTGGACTGGTTGCGCTTGTCGGCCGGGTACGGCGCGAGCATGGGCTGGCCGGTGGCCGGGTCCATGATCTGCTGGCCGTTGGCGTCCAACAGCGGCTGGCCAGGCTGCACCGCGCCTGCGGTAGCGGCAGCGCCACCGGTGGTTTGCGGGGCAGTGGCCGGGGTGGGTGGCTGGTTGCTCAGGGCACCCGGCACGCCTTGCGGGCCATTGCTGGCGGTACGTTGTTCGGTGGTCGATTGCTCACTGCGCAGGGCCGGCTGGTCCGGGTTGAACTGCTCGGAGGTCGATTCGACGGCGCTGAAGTCGACGTCGGCCGACACTTCAGCCTTGTAGCGATCATTGCCCAACACCGGTTGCAGGATGTTGTGCACACGCTGGGTCAGCATGCTTTCCATGCGACGGCTGTAGTCGAACTGCTTGCCGGCCATGGTCAGCGAGGAGTTCTCCGCAAGGTCCGACAGCAGGTTGCCCTTCTGGTCGACTACGGTGATCTGCGACTTGCTCAATTCAGGAACGCTGGTGGCCACCAGGTTGATGATCGCCAATACCTGGCCAGGCTCAAGGGAGCGGCCGGCAAAGAGTTCGACCAGGACCGAGGCGCTGGGCTTGCGTTCATCGCGCACGAACACCGAGCTTTTCGGAATCGCCAGGTGCACGCGGGCGCCCTTGACGTTGTTCAGGGCGGAGATGGTGCGCGCCAGTTCGCCTTCCAGGCCGCGACGGTAGCGGGTGGCTTCCATGAACTGGCTGGTCCCCAGGCCCTGGTCCTTGTCGAGGATTTCAAAGCCGATATTCGCGTCGGACGGGGTTACGCCGGCAGCCGCCAGTTTCATCCGCGCACGGGCCACATCGTCGGCCTTGACCAACAGTGCGCCGGAATTCGGTTCGACGGTGTAGCTGATGTCTGCCGCCGCCAGGGTTTCCATGATCTGCTTGGAATCCATGCCGGCCAGGCTGCCGTACAACGGACGGTAATCCGGTTGCTGGGACCACAGCACCACGGCAAAACCAATCGCCACGCTGGCAGCCAGGCCGACCATCAGGCCTACCTGACGCAACATGGTCATCTCGGAGAGGTTTTCCAGGAACGACAGGCCAAACAGCGGCGGCTTGCCGTCTGCCTTGGCGGGTGCGTTATCCACGAGTGCTTCTGCCATGACTCAAATCGTCCTTAAACCGGCATCTGCATGATGTCTTGATAGGCTTGAACCAGTTTGTTGCGCACCTGGGTCAAGGCCTGGAATGAAACGCTGGCTTTTTGCGAGGCGACCATCACGTCGGTGAGGTCCACGCCGCTCTTGCCGATCTCGAAGGCGGTCGCCAACTGATTGGATGCCTGCTGGGTGTCGCTGACTTTGTTGATGGCCTGGCCGAGCATGTCGGCAAAGCTGCTCTGGCCCAATTCCGGTACGGCTTGCGCGGCGGATTTCGGTTGAGCCATGGCATCCATTTGCATGGACCGCATATCCAACATCAACCGATTGAACTCAACACCTTGGCTCATGAACTTTCTCTCCGACGACCCGCAATTTTTTGACACTACACAGCGATTACAGGGGTGGTAGCAACAAGGGTGCCAGCTCCGTGGCATTCTGTAAGAAAAGGCGACTGGCCCTGTCGGCTTTGAGAATTTTCAGGTGGCGTAGAGATAGGCTTCCACGTCCATCCCGGCGTCACGCATCTGCGCCAGCTTGTAGCGCAGGGTGCGCGGGCTGATGCCCAGGCGCTCGGCGGCTTCTTTGCGGCGCCCGCGCTCGGAGCGCAGGGTGTCGATGATCATCTGGAATTCCCGGCGACGCAGGTCGTCGCCCAGGGCGCCGGCGGATTCGGCAGGCACGGCTTCGACCTGTGGCGCGGCAGCCAGGCTCGGCTGCGGGGCTGCGCCCGGGCCCATGGCCAGGCAGAAATCCTGGGGCTGGATCAGGCCGCCCTGCTGCAAAATCAACGCACGCTGGATCGCATTGTCCAGCTCCCGCACGTTGCCGGGCCACGGGTAGCTGATCAGGCAGGCCTGGGCCTCGGCCGACAGGCGCGCCTGGGCATGCTTCATTTTATTGACGTGCTTGCCCAGCAGGCGCTCGGCCAGCGGGATGATGTCGGCCGGGCGCTCGCGCAACGGGCGCCAGGCCAACGGGAACACCGAGAGCCGGTAGAACAGGTCCTCACGGAAGCGCCCCGCCGCCACTTCGCCCGCCAGGTCGCGGTTGGTGGTGGCGACCACACGGATGTCCAGCTGGATCGGCTTGCGTGCGCCCACCCGTTCCACTTCGCGCTCCTGCAATACCCGCAGCAACTTGGCTTGCAGGCCCAGGGGCATTTCGGAGATTTCGTCGAGCAGGATGGTGCCGCCGTCAGCCTGCTCGAACTTGCCGGCCTGCGCCGCGATGGCGCCGGTGAACGAGCCCTTCTCATGGCCGAACAAGGTGGCTTCGAGCATGTTGTCGGGAATGGCCGCGCAGTTGATCGCAATGAACGGCTGGCTGGCACGATGGGATTGCTGGTGGATGTAGCGCGCCAGTACTTCCTTGCCGGTACCGGACTCGCCGGAGATCAGCACGGTGGAATCGCTGCGGGCAACACGGGCCGCCAGTTCCAGCAATTGCGCGCTGGCCGGTTCGAAGGCAATCGGGCCTTCACCCTCGGCAGCGCCCAGGGTGCCGAGGGCATGCCGGGCGACCAGTTCGATCAAGGCTTTGGGTTCGAAGGGTTTCACCAGGTAATCCGCAGCGCCCTGACGCATGGCGTCGACGGCACGCTCCACGGCGCCGTGGGCGGTCATCAGCAGCACCGGCAGTTGCGGCTGGCGCGCACGCAACAGGCCGAGCAACTGGTGTCCGTCCATGCCCGGCATGTTGACGTCGCTGACCACCAGGCTGAAGGACTCCTGCTCCACCGCGTCCAGGGCTTCTTCGGCAGAACCGACCGCCCGATAGTCATGGCCCGCCAGCAACAGCGTGTCAGCCAATGCTTCACGCAGGGCGCGATCGTCTTCAACCAATAAAACCTTGATAGCCATGACCTTTTACTCCGCGCTGACGGCGCATGAAAACAGCGGCAGCGTGATCAACGCGCACGTGCCACGACCCAACCGGGAATGCAGCTGCAATTCTCCCTGATGTGCACGGGCGACTGCCTTGACCACGGTCAGGCCCAGGCCGGTCCCGTTGGTCTTGGTGGTAAAAAAAGGCTCGCCGAGGCGCTGCAGCACTGCCGGGTCAATCCCGCTGCCGCTGTCGCTGATGCTCAGGCGCAGGGTCTCGCCACGGTTGTACAGGTGCACCTTGAGCCGCGCCCCGGGGCCGCTGGCCTGGGTCGCGTTTTCGATCAGGTTGAGCAGCGCGCCCACCAGGGTGTCGCGGTTGCACAGCAACTCGCCGTAATGGCTGTCGCACTGCCAACGGACTGACGCTTCCTGGATATGAGTGGCGGCCGCCGCTTGCAGGGACTGCATCAAGGCGGCCGGGGTGACGCGATCGGTCAGCGGCAATTCGCCGCGGGCAAACACCAGCATGTCGCGCACCTGATGCTCCAGTTCGTGCAGGCGCTCCTTGAGGCGGCCGGCAAAACGCTGGTGGGTGGCGGCGGGCAATTGCTCATCAGTCAAATGACTGGCGTAAATCAGCGCGGCCGACAATGGCGTACGAATCTGGTGGGCCAGGGAAGCGACCATTCGCCCCAAAGACGACAGGCGCTCATGGCGGGCCAACTGGTCTTGCAGGTGCCGGGTTTCAGTCAGGTCGTTGAGCAACACCAACTGGCCGGGCTCGGCATCCAGGGAACGCGTGGCGATGGACAGGCGGCGCCCATCCTTGAGGGAGATTTCGTGGCCGTCGTCTTCCCGCGGGGCAAAGCAGCGGGTGATGACCTCGCGCCACAGCTCGCCCTCCAGCGGCAGGCCAAGCATGTTGCAGGCCGCCGGGTTGGCTTCGCGCACACGGCCCTGCTCGTCGATGACGATCACGCCACCGGGCAACAGGTCGAGGAGGTTTTGCAGACGGTTGGCCAGTCGCTCTTTCTCGGCCAGCTCTTCCATGCGCTGGGCACTGACCACGGCCAACTCGCCTTTAAGCTCGGAAACCCGGGCTTCCAGCAGGCTGTAGGAGTCAGTCAACTGGCTCGACATCTGGTTGAACAGGGAAAAAGCCTGTTCGAGCCCGAGGCGGCTGATCTGCTCTACGGAGGGGGCCGGCCCCTGAGTGTCAGGGACCGAAGATAGTTGGGCGGCGTGGGGCATCATGCTCTCTCGCTTGGCTGACCGTCAGTTAAACGGAACGTTGCGAGTGCTGTAGCAATACCCGTGCCTAAAAAAAACCGCTGATTAATCAGCTGCTTGAAAAACAGGCGTCAATCATCCGCCTGTTCATCACCTTCCTTGCGGCTCATGCCGTACTTGCGCATCTTCTCCACCAGGGTGGTACGACGGATGCGCAGGCGCTCGGCGGCACGGGCGACGATACCGTTGGCGTCGTCGAGTGCCTGCTGGATCAGGCCTTGTTCGAGGCTGCCGAGGTAGTCCTTCAAGTCCAGGCCTTCCGGCGGCAGCATGGCGGTGGAGCCGAAGTCCGGCGTGTGGCCGTTGATGGCCACGCGCTCTTCCAGGTCGCTGCGCAGGCTGTCCACCAATTGCTCGTCTTCGTCGTCGACGTAGCGGAATTTCTTCGGCAGCTCGACCACGCCGATCACCCCGTACGGGTGCATGATCGCCATGCGCTCCACCAGGTTGGCCAACTCGCGGACGTTGCCCGGCCAGCCGTGGCGACACAGTGACATGATCGCCGCCGAGTTGAAGCGAATCGAACCGCGCTTTTCGTGTTCCATGCGCGAGATCAGCTCGTTCATCAGCAACGGGATGTCTTCGACGCGCTCGCGCAGGGGCGCCATTTCGATCGGGAATACGTTGAGGCGGTAGTACAAGTCTTCGCGGAAGCTGCCGACCTCGATCATGCTTTCGAGGTTCTTGTGGGTGGCCGCGATGATGCGTACGTCGACGCTCTGGGTCTTGTTGCTGCCCACGCGCTCGAAGGTGCGCTCCTGCAATACCCGCAGCAGCTTGACCTGCATCGGCAGCGGCATGTCGCCGATTTCGTCGAGGAACAGGGTGCCGCCGTTGGCCAGTTCAAAACGCCCGGCACGGCTGGTGATCGCCCCGGTAAAGGCGCCCTTCTCGTGGCCGAACAGTTCGCTTTCCAGCAGCTCTGCCGGGATCGCCCCGCAGTTGACCGGCACGAACGGCCCGTCACGACGCTTGGAATGGTAGTGCAGGTTGCGTGCGACCACTTCCTTGCCGGTGCCCGACTCGCCAAGGATCAGCACACTGGCGTCGGTGTCGGCTACTTGCTGCATCATCTGGCGCACGTGCTGGATCGCACGACTGGTGCCGACGAGGCTGCGGAACAGGTTGGGTTCGCGGTGACGGCCGCGCTCGCGGGCCTGGTCGTACATCTCGCGGTAGACCTGGGCACGGTGCAGGGAGTCGAGCAATTTGCTGTAGCTGGGGGGCATTTCGAGGGTGGAAAGCACGCGGCGGCGCTGGTCTTCCGGAAGGTCCACGGAAGAAATATCGCCCATCAGCAACACCGGAAGGAACTCATCCCAGGTCGACAGTGTCTTTAACAAGCCCAGAACTGCACCAGGAGCGTTTACCGTCCCGATCAGCACACAAATGACTTCGCGGCTCGACGACAAAGAGCTGACCGCCTGCTGCCAGTCGTGGCTGCCGCAGGGTAGATTTTCTTCGCCAAGAAAATTCAGGATCACCGCCAGATCGCGGCGCCGAACGCTATCGTCATCGATCAGCAGAATTTTGGTTTCACGCCACATGCAATAGCAACTTCCCTAGTAAAACTCTAATGCCCTCGAGTTGGGGCAATCTAGATTGCTGTAGGCATTTTCTGCGCTACGGCTTTCTGACGTCTGAAAATAGCACTAGTTAAGTCAAAAAATCGTGCACAGTCAAATTTATGACGCGCGGTGTTCGGATTAACTGAGCCTTCAGCCGAACATATGGTAAACCTTTGACGCATGTTTAGCTCGGTTGAACTGCGACATCTCTTCGAAAATAGCCTGTCGCTCCCCTGTCGTCGCCTCAAGCAACTGCTGGTAGACCGAAAGCAAGTCTTCCAGTTTTGCCCGAATGGCTGCCTCATCCGCCGATTCCTCGTTGAGCGCAGCATCGATCAACGCGCGGCAGCCCAAATCCAGTTCGCCGATCGCACCCCAGTTGCGTTCAGCCAACGCCTCGGACAGCGCCTCACGGGTCTCGTCGATTTTTTGCAATGCTTGGCTCATGACATCGTCCTCAGGCCTTACGGCCTACTGTACCTCTGTGGCAATACCGTCCCAGCCTTCCTTGAGCGTAATCATCAGGCCTGCGACCTCATCGATCATCGCAGCGTCATTCTGACGGTTGGCTTCCAGCAGGCGCATGGTCATGAAGGCATACAGGTTATCCAACTGCTGCAGTGCAATCGGGTCCGGGGTCTTCTCGGGGTTCAGGCCGTCACGCAACCCGACGAGGATGTCCACCGCCTTGCCCAGCATCAACCCCTTCTGCGCGATATCACCGCGAGCCATCGCACCCTTGGCCTGCGCCATACGATCCAGTGCGCCTTCCATCAGCAACTGCACCAGGCGGTGCGGGCTGGCTTCGGAGATCTGGGCGTGGGTGTTGACCTTCTGGTATTGGCGAAGGGCTCTCATGGGATTCATGTTTCTACCTCGTGACAGGCGACAGCTAAAAGGGTGGACGCTGATTATTATGTCGACGGCGTTACACAAAACTTTAGCCCGCCTGGCGCTTTGACTCAGCGCCTTCGGCGGGCTTTATCCATCCGCCAATCAGGTGGACTTCGGATTGTTCAGCGAGTTGAGGGTGGTCATGACGCTGTCGCCCTGAGCCTTGAGCTGCGCAACCAGGGAGTCCATGGCGTTGTATTTCAGGGTCAGGGACGCCGTCAGGGCATCAGAACGCGTGTTCAGGGCGGTCTGCTGGTTGGTCAGGTCCTTGAGGTTGTCCTGCAGGGTCGTGGACTTTTGGGCGAACACCCCGGTCTTGCTCAGCGCATAGTTGGCTGTGGCATTCGTCAGGCTCGTCAACAGCCCATTGGGGCCGGTGAAGATGCTGTTGATGTCGGAGCCGTTAGTGAGGGCGGCCTTGTCAAACGCCACATCACTGACGCTCAGCGTGCCCGCTGTCTGGTCCGTGGTCACGCCAAACTGCGCCAGGGATGAAAACGTGCCGCTACCGGTCACCGAGTTCATCACGTTGCGGATCGACGCCATCATGGTACGCACAGAGCTGTCCCCGGTCAGCGCGCCTGGCGTGACGGAACCGTCGGCATTGGTGGTGACCTGAGTCTCGGCATTCACAGCCTTGACCAACGCTGTGTAAGTGTCCGTGAAACCCTTGACTGCCGACTTCAGGGTGGCGGCGTTCGCAGACACCTTGATCGTCGAATCGCCGTTAGGGCCGTCGGCAGCTGCCGAAACCCCCGTCAAGGTGATGCTCACACCACTGATTGCGTCGGGCAGGGTATTACTCGTGGACTCTTGAGGACTGCCGTCCAGGGTATACACGGCGTTCACCGGTGCCGCGCCCACGACAGTCGCGCCCGTATCCAGGCCCGAGGAGCCCTTGAAGGTGATGTCACTACCTTTACCGGTAGTCGAGGACGTGACCACCAACCGGGAACCGTTGGAGTCAGTCAGGATGTTGGCACTCAAGCCCGAATTGCCGTACTGCGTGTTGAGCGAGTCACGCACCTGCTGCAGGGTCCCGCCCGGCGGCACACTGACGCTGTAATCCTTGCCGGACTGGGAGACCGTAAACACCGTCGCCGAAGCCCCGGAATTGACGACGGCCGTCGGCCCGCCAGGAATCACTGCCGTGGAGACTTTGGACGCCGTGGCCAACTTGGTAACGTTCAACGTAAAGTTACCGGCCGCGGCACCCGGGCCCAACGTGACCGTCGCGAGCTTATCGTTCGAAACCGTCGAACTCAGGCCGCTGAAGTTGACGGTCTTGGTCATATTGTCCAGCGCGCCCCGGAACGCGTCCAGGGCCGCCTGGATTTTACCGATCGAGGTCAGTTGCGCAGTGGATATTTTGGTCTGGCTGTCGATCTGCGCTTGCTTGGGTGCGGTTTGCGAACCCACCAATGACTTAACAAGACCTTGAACGTCGATACCCGTACCCGGGCCGTTGACCGTTAGACCTGCTACGACTGTCATCGTCTTTCTCCTAATCCGGGGCTGATGCTTTATTGACGAATCACGCTCTAGGCAGTTTTCGCAACAAAGTTCATGCCAGTTTAGACCTTGGCGTCAAACAGCAAGCTGCTGGCGTCATGAAGGCTCTGGGCGAGTTTCAGGGCCAATTCCGAAGGAATCTGGCGAATGACTTCACCGCTCTCGGTTGCGATGACCTTAACCACAACCTGGTGGGTGGAGTCATCAATGGAAAAATCCAGTTTGCGCTGGGCAGCCTGGATGAATTCGTTTATGTCGTTGACGGCTTTTTTCAAGTCGGTGTGGCTCGGCTGCTGGGCATCTTTCGCGCCAGCAACGGAGTCCACCTTGGGTTTCTGCGGATCGGCACTGACAGGAGCTGGAGCATTCTGTGGCGCTGCCGCAGGGTAAGACAGGTTCAGTTTGACGCTCATGTCCATGACCAATCACCTCATTAGACAAAAGACAAAAGGGCACGTAAACGCGCCCTTCCGTCAGTTACCAAGCGCCGTTATTACTGAAGCAGCTTCAGTACAGCGGATGGCAGTTGGTTCGCCTGGGACAGGATCGCAGTCGAAGCCTGTTGCAGGGTTTGTTGCTTGGTCAGCTGAGCGGTTTCAGCAGCGAAGTCAACGTCCTGGATCACGCCACGGGCAGAAGTGGAGTTGTCCGAGATGCTCTGCAGGTTGGCGATGGTGTTGTCGAAACGGTTTTGTACAGCACCGAGGTCAGCACGCTGGGAGTCGATGGTGGACAGTGCCTGGGTCAGCACGTCAACAGCGCTCTGTGCGTTGGCAGCGGTGGTCACGTCAGTGTTGCTGACAACGACTTTGCCCGAGTTGACAGCAGTAGCACCCGCTGCGCCGAACACGCCGGTAACGCCGTCGCCAGCCAGCGAGTAGCTGGAGCTGGAGTTCAACGAGACTTGGCCAGTAGCAACCAGGTTTGCAGCGGTCAGGGTTGCGGCAGTGCCGAACTGACCGTTGCCGCCCTTGGTTTGCACGCCGATGGTCTGGCCGCCAGCGTCAGCACCGGAGAAGGTGAAGTTCTCACCCGAGTCGGATTTGATCGACAGGGAGTCGGTCGACTGGTCGAAGTTAACGCTGATGCCCAGTTTGGCAGCGTTGGAGTTCAGTTGGTCAGCCAGGTCAGAAGCTTTGGTGATACCGGTGAAGCTAACCGAAGCGCTGCCTACGGCCAGAGTGAAGCTGCCACTTGGGTTAGGAGCCGCGAAGGCTGGAACAGTGAATTTGGCTTCGTTGCTGGCAGAGGCCTGCAGGCCGCCGACCGCGCCGTTCAGTTGAGCAGCGATAGCCTTGGCAGAGGCGCCGGCAGCAATGGTCAGTGCAGCAGAGGTCTGGCCGCCACCGGTAACAGTGATAGTGCCGCCTGCAACGCCGGCGCCTGGAGTCTGAGCACTGGACAGCAGCTGCTGCGAACCAATGTTGTTAGCCGATACGTTGCCCAGGCTCATGTTGATGGTCTGGTTGGCGTTGGCGCCCACTTGGAAAGCGGTAGTACCGAAAGAACCGTCCAGCAGGTTACGACCACCGAAAGTGGTGGTAGAAGCGATACGGGTCAATTCAGAAGTCAGAGCAGCGTACTGAGCCTGGTTCGACTTACGGTCGTCAGCGCTGAGGGAGCCGTTAGCGGACGACAGAGCCAGGGAACGCATGGTCTGCAGGATGTTGGTGGATTGCTGCATCGCGCCTTCAGCAGTTTGCGCGATGGAGTTACCGTCACCGGCGTTCTTGATGGCAACGCCCAGGCCGTTGATCTGGCTGGTCAGACGACCAGCGATTTGCAGGCCGGCCGCATCGTCTTTGGCGCTGTTGATACGCAGGCCGGAGGACAGGCGCTGCATGGAAGTTTGCAGGGCGCTGGAAGCCTTGTTCAGGTTGTTCTGAACGGTCAACGAAGCAAGGTTGGTGTTTACTGTTAATGCCATGACGAAATCCTCGTGGGTGGTGTACTGCGGCTTCCGGCCCTGGCAACCGCCGGGTGTGGCCTAGAGAACCTTCGTAATAGTTATCGTCGTGAAAGCAGGTTGCTTGAGGACTTTTTTGATTTTTTTTACTGGCGCCGTGCCACCCCTTTTAATTCAAGCATTTACGATAGCCCAAACCCCAGCAATTGTTGGCTTTCTGGCGCCAAATAAAAAACGCCCATAATCTTTCGATCATGGGCGTTTTTTTGTGCAGCGCCTTTAAGTCGTCAAGGGCGGTGCAAAATCGCCGAGCCCCAGGACAGCCCCACACCAAAACCACTGATGGCGACGCGCTTCCAGGTGGAGTCGAGCATGTGCTTTTCCAGCAGCAGCGGAATGCTCGAGGACACGGTGTTGCCGGTCTCGACCATGTCCTTGATGAACTTGTCCACCGGCGCGTCTTCGAAACGCCGGGCCACGGCGTCGACAATCGCCGCACTGCCCTGGTGGATGCAGAACGCATCGATCTCGTCAGCCTTGAGGTCCGATTCGTTGAGCAGCTCGTGCAAATGCGCCGGCACCTTGAGCAAGGCGAAGTTGAACACCTGGCGGCCGTTCATGAAGAACACGCCATCGCTGACCTTCAAGTGCGGCGCACCGGAGCCGTCAGTGCCGAACTTGGACTTGCCCAACTGCCACGGCGCGTCTTCACCCATCCAGGTGGCGGTAGCGGCATCGCCGAACAGCATGGTGGTGTTGCGGTCTTCCGGGTCGACGATCTTCGAGTACGGATCGGCGGTCACCAGCAGGCCGTTCTTCAGGCCGGTGGCTTCCATGAAGCCCTTCATCGCATAGATGCCGTAGACGTAGCCCGAGCAGCCCAGGGAAATATCGAAGGCCGCCACGTGCGTCGGCAGGCCCAGCTTGTCCTGGACGATGGCGGCGGTGTGAGGCAAGCCCTCTTCGTCACCATTCTGGGTAACGACGATCAGCGCATCGATGGACTCGCGCTTCAAATCGGGGTTGTTGGCAAACAAGGCGTTGACCGCCTCGACGCACAGATCGGAGGTTTCCTGCGCGGCATCCTTGCGCGGCAGGAACGCCGAACCGATCTTGCCAATGATGAATTCTTCATCCTTGGCGAATTTGGCACCCTGGGCGTAGTTATCAATCCCGTCTGCCGGCACGTAACTGGCGATGCTTTTTATGCCAATCATTGTGGCTTCCCAATACTAAATAGCTGGAGAACACCCCGCGAGACACGTCGCCGGGTGCTGACAATAATGGGGATGACCCCGCAAAAAACTCGCCGAAAACCGCCTTTGTACCCTGGCGGCAGGCCCTCGCAGAGACCTGGCGACGACCTATCCTTTTCACACGATACAGTGAAGATGCGCTTTATGACTCACAGGTCACTCAATTTTCTGCGCTTTGTGCGAAACACGGGGACATACAAACGCCAAAAAGCACAACGGCCCACCCCGTTTCCAGGGTGAGCCGCCGGTTTGCAGCTGCGGACATCACATTTTGTTGAACAGGCTCAACTGAGAGATTTTCACAAAGGCCAACTGAGAGGCCTGCAGCATGGTTTGCTGAAGCTGCAGGTTGATCGCCGCCTGACCCATGTCGACGTTGCCCAAGGAACTCATGGTGTTGGTATTGGCAGTCCCCAGGCTGGTGTTCTCATCCGTTTGAAGATCCAGGGCATTCTGGCGAGCACCGATGGAGCCGCGCACCTGGTCAATCTGTGAACTGGCGTTGTTCAGGTTGCCGATGGTTTTGGCCACCACATCCTTGAGGTTGTTCTGCGCGACCAGATTGCCGTCAGCCGGCGTTTCCAGGGCTTTGCGCAATTGGCTCAACGTGTCCAGGGCGTTTTCGTTCTTGTTGCTGACGGCGCTGACCGCAAACTGGTCGCCCGCCCCTGGCGCACCACTGATGTCGAACGTCACGCCGGCCGCGTTGATCGAGGTGGCACCGGCAGCCATGGTGCCGGTCGCGATGGTCTTGCTGTTCGGACTGTAGGGCTGCGCATACACCTCATACGTGGTGCCGCTGGTGAATTTGATCACCGCACCGGTATCAGGGAAGGTGCTGGCGTAGGCCGCCTGATCCGTCACCTGGCCACCGGTCACTTGTGCAGTCGACGCGTTGCCTGGCGAACGCGAAGCACTGAAGGTGTCCGGCTTGGATTGCAGGGTGAACGCCTTGCCCGCCACCAGTGCGTCGGAGTCAGCGCCGGGCGCAACGTCCGCGCCGAGCGTCAGGCTGATATCGAACTTGACGCCGCGCAGGTTGACGCTGGATGCGCCCTCTTTGGTCGCGTCGAAAGCGCCGTTGCCGGGAATCTCGGAGGTAACGTCGTTACCGTCCTTGTCGGTCACGGAATACTGCGTGCTGCTGCTGAAGGTCAGCTTGTAGGGCTGGCCGTCGGTAAAACTCTTGGTGTAGGTGACACCGGAGGTCACCGTGCCCGCCGATACCGCGACCTTGCCGTCATTGACCGCAGGCGGCAACAACGTAGCCTGGGTGCGACCGGTGTTGGTCGAACTTTCCATCATCGACTTACCGGTGTCGCCCACCGCCATCGACAGATTGTCCGAGATCTGCAAGCTCAGCGGCGTCTCGTCACCCTGATACGTGTAGGTGCCGTCGTTATTGCGGATGTAAGGCGGCGTGTCGGTTTTCGACCCGGAAAACATGTAGTTGCCGTTGGCATCCTTGGAGTTGAGCAAGCCCAGCACCTGGTCCTCAAGCGCGCCCACTTCGCTGGCGATGGATTTACGATCGTCATCGCTCAGGGACTGGTTGGCCGCACGCAGCGCCAGTTCATTACCGCGCTGCAAGGCGGTGTTGATGCTCTTTAACACCGATTCTTCGTTGGTCAGCGAGTTCTGCAGGGTGTTGATGTTGCCGTTGAACTGGCCAAGCATGTCTTTCTGTTGCTGCAATTGCAGCAAGCGCGCGGCCGCGACCGGGTCATCGGAGGCGGTCTGCACCCGGATACCACTGCTCGCCTGGTCCTGGGCTTTCACCACACCGGAATAGTTCGTCTGGTACTTGCTGGCGCTGGTGTCGAAATACTGCTGTGTAGAAATACGCATCGTCCCAGACTCCTTTAAAGGGCATTAATCAGTGTGCTGAAAGTTTCTTGCGCAGCCTTGATGATCTGCGACGACGCGGTGTAGTACTGCTGGAACTTGATCATGTCACCCGCCTCTTCATCCAGGTTGACCTGGGACACCGAGTTGCTGGCCGCCTTGTTCGCTGCCAACAGCGCACCCGTCGCGGTGGAGTCGGTAGCGGCCTGGCTGGCTTTGGAGCCCACCTGCGACACGAGTCGGGCGTTGGCGCTGACCAGGCTCACACCCGGGCTGCCGTCGCTGGCGCCCACGGTGGCCTTGGTCTGCAAGTCCAGCAATTGCTGGGCGTTACGGTTGTCGGAGGTGCCCGAAGCGTTGAACGAGAAAGTCGTGCTGTCACCATTGGCAGGCGAGCCGCCGACCGTGGTGTCGAAGTTGAAGCTTTTGCCCGGGATCAACGCACCGGAGGCATCGCGCATCGGTACGTTGATGCTGATCTTGTTGCCCTGGCCCGGGATGATGGTGCCACTGCCGATCGGATTGCCTTGCGCGTCGCTCACCGTATACGACTGGGTGCCGTCGGCGGCCGGCTTGCCAAAGAGCATTTTTACCGGCATGGAGTTTTCGATGCCGGCGCGCAACTGGGCGGTATCAGCGCCGCCATGAATATCCAGCGGCACAGTCAGCTGAGGCGGTGTGAACGTACCGGTGCCGGTGTTGGTCTTGCTTGCGTTCCCCGCCAAGGGGCCCGCGAAGGCGAGCTTGTTGACGTCCTTCAGGTCGACACCGATGCCCGTGGCCCCGTTGGCCGTGGGGCTGACCTTGAAGCTGTCACCGGCAGCCATGGGCCCTTTGCCGTCCAGCGCCAGGGTAAAGCCATCAATCACCGGCGGCGGCGTGGTGGTGGTGTCGAACGAACCCATGGCCTTGCCGTCGGAGCGGACGACGTTGTACTGGTTACCACTGGTAAACGTGACTTTGTAGTCGTAGGTCGTCAGCTGGCTGCTGTCCTTGATCGTGACATTCAGGTTGCCAGACCCCGCGCTGTTGCCGGCGGCCCCTTGGCTGCGCTGGGAAATCGCCGCCGCGCTGTTGATATCGGTGAACAGCGACGAACCGAATTCGCCGTTGAGGTCCAGGCCCTGGCCCAACTGATTGTTGATCGTGTCTGCCGTGGCAATCGCGATGCGCCCCAGATCATTGATGGCCGGCATCAGCACGTCACTGCGATAGCGCAGCAAGCCACCGATACTGCCGCCGGTGACTACATTGCCAAGGTCAATGGACGAGTCGCCCATCGAGAGCTGGATGGTGTACTGGCTATTGTCGGTGCTACTCGGTACCGCAGAGATATTATTGGATATCCCGCCTTCCACCAGCGACTGCCCCGTACCGGTCGTAATACTGAACTGTCCGTTTTTTTCCGTGGCCGTAACGCCGATCAGCTCGTTGAGCGAGCGCACCGCTTCGTCACGCGAGTCCAGCAGGTTGGCCGGCGCACTGCTGGAAGTCCCCTGGGCCTGGGCAATCTGCTTGTTGAGCGAGGCGATCGAGGACGTCAGCTTGTTGACCTGGTCCGTCATGGTGCTCAACTGACTGTTGATCGTTTGTTTCTGCTGGTTCAACTGGCCGGAAATGGAGTTGAAGCGGTTGCTCAGGGTCTGGGCGCTGGTCAGCAGCAATTGGCGCGCGGACACGTCGCCCGGGGTGGCAGAAGCCGTCTGCGCCGCCGCGAAAAAAGCACTGAGCACCGAAGACATGCCGGTGTTGGAATCCGACAAGGTCTTGTCGATGGCACTGGCCTGGTCCAGGTAGGCGTTGGCATCGCTGTCGAGTGCCGTGCTGTTCTGGTAAGCCGTGGTGAGGAACTGGTTGTACACCCGACGCACGTCCGCCAGGGTCGTACCGGTGCCGATAAATACGCCGCCGTAGGCGTTCGACGCATTCGCGGTCTGAGCGCTCTGTTGACGCGAGTATCCCGGGGTGTTGACGTTGGCGATGTTGTTACTTAAGACCGACAACGATCCCTGGGCGGCATTGAGCCCCGACATCCCGATATTGAGCAAACTCATGATTCAGACCTTATAAATGAGTGGAAGCGCCCGCGGCAGCGTAGTTCTGGTAGCTGTTCATCGTTTTTGCGATCTGCGAAATCTTGCTGGCGTAATCCGGGTCGGTTGCATAACCGGCTTTTTGCAACTCGCGCACAAACTGTTCCGGGTTGTCGGCTGATTTCACAACTTCTTTATAGCGATCATTGCTTTGCAGCAACGTGACCAGGTCATGGAAGCTGTCCTGGTAGGAATTGTAGGAACGGAACTGCGCCGTCTCCTTGACCATCGCGCCATCGCGAAACTCGCTGGTGATCGCCCGGGCCTGTTCGCCCTGCCAACTCTGGCCGGCCTTGATGCCGAACAGGTTGTGGCTGCTGGTGCCATCCTCGGCACGCATCACCGATTTACCCCAACCGGTTTCCAGGGCGGCCTGGGCCACCAGGTAGCGTGGGTCGACGCCAATCCGCGCGGCGGCCTGCTTGGCCATCGGCAACATGGTGGCGACAAATTCATCCTGCGAGCTGAAGGCTTTCTTCGCCGGTGCCAGCGGTGGCTGGGCGACGGCGCGGCCGTAAACCTGCATCTGCCCGCGAGGCGGTATGGCGGCAAGGCTGCGGGCGGTGCTGTTGACCACGCCATCATCGGCAGCGCTGTTGCGCAGCGGCGCGGCCTTGGCGGCAGTGGTAGCCTCGGCACCCGGCACGATGCCGGCCAGCAGGCGATCCGTCAGCTTGCTCGGCAACGAGATGCGTCGCTGGTTCATCAGCGCCATGTCGTTGGCGTGGGAGTTGGTGCCTTCAGGCACCGCCACGCGGTATGCCCACAATGGCCGCTGACCATTGCTGCGGCCCAGCGGGCCATCGGCCTTGGTACCGGCGGCAATTTCAGTCGGCACATCCACCTTCTTCGCGGGCGCAGCCGGGCCTTGCAGGGTGGCCGCCTGGGCGTCCACCGGTTTGTTCTTCTGCATCTGGCGCAGCAACACGTCCGCCAGGCCGATACCACCGCCCTCGCGAGACAGGGAAACCGCCAACTGCTGGTCGTACATTTCCTGGTACTGCTTGGCCGCCGGGGTATTCAGCGGGTTGTCCTTGCCCAGGGCTTCGGTAGCCGAACGCATGGACTTGAGCATCTCGCCGAGAAACAGCGACTCGAATTCCTGCGCGACCTTGCGCATGTTGCCGTCGCTGTTCTTGTCGCCGACCTTCAACTGGTTAAGCCGGTTGAGGTCGGAATAGGAACCCGAATCCGCCGTGCTGGTCAGGCCGCTCTTGCGCATGTCCATGGCCATGGCGTCAGATCACGATCAGGTCGGCTTGCAAGGCGCCGGCCTGTTTCAATGCTTCGAGGATCGCCATCAAGTCGCCGGGCGCTGCGCCCACCTGGTTCACCGCACGGACAATCTCGTCCAGGGTGGTGCCGGGGCCGAACTTGAACATCGGCTTGGCTTCTTGCTGGGCATTCACCCGCGAACGGGGTACCACGGCAGTCTGGCCGTTGGACAACGGGCCAGGCTGGCTGACGATCGGGTCTTCGGTGATGGTCACGGTCAGGCTGCCGTGGGTCACGGCCGCTGGCGAAACCTTGACGTTCTGGCCAATCACGATGGTGCCGGTCCGCGAGTTGATGATGACTTTCGCCACCGCCTGGCCCGGGTCAACCTCAAGGTTTTCCAGCAGGGACAGGTAGTCCACACGCTGGCTTGGGTCCAGCGGTGCCGTCACACGAACCGAGCCGCCATCGATGGCCTGGGCCACGCCCGGGCCGAGCAGCTCATTGATCTTGTCGACCACGCGCTTGGCGGTGGTGAAGTCAGAGCGGTTGAGGTTCAGGGTCAGGCTGTTGCCCTGGTTGAAGCCGCTGGGCACGGTGCGCTCCACCGAGGCACCACCGGGAATCCGCCCGGCCGACGGCACGTTGACGGTGATCTTCGAACCGTCGCGGCCTTCGGCATCAAAGCCACCCACCACCAGGTTGCCCTGGGCAATGGCGTAGACGTTGCCGTCGATACCTTTGAGCGGCGTCATCAGCAAGGTGCCGCCGCGCAGGCTTTTCGAGTTACCCATGGACGACACGGTGATATCGACCACCTGCCCCGGCTTGGCGAACGGCGGCAAGTCAGCGCTGATGGACACCGCAGCGACGTTCTTCAACTGCACGTTGCCCGAGCCCGGCGGTACCTTGATGCCGAACTGCGAGAGCATGTTGTTGAAGGTCTGCAGGGTGAACGGGGTCTGGGTGGTCTGGTCACCCGTGCCGTTAAGCCCCACCACCAGGCCGTAGCCGATCAGCTGGTTGGACCGCACGCCGGAAATGCTCGCGATGTCTTTCAAGCGCTCGGCCTGGGCGCCTGCGCTCAGGGCCAGCAGCAACATCGCAGCCATCAGCTGTTTGAAGTTCAAAGTGATCACCTAGAAAGGGAACAGCGGGCTAAGGAAGAAACGGTCAAACCAGCCCGGCTGACTGGCGTCAGCAAACGAACCCGTACCCGAGTAGGTGATGCGTGCATCGGCAATCCGTGTCGACGGCACGGTGTTGTCGGTGGAGATATCGTCGGCGCGAACCATGCCCGCAATGCGCACCAGTTCGTCACCGGTGTTGAGGGTCATCCACTTCTCGCCGCGTACGGCAATGATGCCATTGGGCAGCACGTCGGCCACGGTCACGGTGATCGAGCCGGTCAGGCTGTTGCCCTGCCCTGCCGCACTCTTGCCGTTGGTGGCGCGGTCGCCGCTGTAGCCGGCGTCCAGGCTCAGGTCACCGCTGCCCAGCGGGTTGTTGGTGTTCGGTACACCGCCAAACAATGAAGTCAGGCCGATGCTGGTCTTGCTGGTCTTGCCGATCTGCGAGTTGGCGTTCTTGCTCGCCTGGGTCTTCTCGTTCAGCGTGATGGTGATGATGTCACCGACCCGGAAGGCCTTGCGGTCGCTGTACAGGTTCTGTTCGAACCCGGCCTGGTAGATCGAGCCATTGTTGGCGGCCGCCGGCAACGGCGTGCGCGGCAACACCGGCGCATAGTACGGGTCATTGGGTTTAGGCGTCGGGGCGACACAGCCCGCGAGCACAGCAATCCCACTCAATGCCAGAACAGAAACATAGCGATTCATGACCCATACCTCACGGTGTTGCAGGCGCCTTCAAGGGCGCCCCATAGACTTGATTACAGATTCTGCGTTACGAACGAAAGCATCTGGTCGGCGGTGGAAATCACCTTGGAGTTCATCTCGTAGGCGCGCTGAGTGGTGATCATGTTGACCATCTCTTCAACGGTGCTGACGTTGGACGTTTCCAGGGTGCTTTGCAGGGTGGTACCAAAACCGTTGAGGCCCGGGGTGCCGATTTGCGGCGCGCCGCTGGACGCGGTTTCCAGGAACAGGTTGTTACCGATCGCCTGCAGGCCGGCCGGGTTGATGAAGTCGGCGGTTTGCAGGTTGCCGATCACCTGGGACGCCGGGTTGCCGGCCACGGTGATCGACACGGTGCCGTCGTTGCCGACGGTGAAGGTCTGGGCGTTGTTCGGCACGACAATCGCCGGCTCCAGCGCGAAGCCATTGGCGGTCACGACCTGGCCGTTGGAGTCCAGGTGGAACGTACCGTCACGGGTGTAGGTGGTGGTGCCGTCCGGCTGCAGGATCTGGAAGAAACCCTTGCCGTTGACTGCCAGGTCCAGCGGCTGGCCGGTCTGCTGCAAGTTACCAGCGCTGAAGTTCTTCTGGGTGCCAACGATTGCCACACCGGTACCCAGTTGCAGGCCCGACGGCAATTCGCTGTCCTGGGTCGACTGGGCGCCAGGCTGCTTCTTGATCTGATAGAGCAAGTCCTGGAACTCGGCGCGGTCACGTTTGAAACCCGTGGTCGACACGTTGGCCAGGTTGTTGGAAATGGTGGTCAGGTTGGTGTCCTGGGCGGACAGGCCTGTCTTGGCAACGTATAGAGCCGGAAGCATGTTCTTCTCCTTCGTGCGCCTGTTTTATGGCGCCGCGCTACAAAAATTAGTGTGTGGCTGCTATCAGCTCATCGCCAGGACGCGGGTCATGGCCTGGTCGTCTTCTTTGGCGCTGTTCATCATCTTGATGTGCAATTCGAACTGCTTGGACAGGGCCAGGACTGCCGTCATTTCTTCGACGGCGTTCACGTTGCTCGCCTGCAGGAAGCCCGACGTCAGCTTGACGTTGGCATCGGCCTGGGCCGGCTGGCCATCCTTGGTGTGGATGGTGCCGTCGAGGCCCTTGGTCATGTTCTTGAGGTCGGGCTGCACCAGCTTGATCCGGTCCACTTCAGCCATCACCCGCGGGCCTTCGCCCATGGCGCGGATGCTGATGGTGCCGTCCTGGCCGACTTCGATCTGCTGCTGGGGCGGCACGGCAATCGGGCCGCCGTTGCCCATGATCGGCATACCGTTGCCGGCCCGCAGCACGCCCAGCGCATCGACGTTCATGCTGGCGCTGCGCACGTAGGACTCGCCGCCATCCGGGTTTTGCACGGCCATCCAGCCGTCACCGCTGACGGCCACATCGAGGTCACGGCCGGTTTCAATCATCGCGCCAGGGGAAAAGTCCGTGCCTGGACGCTCGGTCAAGGCAAAGGCCCGCGCCGGAAAGCTGTCACCGAACACCGGCATCGAGCGCGCCTGTTCCAGGTCACGCTGGAAACCATTGGTGGAAACGTTCGCCAAGTTGTTGGCGTGGGCCTTCTGCGCCAGTGCATTCTGGCTGGCGCCGGTCATTGCCACGTAAAGGTACTTATCCACGCTCTTTCCTCTTTCTGACGGACGCTTGCCGCCCACCGCTGTACTGATGAGGCTTAAGCAATTTGCGAACCAACTTTTTGAAATGAGGAAAAGTCCAGGCGGGGCGGGGGTTTGCCGGCAGGTGGCAGCTGAGGGCAGTAGGAAGAGAGTCGAAAAAACGGCGGACTTATGCCGCTAACGGCAAGTGCAGGTATCAAGACCGACAAAGAACCCATGTGGGAGCGGGCTTGCTCGCGAATGCGGAGTGTCAGTCACCGGATAATTCGACTGACCCACCGCATTCGCGAGCAAGCCCGCTCCCACAGGCTTAACCGCGTTCGGCTTTGACGACTTCGTAGTCCCGCAACTTGTTGGCAATAGTGGTGTGGGACACGCCCAGCCGCTTGCCCAACAGACGGCTGCTGGGATGCTCGGCATACAACTGCGCCAGCACCGCCTTTTCAAAGCGCCCGACGATCTCCTCCAACCCGCCTTCCAGGGAAAAATCCCCCAGCGGCTGGCGCACGCCATAGTCCGGCAGGCGAATGTGCTCGGCCTTGACGGTGCCGCCCTCACACAGCGAAACCGCCTGGAACAGCACGTTCTCCAACTGCCGCACATTCCCCGGCCAGTGGTAATGGCTGAGGCGTTCCATCGCCGCCGGTGCGAGCTTGGGCAGCGGGCAGCCGATCTGCCGGCTGGCCTGATCCAGGAAGTGCTCCACCAGCGGCGGCAAACCGTCGAGGCACTCGCGTAGCGGCGGGATATGCAGCGAGAGCACATTGAGACGATGGTAAAGGTCCTGGCGGAATTCGCCCCGGGCGCACAGTTCGGAAAGGTCCACCTGGGTCGCGCAGATCACCCGCACATCCAGGTACACCTCTTCATCACTGCCTACACGGCGAAAGCAGCCGTCCTGCAGAAAGCGCAGCAACTTCACCTGCAACCGCGCGCTCATTTCGCCGACGCCGTCGAGAAACAACGTACCGCCCGCCGTCAGCTCCAGCAGTCCCAACTTGCCCTCCGCCCTCGCCCCTTCAAAGGCGCCGGGACCATAGCCGAACAACTCGGTCTCGGCCATGGACTCGGGCAAACCGGCGCAGTTGAGCGCCATCAACGGCGACTGGCCGCGTGGGCTGGCCAGGTGACAAGCGCGGGCCAGCAACTCTTTGCCGGTGCCGGTTTCGCCTTCTATTAATAGAGGCGCATCCAACGGCGCCATGCGCCGAGCCTCACGCACCACGGCAGCCATGACCCTGGAGCTTTGGAAAATGCTGTCGAAGCCGCGCAGCTCCTGCTTGCGCACATTGTAGATACGCTCACCCACCCGGTCGGCGCGGTGCAGGGTCAGTACGGCGCCGGCCATGGCTTCGCTGTCGTCATGCTCGGAGGATTGCAGCGGCGCAATATCGGCCAGGAATACATCGCCCTTGACCTTGACCCGCAGGCCGTTGATTCGCGATTTGCTGGCCCGTACCAGTTCCGGCAAATCGAAATCTTCGGCGTAGCGCGACAACGGAATGCCCGGCACCTCATCCACCCGTACTCCGAGCAACTGCGCCGCCGCGCGGTTGGCCGCGACGATGGAGCCGCCCATGTCGATGGACAGCACCGGAAACTCCAGCGCCCCCAGCAGCGCGTTGAGCTCCATATGCCGACGCTCGCTGGGCATCAGCCCTACCCGCTTGACGCCAAATACCCCGGCAATCGCCTCGAACTGCGGGCGCAATGCCTGGAACTGCAGGTTCACCAGGTTCGGGCAATAGAGGTAAATGGCGTTGCCGTGCTCGCCACCGACCTCGCCCTTGGCGACGTTCACGCCGTACTCCACCAGCAGGTTGAGGATGTCCCGCAGGATGCCGATGCGGTTCTGGCAATGCACTTTGATACGCATGAGAAGGCCCGAAGAGGTGGAGTCGCTGCGTCTTTTTGCCGCCGGCCGCAGATAATCGTCAAGATTATGTGACAGCTGCGAGGCGATTCACACCCAAAATACGCCACAGGGAGAACGAATCGCCTCAGCCGTAACGAAAACTTTACGAATACCGGTAACTTTTCCTACAAAAGCGTGGCGCAGGAGGATGGCTTCCTGGCCCAGGCGGCGTATCAATAGGCTCATCCCAGGACATAACAAGAACGAATGCCTAGCAGGAGAGCAGTATGAAGCAGACGCAGTACGTGGCCCGCGAGCCCGACGCGAACGGTTTTATCGACTACCCGCCCGAAGAACACGCGGTGTGGAACACCCTGATCACGCGCCAACTGAAAGTGATCGAGGGCCGCGCCTGCCAGGAATACCTGGACGGCATCGACAAGCTCGGCCTTCCCCACGACCGCATTCCACAGCTGGCGGAAGTCAACAAAGTGCTGGCCGAGACCACGGGCTGGCAAGTCGCCCGGGTGCCGGCGCTGATCCCCTTCCAGACTTTTTTCGAATTGCTCGCCAACAAGCAGTTTCCGGTGGCGACGTTTATTCGTACCCGTGAAGAGCTGGATTACCTGCAGGAACCGGACATTTTTCACGAGATCTTCGGCCATTGCCCACTGCTGACCAACCCCTGGTTCGCGGAATTCACCCACACCTACGGCAAGCTCGGCCTGGCCGCCACCAAGGAACAGCGCGTGTACCTGGCGCGCCTGTACTGGATGACCATCGAGTTCGGCCTGGTGGACACGCCCGAAGGCCGGCGCATCTACGGTGGCGGCATCCTGTCTTCGCCCAAGGAGACCGTGTACTGCCTCTCGGACGTGCCCGAGCATCAAGCCTTCGACCCGCTCGAAGCGATGCGCACGCCGTATCGCATCGACATTCTGCAACCCGTGTACTTCGCCCTGCCCAACCTCAAGCGCCTGTTCGAAGTGGCGCAGGAAGACATCATGGGTATGGTCGAACGCGGGATGCAGCTGGGGCTGCACGCACCGAAGTTCCCGCCCAAGCCAAAAGCGGCTTGAACTGCGGCTTTTAGGGGCAGGTGAGTCTGTTCCCTGGCCCCGCGTTGCTTTAGGGTGACGCTACTGACGACCGTTTCCAAATACTCGATTTCAGGAATACCCACATGACCACGTTGAACCAAGCCCACTGCGAAGCCTGCCGCGCCGACGCCCCGCAAGTCAGCGACGAAGAGTTGCCGGTGCTGATCAAGCAGATCCCCGACTGGAACATCGAAGTACGCGATGGCGTGATGCAGCTGGAAAAGGTCTTCCTGTTCAAGAATTTCAAATTCGCCCTGGCCTTCACCAACGCCGTGGGCGTGATCTCCGAAGCTGAAGGCCATCACCCGGGCCTGCTCACCGAGTGGGGCAAAGTCACCGTGACCTGGTGGAGCCACTCCATCAAGGGCCTGCACCGCAACGACTTCATCATGGCCGCGCGCACCGACGAAGTGGCCAAGGATGCCGAGGGCCGCAAGTAATGCATTTCGACGCAATTGGCCGGGTGCCCGGAGACCCGATCCTCGGGCTGATGGAGCTGTATGCCCAGGACCCGAACCCGCTCAAGTTCGACCTCGGCGTGGGCGTGTACAAGGACGACCAGGGCCTGACGCCGATCCCGCACTCGGTGAAACTGGCCGAGCAGCGCCTGGTGGAGCAACAAACCACCAAGACCTACATCGGCGGCCATGGCAACGCCGCGTTCGGCTCGCTGATCAGCGAGCTGGTGCTGGGCGCCGGTTCGCCACTGCTGGGCGAGCGCCGCGCCGGCGCCACCCAGACGCCAGGCGGCACCGGCGCGCTGCGCCTGAGCGCCGACTTTATCGCCCACAGCCTGCCTAGCCGCGGCGTGTGGCTGAGCAACCCGACCTGGCCGATCCACGAAACCATCTTCGCCAAGGCCGGGCTCAAGGTCAGCCATTACCCGTACGTGGGCAGCGACAATCGCCTGGACGTAGCGGCGATGCTGGCCACCCTGTCCACCGTGCCAAAAGGCGATGTGGTGCTGCTGCACGCCTGCTGCCACAACCCGACCGGTTTCGACCTGTCCCACGATGACTGGCGCCAGGTGCTGAAGATCGTCCAGGAACGTCAGTTGCTGCCGCTGATCGACTTTGCGTATCAGGGTTTTGGCGATGGCCTGGAACAGGATGCATGGGCCGTGCGGCTGTTCGCGGCTGAGCTGCCTGAAGTGCTGATCACCAGTTCCTGCTCGAAGAACTTCGGCTTGTACAGCGACCGTGTCGGCGCGTTGATTGTGTGCGCGGCGGACGCCGAGAAACTGACGGATGTGCGCAGCCAGCTGGCGTTCATTGCGCGTAACTTGTGGTCGACGCCGCCGGACCATGGTGCTGCTGTGGTGGCGACGATTCTCGGTGACGCCGGGCTGAAAAAGCAGTGGGCCGAGGAAGTGGAAGCGATGCGGGCGCGGATTGCGCAGTTGCGCTCCGGGCTGGTGGAGGCGTTGGCGCCCCATGGGTTGTCGGAGCGGTTTGCGCACATCGCGGCGCAACGCGGGATGTTTTCCTATACCGGGTTGAGTGCGGACCAGGTGAAGCAACTGCGGGACAAGCACAGCGTGTATATGGTCAATTCCGGGCGTGCGAACGTGGCGGGGATTGATGCGACGCGGTTGACGCTGTTGGCCGAAGCCATCGCGGATGTTTCCCACACCTGACTGAAGAAACCGGCTCCAAATGTGGGAGCGGGCTTGCTCGCTCCCACATTTAGACCGAGTGAGTCTGTGGGTTTGAGGCTTAGCCCGCGACCATTTCGGCCTTTAGCTGTGCCTCTTTCGCCTGGGCATCCGCCAATCGATACAGCTCGATATGCCCGTCCCAGTGCTCGATCAGCGCCGTGCACGACTCCACCCAATCCCCGCAATTGAGGTAGTCCACCTCGCCCACCTTGCGAATCTCCGCATGGTGGATGTGCCCGCACACCACGCCATGCAGCTCGCGCTTGGTCACTTCGTGGGCGATCGCTTCTTCAAAATCACTGATAAAGCTCACCGCCGTCTTGACCTTGTGCTTGAGGTACGCCGACAACGACCAATAGCCGTAGCCATAGCGCGCCCGCCAGTGGTTCAACCAGCGGTTGAGCGTGAGGGTGAATTCGTAGGCCGAATCGCCAAGGAACGCCAGCCAGCGGTGATACCGGGTGATCACGTCGAACTGGTCGCCATGGATCACCAGCAAATGCCGGCCATCGGCAGTCACGTGCACCGCTTCGTCCACCAACTGGATATTGCCAAGGATCAGCTTCGAATAACGCCGCAGGAATTCATCGTGGTTGCCGGTGACGTAGATCACCTCGGTGCCGCGCTTGCTCATGGTCAGCAGGCGGCGGATCACGTTGGTGTGGGCCTGGGGCCAATACATGCCGCTGCGCAGCTTCCAGCCGTCGATGATGTCGCCCACCAGGTAGACCTTGTCGGCGTGGTAGCCCTTGAGGAAATGCGAGAGGTGTTCGGCCTGGCAATCCCGAGTGCCCAAATGCACGTCGGAAATCCACAGGGTACGCACGCGTTGCTTGCGGCTGGGTTTGGCGAGTTCGGCGCTGGTCATGGGCATGCCTCACGGTGTTTTCGCGAGCTTGCGCCCACGGGATTAATAGCCCATGACAGTGTTGCGTCAGTCTGATGACAGCGCCCACAGGCGGCGAAGCGATGTAAACTGCAGGCCTGCCCAGGAGACTGCGATGAGACCCAACCTCACGCTACGCCACTACCCCGATGCGCCTATCGCCCATAGCCACGACCATGCACAGCTGGTGTTTGGCCTGTCCGGGCACCTGGACTTCGAGGTGGATGGCCGGGGCGGCCAGGTGCAGCACAGCAGTGTGATGGTGCTGCCCTACTCCGCCCATCACGCATGCCGCAGTCGCGATGGCAGCCGCTGCCTGGTGCTGGACGTGCCCGATGAGCAATGGCTGGCGCAGTCCCTGGGGGAGCATGCCGACGCCAGCCGCCGCTTGCTCGACCGGTGCGCACACCTGACCCTCGACAATCGCCAAAGCCAACTGGTGCAATGGCTGGCAAGCAGCCCGGTGGACGACCCGCTGATCGCCCAGCAAGGCGCCGTATTGCTGCTGGCCAGCCTCAACCTTGCGCAGCCGCCGGTGGGCAAGCGCCTGCCCTATGCCGCGTTCGATGCGCATATCCAGCGGCACGCCGCGCACCCACTGCAAGTGGCGGACCTGGCGAAGCTCGCCGACCTGTCCGTCGCCCGCCTGCATGCACGGTTTATCGCGGAAAGCGGGCAGACGCCGATGGACTACATACGCACCCGGCGCTTGCAGATGGCCCGCGGCCTGTTGCGCGACAGCCAGCTGCCGATCGGCGAGATTGCCGCGCGGGTGGGCTATGGTTCGCAAAGTGCATTTGCTGCGGCGATGTTGCGCGAGTTTGGCCTCTCGCCCCGAGCCTTCAGACGAGCACCGCCCGGTGTGGGAGCTGGCTTGCCTGCGATAGCATCACCGCGCGCTATCTGAACGACCGAGTTGTCTGCATCGCAGGCAAGCCAGCTCCCACAGGGATCTTCACCAAGCAAGAGTCCTGCGACAAAAGCCGCGAGCCCAACGACAGACGCGAATGCCTGCAACCCTCTAGACTGCGATCCTGTAAACCCGTCGTTTAAGGATCGCAATGACTCCCCGCACAGCCCTCGGCGCCCTGCATATCGGCGCATTGATGTTTGGCCTCACTGGTGTGTTCGGCAAACTGGCGGCCGCTTCGCCGGCGATTATCGTGTTCGGCCGCGCCGCGTTCGCGGTCATTGCCCTGGCGATCTTTGCGCGCTTTGCCAGCAACACGCCCTGGCAGAAGCTGCAAGCCCGCGACTGGCGCCGCCTGCTGGTCAGCGGCCTGCTGCTGGCCGGGCATTGGGTGAGTTTCTTTATTGCGGTAAAGGTCGCCGGTGTGGCCATCGCCACCCTGGGCTTCGCCACCTTCCCGGCGTTCACGGTGATTCTCGAAGGCCTGATTTTCCGCGAGCGGATTCGCGCCAACGAGATCCTGCTGGTGGTGCTGGTGAGCATCGGCCTGGTGCTGGTCACGCCGGATTTCAATCTCGCCAGCCAGGCCACCAGCGGCTTGTTGTGGGCGGTCGGCTCCGGGTTGTTGTTCTCGCTGCTGTCGCTGAACAACCGCGCCAGTGGGCGCATCCCGCCGGTACAGGCCGCCTTGTGCCAGAACGTGGTGGTAGCGCTGTGCCTGTTGCCCGTCGCCGCGCCCGGGCTGGCCGAAGTGCGACCACTGGACTGGCTGTGGATCGGCCTGCTCGGGGTGTTCTGCACCGGCCTGGCCCATAGCCTGTTTGTCGCCAGCCTCGCGGTGCTCAAGGCGCGCACGGCGGCGGTGGTGTTTGCAATGGAGCCGGTGTACGGCATCACCGCGGCCTGGCTGCTGTTTGCTGAAACACCAACCCTGCGCATGCTGATGGGCGGCGCGCTGATCATCGTGGCCATCGTGGTGTCCGGGCTGATGGGCGGCGCCAAACCGGCCAAGCAGCCGGCCACCACGGCCGAGGTTCACTGAGTACGGTCGTTATGCCCCAGGTCCCGTTGCGGGTCGATCTGGTCACGTACCCGTTGCTTGAGCACCTTGGCTTCCGGGAAGCCGCCGTCGGCCTTGCGTTCCCAGATCTGCACACCGTCGCAGGTAATCCGAAACGCACCGCCGGTGGCCGGCTCCAGGGCCACTTTGCCGAGGTCATCGGCGAACGTGCTCAGCAGTTCCTGGGCCAGCCAGGCGGCGCGCAGCAGCCACTGACACTGGGTGCAATAGGTGATGACAATCTCGGGCTTGGCCGCTGACATGAATTGACTGGCTCCTGCTTGGCGGGTTGAAAGGATCGAGTGGCTATAATACCGGCCTTTATCGTCCTGCCTTGAGATTGATGATGCGCCGCCTGTTGTCCTGCCTGTTGCTGTGCCTGTTCCCTGTCCTCGTCCAAGCCGTCGAAAACCCGCGCCCGAAGATCGGCCTGGTGCTCTCCGGCGGTGCCGCCCGTGGCCTGGCGCACATTGGCGTGCTCAAGGCCCTGGAAGAACAGGGCATCCACATCGATGCGATTGCCGGCACCAGCATGGGTGCGGTGATCGGCGGGCTGTACGCCTCGGGCTACAAGATCGACGAGCTGGAAAAACTCGCGCTGAACATCGACTGGAAGCTCGCCCTGTCTGACGCGCCACCGCGGGAAGACGTGCCATTCCGGCGCAAGCAGGATGACCGGGATTTCCTGGTCAAACAGAAACTCAGCTTCCGCGACGACGGCAGCCTCGGCCTGCCACTGGGGGTGATCCAGGGTCAGAACCTGGCCTTGCTGCTGGAAAGCATGTTCGCTCACACCAGTAACGTGCGGGATTTCGACAAGCTGCCGATCCCCTTCCGCGCCGTGGCCACCGACATCACCAGTGGTGAAAAAGTGGTGTTCCGCAAAGGCCACCTGCCCCAGGTGATCCGCGCCAGCATGTCGATCCCGGCGGTATTTGCCCCGGTGGAGCTGGATGGCCGGCTGCTGGTGGATGGCGGCATGACCGATAACATCCCGCTGGATGTGGCGCGGGAAATGGGGGTCGACATCGCCATCGTCGTCGACATCGGCACCCCGCTGCGCTCACGCAAGCAACTCAACACCGTGGTGGACGTGCTCAACCAGTCCATCACCCTGATGACCCGGCGCAATTCCGAAGAACAACTCAAGGCCCTGGCGCCCCGCGACGTGCTGATCCAGCCGCCCCTGGCCGCCTACGGGGTGACGGATTTCGGGCGCGCCAAGGACATGATCGACGCGGGCTACCGCGCCACCCGCGCACTCGACGTGCGCCTGGCGCACCTGCGCCCGGCCGAACCGGTGGACCCGTCGCTGGTGGCCGCGCGAACGCCCGGCGAGCGCAACCCGGTGATCACCGCAATTAAGGTAGAGAACGACTCCAAGGTGGGCGACGAGGTGATCCGCTACTACATCCGCCAGAACCTCGGCGAGCCCCTGGACCTGGCCCGCCTGCAAACCGACATGGGCACTCTGTACGGCCTGGATTACTTCGAACAGGTGCAATACCGCGTGGTGAAAAAGGGCAAGGACAACACCCTGGTCATCAGTGCCCGGGGCAAACGCAGCGGCACCGACTACCTGCGCCTGGGCCTGAACCTGTCGGATGACATGCGCGGCGACAGCGCCTTCAACCTCGGCGCCAGCTACCGCATGAACGGCATCAACCGCCTCGGCGCCGAATGGCTGACGCGGGTGCAGATCGGGGACAAGCAGGAGTTGTACAGCGAGTTCTATCAGCCGATGGACACCGGTTCACGCTACTTCGTCGCGCCCTATATCAGTGCCCAGGCGCAGAACGTCGAACTGATTGAAGACAATAACCCGATCTCCGAATACCGCCTGGAACGCTACGGCTTCGGCCTGAACGTGGGCCGGCAGATCGGCAACAGCGGCGAGATTCGTTTCGGCGTCGGCGAGGCCTGGGGCAAGGCGGATGTGCGCATTGGCGACCGGAATTCACCGAGCATCAACTTCAGCGAGGGTTTCTATGAGCTGAAGTACTCCTTCGACTCGTTCGACAACGTGTACTTCCCCCATACCGGCGAAGACATTGGCCTGGCCTTCCGGGAGTTCGAACCGGGGCTGGGTTCGGACCAGCGCTATCGCCAGTGGGAGTTCAAGCTGGACAAAGCCATGAGCAGCGGGCCGGACACGCTGATCCTCGGCGGGCGCTATGGGCGCACCCTGGATAAGTCGGACGTGGTGATTTCCAGCTTCCTGCTGGGGGGCGCGCGGCAGCTGTCGGGCTTCCGGGAGGATGCGATTGCCGGGCAGAACATCAGCCTGATGCGCGCGGTCTACTATCGCCGGCTGACGCCGCGGTCTTATTTGCCGCTGGATTTCCCGTTGTACCTGGGCGCATCACTGGAGCGAGGGCGGGCTTGGAACAACGACAATGAATACGACAGCGGGTACATCAACGCCGCCAGTATTTTCCTGGGGTTTGATACGCCGCTGGGGCCGTTGAATTTCAGTTATGGGTTTAACGATGACAGTCAGCAGGCGGTGTACCTGAACCTGGGGCAAACCTTCTAACTACGCCGCAAAACCCATGTGGGAGCGGGCTTGCTCGCGAAGGCGGTGTGTCAGTCAGCACATGTATTCACTGACACTCCGCCTTCGCGAGCAAGCCCGCTCCCACATTTTTGATCTTCTGTGTACCTGGGGTCAGGACTTCTCGAGATTTCCGAGGATGTGTTCATGCACCCGCATGCACACCCGCAGATCCTCTTCATCAACCCCCACAAACAGCTCATGGCGCAAGGCCGTGGCGATGGTCTCGATCTGCTCGATCAGCGGCTTCGCGGTGTCGCACAGCACAATGCGCTTGGCGCGGCGGTCTTCCACCACGGCCTGGCGTTGCACCAGGCCCTGGCTTTCCAAGCTGTCGAGCAAACGGGCCAAGGTGGGCCCCTCTACCCCGACGCTCTGCGCCAGCTCACGCTGGGTAGGCGGTTCGGTAAAACGGGCCAGGTGCAGCAGCACCAGCCAGCGTGCCTGGGACAGTCCCAAACCTGCCAAGCGGCGATCCAGCTCGGCACGCCATCCTCGGGACATATGCGCCAACTGCATGCCAAAACGGTGTTGATCGGTTAACGGCATAAAAAACTCATGGATTAGACTGAAAATAAAGTGTGGCTAATTATTAGTCAGCTAAGCATGACCCATGCCAGTAGGCAAGACCCGGTATGTACTGATTCGTTACATTGTCGTAATTGGCACATCAAATCTCGAATTCCGACTGCAAAGCGGCCCTTACGCAGTACAAAACGCCCTCGGGAACGCGGCCGGTAAACAGCGGCGCAATCTCGGAAACGGGTGGCAATTCGCCTTCTCCATCCAGGAATGCATCCTGGATTTCACCGAGCAAATCTTCCGGCAGATCAAGGGCCTGCTCCAACGACAACTGCTGCTTGCCAATGGACTCGGCGAGCAAGGTGTAGACGTTCTTTTCCGAGCACTGCAGCTGCCCGGCGATCTGGATCGGGGTCATGCCGGCACGGGCGAGGCTGATCAACTCGTGGCGGATGTCGGCGACCTCTTTCGGCGCCTCGACCTGGCCGCCGAGCACTTCGAGGAAGGCCTGGCCATAACGCTCCAGCTTGCGCGCACCGACGCCGCTGACCCTGGCCATCTCGCCGAGGGTAGTGGGATGGTCGCGGAGCATTTCCAGCAAGGTGGAGTCCGGGAAGATGACGTAAGGCGGCACGCTGTGTTCCTGCGCCAACTTCTTACGCAGCGCGCGCAGGGCTTCCCACTGTTCGCGCTCTTCGAAACGCACCAGTTGGCTGGCCTGGCTGGTGCTGCTCTTGGCGGTGGTTTGCGGCTTGAGGTCGCGGCGCAGCTCCAGGCTGACTTCGCCCTTGAGCAGCGGCCGGCAACTGTCGTTCAGGCGCAGGCCGCCGTAGCCTTCCAGGTCGATGTCCACCAGGCCACGGGCGACCATCTGCCGGAACAGCGAGCGCCACTCGCCTTCGGCGCGAGCCTTGCCCACACCGTAGACCGAGAGTTTTTCGTGGCCGAAGCTGCGAATCTTTTCATTGTCCTTGCCCAGCAACACGTCCACCAGGTGGCCGACGCCATAGCGCTGACCGGTGCGGTAGATCGCCGACAACGCCTGGCGCGCCGGCTCGGTGGCGTCCCAAGTCTGCACGCCGTCCACGCAGTTGTCGCAGTGGCCGCAGGGCTTGGGCATGTCTTCGTCGAAGTAGGCGAGCAAGGTCTGGCGACGGCAGCGGGTTTCTTCACACAGCGACAGCATCGCGTCGAGCTTGTGCTGTTCCAGGCGCTTGTGGCGCTCGTCGCCTTCGGAGTTCTGCAGCATCTGCTTGAGCATCACCACGTCTTGCAGGCCGTAGACCATCCACGCATCCGCCGGCAGGCCGTCACGGCCGGCACGCCCGGTTTCCTGGTAGTACGCCTCAAGGGATTTGGGCAAATCCATGTGGGCCACGAAGCGCACGTTGGATTTGTCGATGCCCATGCCGAACGCGATGGTGGCGACCATGATCAGGCCTTCCTCGTTGAGGAAGCGCTTCTGGTGGTAGGCCCGCAGTTCGTTGGGCAAACCCGCGTGATACGGCAGTGCCGGGTAGCCTTGTTCACTGAGGAATGCGGCGACCTCATCGACCTTCTTGCGCGACAGGCAATAGACAATGCCGGCGTCGCTGCGCCGATCGGAGAGGAACGCCAGCAACTGCTTGCGCGGCTGTTCCTTGGGCACAATGCGGTAAAAGATATTCGGCCGGTCGAAGCTCGAGAGGAAGCGCTCGGCGTTCTGCAGGTGCAGGCGCTCGACGATTTCTTCGCGGGTCCGCTTGTCGGCGGTGGCGGTCAGGGCGATGCGCGGGACGTTGGGGAACAGTTCCGCCAGTTGGCCCAGTTGCAGGTATTCACGACGGAAATCGTGGCCCCATTGGGACACACAGTGGGCTTCGTCGATAGCGAACAGGGCGATTTCCAGGCTCTGCAGGAACGCCAGCATCCGTGGCTGCACCAGGCGCTCGGGGGCGAGGTAAAGCATCTTCACTTCGCCGCGCTTGATCCGGGCGGCGAGGTCACGCTGCTGTTCGGCGCTGAGGGTGGAGTTCAGCGAAGCGGCCGCCACGCCGAGCTCTTCAAGGGTGGCCACCTGGTCGTCCATCAGGGCGATCAACGGCGACACCACCACCGCAAGCCCTTCCCGCAGGAGTGCCGGTACCTGGAAGCACAGCGACTTGCCGCCGCCGGTAGGCATCAGCACCAGGGCATCGCCGCCGTTGGCCACGCGCTCAATGATCGCACCCTGGCGGCCACGAAAACTGTCGTAGCCGAAGATGTCCTTGAGGACGCGTTGAGCCTGCTCGAGCATGAAAAACTCCAAATATCGCCGAAATCCCTCTGTACAGGCTGGTCGAAAAAACACGCTTGAGCGGGAAATAATCCGTAAGCGAACTTTTCCCGCGACTGGCGCTTGGCCTGCAGGGGCATCACAAAACGCGGCAGTATACCCGAGCGTTACCCGGCAAAGGGTGCCGTTGGTGAATTGCCGCCGGGCTCAAATACCTCTCAAATCTGTGCTGCGGCTGGCCTGGCAGCTCAAGAAAGCCTAGAATTGCCCATCGTTTATTCCCAAGGTAGTCCGTCAATGTCCTTCGCTGAGCAACTAACCCGCCTGCAAGCCTTCCTCGATGCCGATGAGCTGCACGACGAGGCGCTGGACTACGTGGCCGCCCACGGCTATCTGACCGCGCTGTCGATCTGCTCCGATGTCGTTCCCGACCGTGAATGGATCGACGCCCTGTTCTCCGAAGAGCCTCACTACAGTGATGCCGCCCAGCGCGAAGAAATCGAATCGACCCTGCTGGCCCTCAAGGCTCACATTGGCCGCCAACTGGCTTCCGATGAAGAGTTCGAACTGCCTTGCGACCTGGACCTGGGCGAAGACCCGGACGACTCCGAACTGCGCGGCTGGTGCATCGGTTTCATGGAAGGCGTGTTCCTGCGTGAAGAGGCCTGGTTCGAAACGGCTGAAGAAGAAGTCAGCGAAATGCTGCTGCCGATCATGGTCGGTTCCGGCCTGTTCGACGAGCAACCTGAGTTCTCCGACATCGCCGCCGACGCCAACCTGATGGACGACATGATCGTTCAGATCCCGGAAGCGCTGACCGCCCTGTACCTGCTGTGCAACGCACCTGACGAAAAGCCGGCGATCCTCAAGCCTCGCCACCACTAAGACCGTTGCCCGTGGCGCCCATGGGCAACCGTTCCGCGATCCTGCGTTACGTTCTGCTGGCCATCGGCTGGTTGAGCGTGGCGCTCGGGGTAATCGGCATCTTCCTGCCGGTGCTGCCCACTACCCCCTTCCTTCTGCTGGCTGCCGCCTGCTTTGCCCGTAGCTCCCCGCGCTTCTACCACTGGCTGGTGGAACACCCGCGCCTGGGGCCGTGGATTCGTGACTACCTGGATGGCAACGGGATTCCGCTCAAGGGCAAGGTGTATGCCATTGGGTTGATGTGGGTGAGTATCGGGTTTTCCTGCTACCTGGTGCCGCTGATCTGGGCGCGAGGGTTCATGCTGACCAGTGCGGTGTTGGTGACGGTTTATATTTTGCGGCAGAAGACCTTGCCCAAGGCACCGCAGGACTAAATGTGGGAGCGGGCTTGCTCGCGAATACGGTGGATCAGTCAGCACATGTATCGGCTGACACACCGTATTCGCGAGCAAGCCCGCTCCCACATTTTTAATCCAGTGGCTTCAGAGGGATCAACGCATCGGCGGCAAGCCATACGCCGCCAAATCAAAGTCAGCCAACTTGCGAATAATCTGGTCGGCATGGTGGTACTTGCTGTCCGCCATCGCCTCATCCGGCACCGCAATCGCGGTCATGTGCGCAGCCTTCGCCGCTGTCACGCCAAACGGCGAATCCTCAAACACCAGGCAATCCTCCGGTGCCACACCCAAGCGGCGCGCCGCCGTCAGGAAGATATCCGGCGCCGGCTTGGCCGCCCCGACTTCCGGGTCATCCGCCGTGACGATGGTGTCGAACAACCCAAACCACTCACGGTGCAACGTGGTCTTGTGGCCAAACGAATTGCGCGACGAACTGGTGCCCACGGCAATCGGAATGTTATGCGCCTTCAAGTGCCGCACCAGCGCCTCAGCACCCGGCATGCCCAAGGCCTTGGGGAAACGCTCGCTCATCAGCGGCTCGCGGATCACCAGGAATTCTGCGGGGGTAATCGGCAGGTCCAGCGCCTTGACCACGTAATCCGCCAGGTCCTGGGCGCCGCGACCAATGATGTGCTGCTTGATCCCCCAGTCATAGGTACGGCCATAGCGTTCGGCGATGATCTGTGTGACTTCGGTGTAGATGCCTTCTGTGTCCAGCAACAACCCGTCCATATCGAAAATGACAGCCTTGATCGGGACAGCGGTACGCGGTGCATTCATCACTACAGATCCGTGGGCAAAAGGACTAAAAGGATTCAGCACAATAACGGCCAGCGTTACCTGCAAGCAACCGTTACGGCCTTGTGCCGAATCCAGTCAGTGCTTCACTCGGGAAAATCCGCCCCCTCAGTTACCTCAGCCCACGCATCAAAATCCGCACTCAGCGCCTTCACCTTGGTCCGCGCAAAGGTCAACGCAGCCTTGCCCAGCAACAGGCGCAATGGCGGTTGCTCAGCCTCCACCGCCTTGACGATGGCAATCGCCGCGCGCACCGGATCACCCGGCTGCTTGCCGCTGTAGTTGCGAACCATATTGGCCCGTGCCACCGCCGTTTCCTTGTAGTCGGCAATCCCGTGAGCCGCCTCGTTGGCCGAACGCCCGGCCCAGTCGGTGCGGAACGGGCCCGGCTCGACCAGCAACACCTTGATCCCCAACGGCGCGACTTCCTGGGACAGCGCCTCGGAAAGGCCCTCCACCGCAAACTTGGTCGCATTGTAGAAACTCAGCGACGGGAACGCCGCCACACCGCCCACCGAGGAAATGTTCACGATGCTGCCCGAGCGCCGGGCGCGCATGCCGGGCAAGGCCGCGCGGGTCATGGCGCTCAAGCCCCACACGTTGATTTCGAACATGTTGCGCACGTCATCCAGGTCGCTTTCTTCGAAGGAGCCGAAGTAGCCGACACCGGCGTTGTTGACCAGTACGTCGATATGGCCGAAACGTTCTTCAGCCGCTTTGACAGCCGCCTCGACCTGGGCCTGGTCGGTAACGTCCAGCGTCAGGACCAGGGCGTTTTCTTCGTGACCGGCAACGATGTCTTGCACCTGCTGCGGATTACGCGCGGTGACCACGGTCGGGTAGCCGAGGCTCAGGGTGTGCAACGCCAGCTGGCGGCCGAAACCGGTGGAGCAGCCAGTGATGAACCAGACGGGTTTTGCGGTGGAAGTCGTCATAAAGGGCCAATCCTCGTGTGTGTAGGAAAAGTATGCGCGCCGCTGTTCTTGCTAAAAAGATGCATAATCCACAAGGCCCTTTCGGAAATACCACACAATGGACACGCCCGATTTTCAGCAGTTGCGACTGTTCCTGCAGGTCGCCCGCTCGAAAAGCTTCACCCAGGCGGCCGACGCCAGCAGCCTGTCGGTGTCGACCGTCAGCCATCGCGTGCGCGCCCTCGAGAAACAGTTGGGTGTGCAACTGCTCAACCGCACCACCCGCAGCGTCAGCGTGACCGAGGCCGGCGAGCAGTTGATCCAGAAGATCACGCCGCTGCTGGAAGAACTGCAAACCAGCCTGCACAGCGTAGCAGCGGCGACGGTCGACGCCGCCGGCACCTTGCGCCTGAACATTCCCTCCACCGCCAGCCGAATGGTCCTGCAACCGTTGCTCCAGCGCTTCCTGCGCAAATACCCGGGCATCAACCTGGAAGTGGCGGTGGACAACAGCCTGGTGGACATCGTCGCCCAGGGTTTTGACGCGGGCATCCGCTACGACCATGTGCTGGCCGAAGACATGGTGGTGGTGCCGGTGGCGACGCAGTTGCGATTCGTCATCGTCGCCACGCCGCAGTATTTGCAGGGGCGCAAACTGCCCACTCATCCCCACGACTTGCTCGAGCATGAGTGCGTCAACTACCGCAGCGCGCAGACCGGCTCGCTGCACCGCTGGGACTTTGAAAAAGCCGGCAAGCAGATGCGGGTTACGGTAAAAGGCCGGCTGGCGACCAACGATGTTGAATTGATGGTGCGCGGTGCGCTGGACGGGTTTGGCTTTGCCTACGTGGCGCGCTCCAGCGTCGAGCAATACCTGCAACGCGGTGAGTTGGTGGAGGTGCTGGACGACTGGATTGCCCACAGCGCGCTGTATTTGTATTACTTCAACCGTACGAACACGCCGAAGAAATTGCGGGTGTTTATCGAGTTCCTGAAGGAAGAATTCGGGACCTGATCCATTCAAAAAGCGAACCCCATCATGCTCTACCGCTTCGCCGCCGACGGCCTGGTGCTGTTTCATTTGTCGTTCATTCTGTTCGTGCTGTTTGGCGGTTTGCTCGCCCTCAAATGGCGACCGGTCATGTGGCTGCATTTGCCTGCCGCCGCGTGGGGCGTTGCCGTTGAAGTGTTCCATCTGCCCTGCCCGCTGACCCGCTGGGAAAATCTGTTTCGTCATTTGGCCGGGCAGGACGGATATGGCGGCGGCTTTATCGAGCATTACATCCTGACCCTGATCTACCCGGCCGGGCTGACGCCGCAGATTCAATTGGGGCTGGGCGCGCTGGTGCTGTTGATCAATATCGCGGTGTATGTACGGCTGATCAGGCGCGCTTAGGCAAGCAGCCGATACCCACCAATGTCGCCTCAACCGCCTCGTCCAAAGGCGTGTGCGGTTCGCTGCCCAATATCTGTACGAGACGGCCGTTATCCATGCGCACCTCGGTTTGCCACAGGTAACGCATTTCCTGCATCTCGCGGAAGGTGGTGACAAAGGGCGCGGCCAGTTTCAGCAGCCACCACGGGAAAGCACGTACAGAAGGCTGCTGGCCGGTCCTGCGTGACACCACCCGCTGAATCGCCTGGCTCATCTGCCGACCATCGGCATCTATGTGCCCCGCCATATGAAAGCGGGCGAAGGCATCAAGGCTGTCGCGGCGTGCAATCAACTCGACCATGGTCCTCGCCACATCAGGCAGGTAAGCCCACTGATGCCCCACGCCTGGTGCTCCCGGATAACTCACGCTGGCCACCGGTTTTGCGGGTTTGACCAGGCCTTGGGAAAACCAGCTGCTGCCGGCCTTGGCGCCGAAAAAATCGCCTGCCCGCACGATCAGCGCTCGTGCGCCCTGCCGGGTCGCCTCAAGCAAACGCTGCTCCAGCTCTACCCGGATCGCGCCCTTGCGGGTAAGGGGATGCTGCGGCGAATCTTCCTCCAACCGCGCGAATGCATCAGGCCCGAAGTTGTACACCGTGCCCGGCAAGACAATCGTCGCCCCTTCCGCGACTGCCGCCGCGATGCTGTTGTCGATCATCGGCAGCACCAGCTCCGCCCAGCGCTGGTAACCGGGCGGATTCACCGCATGCACGATCACCGAACAACCCCGGGCCGCTGCGACGACTTCCCCACGGTTCAGCGCATCACCTTTTATCCAGGTGAAATCGGCATTCTGCTTGTGAGCCTTATCCACATCCCTCGTCAGGGCGCACACCTGCCAGCCCGCAGCGAACAACTGCCGCGCCACCTCGCCACCAATCCCGCCTGTCGCGCCCATTACCAGAACCTTGTTCATGCTTTTTCCCCTGAGGGTTGTGTGATGGGGCGATTCTGTTCGCCGGCGAGCTATAGAGGAATTGCCGAAGATCATCCAGACGCTATACATTTATGCATGGCATCAAATATTGGTTGGGAGCTTTACCGGTCGTTCCTCGGGGTACTCAAGGAAGGATCGTTGTCGGGGGCCGCACGGCAGCTCGGCATCACGCAGCCCACGGTCGGGCGGCACATCGCTGCGCTGGAAAAATCCCTCAACGTGGTGCTGTTCACCCGCTCCGCCAGCGGCCTGTTGCCCACGGCGGTCGCCCTCACCCTGCGCACCCATGCCGAAACCATGGAAACCACCGCCGCCGCACTCGAGCGCGCCGCGTCGCCCCAAGGCCCCGAAGTGCGCGGCGTGGTACGAGTGTCTGCCAGCGAAGTGATCGGCGTGGAAGTCCTGCCGCCGATCATCACCCGCCTGCGCCAACAGCACCCGCACCTCAAGGTCGAACTGGTGCTGAGCAATCGCCTGCTGGACCTGCTGCAACTGGAGGCAGACATCGCTGTGCGAATGGTCCGACCCAGCCAGGAACAACTTCTGGCGAAAAGGATCGGCGTTATTGAAGTCGGCCTGCATGCGCGCAACGACTACCTGCAACAACATGGCATCCCCCAGAGCCTGAATGATCTCTCAGCTCATTCAGTCATCGGCTACGACCAGGAAAGCGCCTTCATCCGCAGCCTGGCCGTCAAAGGCTTCGAGCGCAGCGCCTTTTCCCTCAGCAGCGACAGCGACCTCGCACAACTGGCCCTGATCCGCGCCGGTGCCGGTATCGGTGGCTGCCAGGTCAAACTGGCCCGGCAAGACGCCCGCCTGAGCCGAGTGCTGCCGGACGCATTTGCCCTGCAACTGGACACCTGGGTCACCATGCACGAAGACCTGCGCAACAGCCCGCGCTGCCGCGTCACCTTTGACGCCCTGGTGGCCGGTTTGCAGCATTACGTACAGGATTGAGACAGCTTCGCTGGTGAAGAATCAGAGTCCCTCAAACCCTTCATAGACGCCCCCATGTCCGAAGCCTTCGAAGTCCCCAGCCCCCACGAAAAACACGTCGAACACGCCACCGAACATGCCCACCGCAGCGGGGACAATTTCGCCAGCCGCATCGCCGTGATGACCGCCATCATGGCCACCGTCGGCGCCATGCTCAGCTACCAGGCCGGCTCCACCGAAAGCGAAGCGGCGATGGACAAAAACAACGCCGCCATCTTCAAGACCGAAGCCGCCAACCAGTGGAACTACTACCAGGCCAAATCCAGCCGGCAGAACCTTGCGGAGCTGGCGACGCATATTCCGGGGGTTGATGCCAAGCACTACACCGACGAGATCGAGCGTTATAAAACCCAGAAGGAAGACGTGCGCAAACAAGCCGAAAAGCTCGAAGCCACCTCGAAGGAATGGGATGAAAAGTCCGAACAGGCACTGCACCAACATCACCGCTGGGCACAGGCGATGACCGCGATTCAGATCGCGATTTCGCTGGCGGCAATTACCTTGCTGACAAGGAAGGAATGGTTGAAGCGCATGGCCTACACCGCTGGCAGTGTGAGCGTGGTGCTCGGCGGGATGGCATGGTTGCATATTTGAGAGCTGGATTTTCATCGCCCTTCGGAAGCAGAAATACGGCGTCACGTATCGTCGTATTTCGCTGATAGCTATCACCAAACCAAACCGACTATAAAACTCGCCATCGCAACCTGGAAAGTTGACTATTGATGGGAGAAAACGAATTCAGTCAGTGCGTCCCGGATGCCAGAAGCCCTGTAACGTTGAACACCTCACTGGATGATTACTTCGCGGCAGAATGCCTTCAGATCTTCGCTCAAGTGGAGGACCTGTTTCTCTACCAGACCAGTAGCACCAAATACCTGACTGAGTTAATGCCGGAAGTGAGCCTCGGCACCAAATTTATCGGCTTTGAGGTTGAGAAAATCTATTCCGATACGGAGGTTTATACCTTTCGTACGGAAGGGATGAATGGAAACTACTTCTCCGTGATGGTGAAGCCAAAAAAGGTTTGGATTGATGTAAGTTGGGTTGAGCCAGGCAGAGGTGGTAACGGTATATACGCCGCTGTGGGGGCCTTCGCAGCCAATACAAAGCGCGAGTTTATCGGTGACCCGGACGGACTATCGGACATAGCAACGCGCCGCAGAACCGATGCAATGCTTTCATCCGCCCTCAAACACAAAACAACTGACCATGTCCGACCCCATCTGCGGCAAATTGACGGTGATGAACAGCTGGGCATTCCGTCGCTGAGCTGGGTTGAGGGTGACACGCTTGGCAATATCCAGCGTATGATTAAAACGACCTATGAATCCCTGACCTTCTACGTGCCGGAGGTACGAAATGCTTATTACGACTTCGCAAACAAAACCTTCCGAGACACTGCGGGCCGACAGCTTCTGGATGGAAATCTGGCAAAGTGGAGCTTTGAGCATCCAGGAAGCCGAAAGGCGGGCGCAGGGCTCGCGACGCTTAAAAGAGGCCTACTCGTCGGTACCCTTCTACGCGAAGAAGGCAGCTCGAGACTCTCAATTCTGGAGCAAATTTTACGCGAGCCGCGTGAATTCGTAGAAAAGGGCAATCTTGCGGGAATCTTCTACTGACCATCTGATACCCCCTCCTCCTAGACTCACTTATATTCACCAGCCCCCTCGCGTCAGAAAACATCGGCATATTCCGGCATATCCGCTTGGGGACCTACACCTACTCGCTATATAGTAAAACGCATAACGCCTGACACTATAAAGCCGAGGAAAAGCCGGTGACCGCACAATCATCCAAGGAAGCTGTGGGCGTCGCCTACAGCATCGAGTCAATGCGCTACGCACAGGCCATGACCTGGCGCGCCATCGAAGCGCTGTCCAAACTCATCCGCCCCGGCATGCTCGAATCCGAAGCCCGCGAACTCGGCAAAAAAGTCCTCGCCGACCTCGACATGCAGCGCATCTGGCACCCGCTGCTGGTGCGCTTCGGCGCCAACACCCTCAAGACCTTCAAGGAACGCTCCGACGGCGACCCGGTGCTGGGGGAAAACGACATCTACTTCATCGACATGGGCGCCGTTTGGCAAGGCCATGAAGGTGATGCGGGGGCGACCTTCAGCACCGGTAACGACCCCGAGCTGAAGGCGTGTGCGAGCGCGGCAAAAGAGTTGTTTGATCGGGTTGAGCGGCGCTGGAGGAACGATAAAGTCGTCGGCCTGGAGCTGTATCGTTTTGCCGAAGAGCAAGCGAAGGAAATGGGTTGGGTGCTGAACCTGGACATCAAAGGGCACCGTGTCAGCGACTTTCCCCATGCGATTTACCGTGGCGGTGATCTTGGGGATTTTGACCAGTATCCGAATGAAGGGCTGTGGATTCTGGAGATACAGATCGCGCACCCGAGCGGGGCTTATGGTGCGTTTTACGAAGATTTGCTGGCTTAACTTTTTCAAGGAATAAAGATGGAACGCTCGACCGAATTTCCCGTGCTGTTGTTTTCCTACGGCACGTTGCAGGACAAGGCAGTGCAGCTGGCCAACTTTGGGCGGGAGTTGGTGGGTCAGCAGGATGCGATGCTGGGGTATTCGACAAGCTGGGTGGAGATTACCGATCCTGAGGTGTTGGCGGCCAGTGGCAAGACCCATCATCCGATTGTTTCGCCGAGCGGGCGGAATGAGGACAGTGTTGAAGGGATGGTGTTTCAGATTACCGAGCAGGAACTGGCGGCGGCGGATGCGTATGAAGTGTCGGACTATAAGCGGGTTTCGGTGGGGTTGGCTTCGGGGTTGACGGCTTGGGTGTATGTGCAGGCTTGAGGGCGTGCAGTTGGTCAGTCGGAGTGATTTCCTACAGATCAATCGGAAGGCATGCCCTGCCCGCTTCGTAATGCTAGGTCTATAGTTCCTCGGTCGCCGTCATGGCGACCGAGTTTGGCGACTCGAAGACAAATCTGAAAACTAAAACTCTGCGAACCAGTTTTTCAGGCGGCGGCTGTTTTATGAAGGTCTAACTTGAAAAAAGGTTAGCTATTTTTCTATTTGTCTCAGATGGACTCCCGTATGAATCAATATATGGCACTCACCAGCAACGACTGCACCACACCCGCCCTTTTCGTAGACACAACAGCACCGCTGGATGTCCTGCTTGATGCTGCAAACTATCGGATTCGCGCCGTAACCCAAGTTCTAGAAAACCTGGCGCTGCGTGCAGAAATCAGTAGTGATACGGTCGTGCTGGGCGACTTTTCCTTGCTCTGCGCAATTCCGTTACGCGATGGATGCGATCTGCTGGATGTCATAGGTCGGAGGATGGCAGCGCAGTATTCCTGAACCCATTGGCTTGACCCCGCAAAAACGAAAAAGGGACGACCTCTCAGTCATCCCTTTTTGCGAACATTACCCAACCTAAACGCAACGTGTGCCACGAGCCTTATGCTCGTACTCCCACCCCTTACACGCCAACCCTACATGCTTGGGAATCAGAGCGGCCCCGCTGCTGTAGGAAGTAATGGTCCTACGAGTGAAGCCTAGTTCCACAGCCGCAGCGGAGAGCGACAGATTGTTGCTGAGCATCCACTTTCTGAAGTCCTGCGTCAGCATGACCTCGCCGGACTGTTCCAGCGCCAAACGATGCAAGGTGACGGAGGACAACTCCAGGTCATTGCCCCAAGTCACGTCAAAGCCCCACTCACCGACTTCAACCCGACCAAATAGAGCCAAGTCCTGAAGGGGTTTTAGAATCGGGAAGGTATTTATGTGATCAGTGAGATCAACGGTGTGCCGCTTACCGTTATTCCACTCAATTTCGATGGCATGCTTGCCGGCAACTGGTTGCACAGCAGAGATGCGAAGCTTGCTGGTCATAAGTCAGTTCCTCCGGTTTTGTTCATTCCATACGCGCCAAAGATCAGTGGTATGGACTTTTGCCCAAAGCAGGGCAGCTTTCAAGGCCTTGGTTTCGGCACCTTTGCCGAGAACCACCAGCCCTTCTATCTGAACCAACGACTCTCCGTCCGGCGTTTGCACGTGAAAGTGCGGCGGCGCGTGGTCGTCGGGATAGATTTTTATTTTCCAGTTTCGTTCACTGTGAAGGGTAGCCATGGGGACAGATGCTAGAGAAAATTTTTCTCTAGCACAACCCTGTATTCAAACCCCAGAAACCACAAAACCCCTGGCTTCTCTCGAAACCAGGGGTTTTGTTTACATCGAATTTGGCGGTGAAGGAGAGATTCGAACTCTCGATACAATTTCTTGTATACACACTTTCCAGGCGTGCTCCTTAAGCCACTCGGACACTTCACCGTATCTCGTCAAACTGATTCAGTCTGTCGAGGCGCGCTAATGTAGTCGAAAGCTTTTCCGATGGCAAAGGTTTTTTTCAGAATTTTCATGCGCTTAGGCGGTTATGCCGTTCCAGACCTCTGCGGCGCCATGCACACCAAGGCGATTCTGCCATTCTCGGGCACTCGCGGCGCTTGTCTATAGTAGCTGCTGCGCCTTGCCGAAGGCCGCCTGCGGGCGGGCATGGGGGAAAAGTCTGACTGGGTAGTCAGTCATGGCGCTTTACCAGGGCGGGCGCGGTGGGTAACGTCTGCCGTCTGTCCTTCTATTACAAGCATTACAAGGAATCGCGTCATGAGTGAGTTGATTGCCTACCACCTCGAAGACGGTATCGCGACCCTGACCCTGAGCAACGGCAAGGTGAATGCCATTTCGCCGGCAGTGGTCAGTGCGTTTAATCAAGCGCTGGATCAGGCCGAGAAGGATCGGGCGGTGGTGATCATCACGGGCACGCCGGGGATTTTGTCCGGTGGCTATGATTTGAAGGTGATGACCGCCGGCCCTAAAGAAGCCGTGAGCCTGGTGACGTCGGGCTCCACCCTCGCCCGCCGCCTGTTGTCGCACCCCTTCCCGGTGATCGTGGCGTGCCCCGGGCACGCGGTGGCCAAGGGGGCATTCCTGTTGTTGTCGGCGGATTACCGGATCGGTGTGGACGGGCCTTTCAGCATTGGCCTGAATGAAGTGATGATCGGCATGACCATGCACCACGCCGGGATCGAGCTGGCGCGGGATCGTCTGCGCAAGTCGGCGTTCCACCGTTCGGTGATCAATGCCGAGATGTTTAACCCGCAGGACGCGTTGAGCGCCGGGTTCCTGGACAAGGTGGTCGCGCCGGAAGCGTTGCAGGCAGCTGCACTGGAAGCGGCTCGCCAGTTGAAGAAGATCAATATGAACGCCCACAAGCACACCAAGCTGAAGGTGCGTAAGGCGCTGCTGGAAGCCCTGGATGACGCGATCATTCAGGATCAGGGGCACTTGGGTTAATCAAACCTACGCCTGCTGAATCGAAGCCCGACCTTGAGTCGGGCTTTTTCTTACAAAGAATTCCGGATTGCCTACAACCGCTCTAAACAGTGTCTGTCACAGCATGTTGAAACATGCGCTTAAACATCGCCTATCTCCTGACTCTATAGGGGCAATTGCCGAATACAGTGCACATCCGTACACTGCGCCACCTTTTGTCCCGATGGGCCGTGTCGATGCTTTTTTTGTTACGCATGTTGTTGATGGGCCTGCATTTTATGATTGCGGGCGTACTGGGCGTGCTGCTGGGGATCTGTCGGCCGTTCAATCCGGACAACAGCCGTTACTGCGCGCGCCTGTATGCGGTACCGGCGATGTGGCTATTGCGCCTGCGAGTGAAGGCCGATGTCGACTCGCTGCGTAACAAGCCCAGCAGTTGCGTGATCATCGCCAACCATCAATCCAACTACGACCTGTTTGTGTTCGGCACCGTGGTGCCGTACCGCACGGTGTGTATCGGCAAGAAGAGCCTGAAGTGGGTGCCGTTGTTCGGACAGTTGTTCTGGCTGGCGGGCAATGTGTTGATTGACCGGGGCAATGCGCACAAGGCGCGGCGTTCGATGCTGACCACCACCCACACCTTGCAGCATGCCGACACCTCGATCTGGGTGTTCCCGGAAGGCACGCGCAACTTCGGTGAAACCCTGCTGCCGTTCAAGAAAGGCGCGTTCCAGATGGCGATCGCCGCAGGCGTGCCGATTGTGCAGGTGTGTGTCAGCACCTATGTGAAGCAGATGAAGCTCAATCGCTGGAACAGTGGCGATATTCTGATTCGCTCGTTGCCGCCGATTCCTACGAAGGGGCTGACGATGGATGACATGCCGCTGTTAATGCAGACCTGTCGCGAGCAAATGCGCGACTGCATCGAGGCGATGGACCGCGAGCTGCAAACCACGCCTGCAATCACGGCTGAACCCCGCCGAATTTGCTGACTCTGATTGGGCAGGGCAGCTAAGCTGCCTGACAGTTGTCATCTGCCATTCAAGAAGAAGCGATCAGCACTATGGGTAGAGTTGTTGCGGCCGCCGTCTATAGCGCCGGAAAGAAAGTCACTGATATCACCCTCGACGAAGGCGCCGCGTGGGCCGCCAAGCCTGACCACTTTGTGTGGATCGGCCTGGAGGAGCCCAGCGCGCTGGAACTGGCCAACCTGCAGCGCCAGTTCAACCTGCACGAACTGGCCATCGAAGACGCCCTGGAAAAACACAGCCGGCCCAAGCTTGAAACCTTCGGCGACGCGCTGTTTATCGTGACCTACTCACCGGTGCGCGATAACGGCAAGCTGGAGTTTATCGAGACCCATATCTTTGCCGGCAACGGCTACATCATCACTGCCCGCAACGGCCATTCGGCGTCCTACGGCTATGTGCGCCAGCGCTGTGAGGCGCGACCGCTGTTGCTGGAGCATGGGGAAGATTTCGTACTCTATGCGCTGCTGGATTTTGTTACCGAGAACTATCAGCCGGTGAGCGAGGCGATTCATGCCGAGGTCGATGAGCTGGAGCGCAACGTGTTGTGCAACTCCCTGAATGAAGCGGATATCCAGAAGCTCCACGGCCTGCGCCGCGATGTGCTGCGACTGAAGCGCTATGTGGCACCGATGGTGGAGATCAGTCAGGAATTGCAGAAACTGAGCTTCCCGTTTATCGACAAGAACATGCGTCCGTACTTTCGCGATGTGCAGATTCACGTCACCCGGCAGATGGAAGACCTGACCACCTTGCGGGATATCGCCAGCCAGACCATCGAGATTGGGGTGTTGCTGGAAGCCTCGCGCCAAAGCGTGGTGCAACGCAAGTTTGCCGCGTGGGCAGCGATTCTGGCGTTCCCAACGGCGGTGGCCGGGATTTACGGGATGAACTTCCAGAACATGCCGGAGCTGCAGTGGCACTACGGCTATTTTGCGGTGCTGGGGTTTATTGCGGTGGGGTGTACAAGTTTGTGGGCCAGCTTCAAGCGTTCAGGCTGGCTGTAACAAACCCAGCTCAATTTGCTAAAGATCAAAAGTGTGGGAGCTGGCTTGCCTGCGATGCAGGCACCTCGGTTTGTCAGTTACACCAAGGTGATGCTATCGCAGGCAAGCCAGCTCCTACATTAACCTGCTTTGCCTTGAAGACCGTGCTTCTTGCCCTGGACGGTTTCAGGCCGCTCCTTCTTTTGGTTTGTGCGCCACAAACCGCATCATCCATTCCGCCACGGTAACGCCGTGATGGTCTCGCTCCAGGCTGGCCACACCGTTGGTGTAGACCTTCTCCCCCAGCGTTGTCTGAAGAATCTCCAGCAACTCGCGGGAATAGTCGTGGATAAATTCCGGGTGGCCCTGGAAGCACAGCACCTGGTCTTCAATGTGGTACGCCGCAAACGGGCAGAACTCGCTGGAGGCGATCACGGTGGCGTTTTCCGGCAAGGTGGTGACCTGGTCCTGGTGGCTGATCAACAGCGTCAGTTCTTCCACCACCGGGCTCATCCACGGTGCCTTGGCGTTCAGTTTGTAGTCATGGATGCCCATGCCCCAGCCCTTGGTCGCCCGCTCGGTCTTGCCACCCAACAGCAGCGCCAGCAACTGGTGGCCGAAGCAGATGCCGATCAGTTTGTCGCCGTGGGCATGGCGGTCCAGCAGGTAGGTCTTGAGGGTCTGGATCCACGGATCGGTGCCAAATGAGTCGGCCTTGCTGCCCGTCACCAGGTACGCGTCGAAGACTTCTTCATCCGCCGGGTATTCACCCTGCACCACGTTATAGATGACGAACTCGGCGGCAATCGGCTGTTTGGAGAACAGGCGCTTGAACATCTGCCCGTACCCTTGGTACTGATCGATCAGCCCAGGACGCAGGATATCGGTTTCCAGGATGCACACGCGTAACGACATAAAAAATACCTGACACGGCGATGGGAATAATGAACACCCCCAGAGCCTGCCTTGAAATACCCTTCCAAGGCAAGCCCCATCGCCATGCTCAATGTGGGAGCGGGTTTGCTCGCGAATGCGGTGTGTCAGTCAACACACTCGTTAGCTGATCCACCGCTTTCGCGAGCAAGTCGAATCGTCGCACCGCCGCTCCCACATTTGGATCACCGAAACGCTTCACCCTGTGCAGCTTTCTCCAACAGCAGCGCCGGCGGCGTGAAGCGCTCACCATATTGCTCGGCCAGGTAGCGGGCGCGGGCGACGAAATCGTTCAGGCCGTACTGGTTGATGAATTGCAGCGCTCCGCCGCTCCAGGCGGCAAAACCGATACCGAAGATCGAGCCGACGTTGGCATCAGCCGTCGACATCAACACGCCCTCCTCCTCACAGCGCACGGTTTCGATGGCCTGGATGAACAGCAAACGGTCACGCACGTCTTGCGGCGAGATCTGTTGGCCAGGCTTTTCGAAGCGGTTTTTCAGCTCCGACCACAGGTGTTTCTGCCCGCCCGCCGGGTACTCGTAGAAACCGCCACCCGCCGCCTTGCCCGGGCGCTTGTATTCATTGAGCAACAGGTCGATCACGGCAAACGCCGGGTGCTGCGGTAACGGCTTGCCTTCGGCCTGTAAGTCCTTGGCCGTCTGTTGACGGATATGGCTCATCAGGCTGAGGGAAACTTCGTCAGAGACCGCCAGCGGCCCCACCGGCATCCCGGCCTTGCGCGCCTCGGTCTCGATCATCGGTGCGGCCACGCCTTCGCCGAGCATGGCGATACCTTCATTGGTGAAGGTGCCGAACACCCTTGAAGTGAAGAAGCCGCGGCTGTCGTTGACCACGATCGGGGTTTTCTTGATTTGCAGTACGAAGTCGAACCCCCGCGCCAGGGTTTCGTCGCTGGTGCGGGCGCCCTTGATGATTTCCACCAGGGGCATTTTTTCCACCGGGCTGAAGAAGTGCAGGCCGATAAACTTGCCCTGGTCTGGAACGGCGGTGGCTAACCCGCTGATGGGCAAAGTGGAGGTGTTGGAGGCGATCACCGCTTCGGCACCCACCACGTTTTGCGCGGCCGCCGAGACCTTGGCCTTGAGTTCCCGATCCTCGAAGACGGCTTCGATGATCAGGTCGCAGCCGGCAAGATCAGCATCGGATTCGGTAGGAACAATCCGCGCGAGGATGGTTTCCCGCTGTTCGGCGGTCAATTGCCCACGCCCGACCTTCTTGTCCAGCAACGTGGCCGAGTGGGCCTTGCCCTTCTCTGCCGCCGCCTGGCTGATGTCCTTGAGCACCACCTCAATGCCCGCCGAAGCGCTGACGTAGGCAATGCCCGCGCCCATCATCCCGGCGCCGAGCACGCCGACCTTGCGTGTCACATACGGCGCAAAGCCCTGGGGCCGCGAACTGCCGGCATTGATTTCATTGAGCTGGAACCAGAAGGTGCCAATCATGTTTTTCGCCACTTGCCCGGTGACCAGCTCGGTGAAGTAGCGGGTCTCGATCAAGTGCGCGGTGTCGAAATCCACCTGGGCACCTTCCACGGCGGCGCAGAGGATTTTCTCCGGGGCCGGGAAGCAGCCGTTGGTTTTGGCGCGCAGGATCGATGGCGCAATGGCAAGCATTTGCGCGACTTTCGGGTTGGACGGCGTACCACCCGGGATCTGGTAGCCCTTGATGTCCCAACGCTGTTTCGCCTCGGGGTTGGCCAGAATCCACGCCCGGGACTTGGCCAGCAGCTCGTCACGGTCTGCCGCCAGCTCATCAATCAACCCGGCTTGCAGCGCCTGCTGCGGCGTAATCTTTTTGCCTTCCAGCAAGTAGGGCAAGGCTTTTTCCAGGCCCAGCATCCGCACCATGCGCACCACACCGCCGCCACCCGGCAAAAGCCCGAGGGTGACTTCCGGCAGGCCAATCTGTACCGACTTGTGGTCCAGCGCCACACGGTGCTGGCACGCCAGGCAGATCTCCCAGCCACCGCCCAGCGCTGCGCCGTTGATCGCGGCCACTACCGGTTTGCCGAGGGTTTCCAGGGTGCGCAGTTGCGCCTTCAGCACCAGCACGCTGTCGTAGAAATCCTTGGCGTGGGGCTTGTCGACCTTGATCAGTTCATTAAGGTCGCCGCCGGCAAAGAAGGTCTTCTTCGCCGAGGTGATGATCACGCCCGCAATCGAATCCTTCTCGGCGTCCAGGCGGGCGACGGTGGCCGCCATGGCCTCGCGGTACACCCCGTTCATGGTGTTGGCGCTCTGGCCGGGCATGTCGATGGTCAGCACCACAATCTGGTCCTGGCCCTTTTCGTAACGAATGGCATCGGTCATGACTGATTCCTTAGGCTCAGAGGCGTTCGATGATAGTGGCGATACCCATGCCGCCGCCGACACACAGGGTGGCCAGGCCATAACGCTGCTGGCGTACCTCCAGCTCATCAAGCAAGGTGCCGAGAATCGCGCAGCCCGTGGCGCCCAGCGGGTGGCCCATGGCGATGGAGCCACCGTTGACGTTGACCCGGGCGGCGTCGATGCCCATGTCCTTGATGAACTTGAGCACCACCGACGCAAACGCTTCGTTGACCTCGAACAGGTCGATGTCTTCAACCCGCAAACCCGCCTTGGCCAGTGCCTTGCGGGTTGCCGGTGCCGGGCCGGTCAACATGATGGTGGGGTCGGTACTGGTGACAGCGGTGGCGACGATCCGCGCCCGGGGTTGCAGGCCGAGTTCGCGACCTTTGGCTTCAGAACCGATCAGCATCAGCGCCGCGCCATCGACGATCCCGGAACTGTTGCCCGGTGTGTGCACGTGGTTGATGCGCTCGACGTGGCTATAGACTCGCAACGCCGTGGCGTCGAAGCCCATCTGGCCCATCATTTCGAAGCTGGGCTTGAGTTTGCCCAGGCCTTCGAGGGTGGAGTCGGCACGGATGAATTCGTCCTGATCCAGCAGCACAATGCCATTTTGGTCCTGCACGGCGATCAGCGACTTGTTGAAGGAACCGTCTGATCTGGCCCGCGCCGCTTTCTGCTGTGAGTGCAGGGCAAAGGCGTCGACGTCCTGGCGGGTGAAGCCTTCCAGGGTGGCGATCAGGTCGGCACCGATGCCTTGCGGGGTGAAGTGGCTGTGCATATTGGTTTGCGGGTCGAGCACCCAGGCGCCGCCGTCACTGCCCATGGGCACTCGGGACATGGACTCGACGCCGCCCACCACCACGAGGTCTTCAAAGCCGGAGCGCACTTTCATCGCGCCGAGGTTCACGGCTTCCAGGCCCGAGGCGCAAAACCGGTTGATCTGCACACCGGCGACGCTGATATCCCAGTCCGCCACCAAGGCGGCGGTCTTGGCGATGTCGGCGCCCTGGTCGCCAATCGGTGTGACACAGCCCAGGACGATGTCATCCACTTGCCGGGTGTCGAGGTCGGTGCGCTGTTGCAGTGCCGTCAGCAAACCGGCCACCAGGTTCACCGGCTTGACGCTGTGCAGGGCGCCATCCGCCTTGCCTTTGCCCCGGGGCGTGCGTATCGCATCAAAGATCAAAGCTTGGGTCATGACGTCCTCGAATCACTATGCAACGAATCGTGTCCTTACCTTAGGCGCCAGGGCGCCGGATTCAATGACCGAACCGCTCATTGACCTTGACGCTCACGCTCAGACGAACGGTAGGAGGCTACGGGAATCGGCTGATTAATCGTTTTAGCTGTCTAGCCGTAGGGCTGGCGTCTGGCTGGCAATTGGCCTCATGCCTTTTTAATAATTTTTCTTCAGGTGATGAGACGAAATGGATCTAAGCCATGTAGAACGAGGGCTCTAAGGTTGAATCTGTAAGAGAAGTTAAAGGTTGCTGCCGGGTTTTGCTGGAGCACCTGTAGGAACTGTAAGAAAAGAGTCATGTAGCACCGTCATAGTTGAATCGACCGGCACGCATTTGACGCTCAGGAATAACAACAAAAGGCAGTCAGCCATGTTCAAGCATTCGAAAGTACGTCAGGCGGGACTTATTCTGTTCGCCACCACCCTGATTCTGATCTTGCCCAACCTCACCAAGGTCATTGGGTGACCTCTCACACCCCACATTCTGCGCAGACACAGCGCCAGGATCGCAGCCTTTGGCAGCGCCTTTCGGGATATTGCGTATAGCGATCCCGTCAGGAGCTGCCGTTTTGCGCGCCGAGATTTTGTGATTTTGCGGTATCGTGAGTTCCACCGCCTTTTCCGATATGTGGCCCTTCCTTGAAACAGATCATCGTCCTCCTGATCCTGCTGCTGGCCTTGCCGGCGCACGCCGCGAAATTGACCGTCGAGCTGGATCACGCCAGCAAAACCTGGGAAACCACCGAACTGCTCAAGCGTCCGGATGTGCAGACGGTGCAGATCGTTGATGACGTTTCCTACAAGCGCAACATGACGTATCGCGCAGTGCCGCTGGCAGCACTGTTGCCGGGCATCACGCCGGAAAACCATCTGCAGGCAGTGGCCCTCGACGGCTTTGCCGCGGAACTGACGGCGGCACCGCTGCTATCAAAAAGCGGCGCGCGGGCCTGGCTGGCGGTGGAAGATCCGGCGCATCCGTGGCCGCCACTGGCAGACGGCAAGCCCAGTGCCGGGCCGTTTTATCTGGTGTGGACCGATCCGCAGGCAGGCAATATCAGCCCTGAGCAGTGGCCGTTTCAGATTTCCGGGATCAAGCAGTTGAAGACGGTGGCGGAGCGCTTCCCGGCGTTGTTGCCGGATCCGAAACTGGCGGCGAATGACTCGGTGAATCAGGGGTTCGCACTGTTCCAGAAGAACTGCCTGGCATGTCATCGCCTGAACGGGGCCGGCGATGCGCAGGTGGGGCCGGATCTGAATATTCCTTACAACCCCACTGAATATTTTGCCGGGGATTTCCTCAAGCGCTACATCCGCGATCCGCAAAGCATGCGGCACTGGCCACAGGCGAAAATGCCGGCGTTTGCCACCAGCGTGTTGCCGGATGCGGACCTGGATCTGCTGGTGGGGTATTTGAAGCATATGGCGGGCAGAAAGCAGCCTTAAGGCTCAGGTAAATCTATGGCGAGGGAGCTTGCTCCCTCGCCACAAAAAGCTGTCCTGGCACGGAGAGCTTTCCTGCTACACACAGCTCCCTCTCTCCCTGGATCCTACTGCTGCTGCACCGAAATCACCGGTGTCGGCGCTACAAATACCTTCGCATGCATTTGCTCATGCCCTCCCCCACGACGCATGCCTCGTACCGGGCAGGCGTCCAGGTAATCCAGGCCCACCGCCAGCTTCAAATGCCGCTCCGGCCGCGCCAGTTGATTGGTCACGTCAAAACTGTACCAGGCGTCATCCAGCCACGCTTCAGCCCAGGCATGGCTGGCGAGGTGCTCGCAGTCTTCGCTATACAAATACCCCGACACATAACGCGCCGGAATCCCCAGGCTGCGGGCACAGGCGAGGAAGGCGTGGGTGTGGTCCTGGCACACCCCGGCACGCCCGGCAAACGCCTTGGCCGCACAGGTGTCGACTTCGGTAGAGCCGGGCGAATAGGTCATGTACTGGTTCAGCGCGTGCATCAGGTCGATCAATGCGCTGCGGTCGCGGCGTTGATGGCAATGCTTTTCGGCAAAGCTGCGCAGGGCCTCGTCCGGCTCGGTCAACCGGGTGCAGCGCAGGAACGGGAAGGCCGACTGGCTTTCATGTTCGGCCTCGCGCAATTCGTCGATATCCACCTGGCCACGGGCGCCAATGATGATGGCTTCATGGGGCTCGTCCAGGGTCAACACGTGCAGGATGTTGCCGAACGGGTCCAGTTGCGCCCGTACCGGCCGGGGCAAGTCCAACTGCCAACTGAGGACATGCTGGCGCTCGCTGTCGTGGGGCGTGAGCCGCAGGTACTGGATGCTGGCACGCACCTGGTCTTCGTAGTGGTAGGTGGTTTCGTGGCTGATGGAAAGTCTCATGCCGCCTCCAGGTAGGAACTGTAAATAGCATCGCCCAGCTCGCGCACGAGCGGGATGAAGTCGGTCAGCCAAGCGTGCAGGCCTTCCTCGAGAATTTCGTCGATGGCGGTATAGCGCAGGCGTGCGTCCATTTCCGCTGCCAGGCGCTGGGCCGGGCGACCGTTGATGCCGGGCAGGCTGCCAAGGATCTGGTCGATCTCTTCACTGCAGGCCCGCAGCGACCGCGGCACGTCGGCGCGCAGCAGCAACAGCTCGGCGACTTGTCGGGCGCCCGGGGCATCACGGTAGATTTCGGTGTAGGCCTCGAACGACGACAACGCCCGCAACAAAGCACTCCATTGATAGTAGGCATGGGCGGTACCATCGGTGACCGCTTCGGCCTGGTCGCCGGCCATTTCATAGCGGGCGTCGAGCAAGCGCAGGGTGTTGTCGGCGCGCTCGATAAAGGTGCCCAGGCGAATAAAACGAAAGGCGTCGTTACGCATGATGGTGCCGTAGGTGGCACCACGGAACAGGTGGGAACGTTCCTTGACCCACTCGCAGAACCGGCTCATGCCGTAGCGACTCAGGCCTTGCTGGGCGATGTCGCGAATCTCCAGCCAGGTGGCGTTGATGTTTTCCCACATGTCAGCGGTGATTCGCCCACGCACGGCATGGGCACTGGCGCGTGCAGCGCCGAGGCAGCTGTAGATGCTGGCCGGGTTCGCCGCATCCAGGGCGAAGAAGTGCAGCAGGCGTTCGGCGTGCAACTCACCGTGGCGCTCGCGGTAATCGTCGAGGGTGCCGGTGATCAGCAGCGGCATCGCCAGTTCATGCAGGCCATCGCCGCGCCCGTCCTGGGGCATCAGCGACAGCGAATAACTGACATCGAGCATCCGCGCGAGGTTTTCCGCGCGCTCCAGGTAGCGCGACATCCAATACAAATCCGAGGCAGTTCTACTCAACATATTTCAATCCTCGACCACCCAGGTGTCTTTAGTGCCGCCGCCCTGGGACGAGTTGACCACCAGCGAGCCTTCCCGCAGCGCCACACGAGTCAGGCCGCCGGGGACCACACGGGTTTCCTTGCCTTGCAGCACAAACGGGCGCAGGTCGATATGCCGTGGGGCGATGCCGTTTTCGACGAAGGTCGGGCATGTCGACAGGCACAGGGTCGGTTGCGCGATATAGGCGTGGGGCTTGGCCTTGATGCGTGCGCGGAAGGCTTCGATTTCCGCCGCCGAGGCGGCCGGGCCGACCAACATGCCATAGCCACCGGAGCCCTGGGTTTCCTTCACCACCAGTTGCGGAAGGTTGGCCAGTACGTGGGACAGTTCACTGGGATTACGGCACTGGAACGTCGGAACATTCTTCAGGATCGGTTCTTCATCCAGGTAAAAACGGATCATCTCGGTGACGAAGGGGTACACCGACTTGTCATCCGCCACCCCGGTGCCGATGGCATTGGCCAACACCACGTTGCCCGAGCGGTACGCCGCCAGCAGGCCCGGCACGCCGAGCATGGAGTCCGGGTTGAAGGCCAGCGGGTCGAGGAACGCGTCGTCGAGGCGACGGTAGATCACATCCACCGCCTTGGGACCATCGGTGGTGCGCATGAACACGCGGTCATCACGCACGAACAGGTCGGCGCCTTCCACCAGTTCCACGCCCATTTCCCGGGCCAGGAATGCATGCTCGAAGAACGCACTGTTGAAACGCCCAGGCGTCAGCACCACCACACTGGGATTATCCAGCGGGCTGGAGCTTTTCAGGGTGTCGAGCAACAGGTTGGGATAGTGGTCGATGGGCGCGATGCGCTGGGCCGCGAACAGTTCGGGGAACAGGCGCATCATCATCTTGCGGTCTTCGAGCATGTAGCTCACGCCGCTGGGGGTGCGCAGATTGTCTTCGAGGACGTAGTAAGTGCCGTCGCCATCGCGTACGAGGTCGACACCTGAGATGTGGGAATAAATATCCCGGTGCAGGTCCAGGCCCTGCATCGCCAACTGGTACTGCTCGTTGGCCAGGACTTGCTCGGCGGGGATGATCCCGGCCTTGATAATGCGTTGTTCGTGGTACAGGTCGGCGAGAAACATGTTCAGCGCCTTGACCCGCTGGATGCAGCCGCGCTCGACGATCCGCCATTCACTGGCCGGGATGCTGCGGGGGATCGTGTCGAAGGGGATCAGGCGCTCGGTACCTTGCTCATCGCCATACAAGGTGAAGGTGATACCGGCCCGGTGAAACAGCAAATCGGCTTCGCGCCGGCGCTGGGCCAGCAGTTCGGCCGGCGTGTCGGCCAACCAGCGGGCGAATTCGCGGTAATGGGGGCGCACCTGCCCTGCCCCGTCGTACATCTCATCATAATAAGTGCGGATCATGCCGTACTCCTTGTCACCCGGACGCCAGAACCATCGCAAGGCCCGTGCCAGCGGCATAAACACTTAAGTATCAATCAGTTGGATATAGACGCAGGTCTCATCGCACCGTCCCGGTGCAGCAAATGCCCGCTGTCATGGGCGGCGCCTCATTGCAATGCAGGCCATGACTATCACCAGCATAGTCAGAGTTGATTTCACTGCCCGGCAAACCCCGCGGATAATCACCTCCATCAGCTGAACAGGACGCGTCCTACAGCTTCATCCATTGCGCATTAACGCTTGTACCGAATCGCTCTCCTCCTTTGCGATCTTCCCTTTGGCCACCCTGCTCGGGTGGCTTTTTTTTGCGCAGGATTTTTCCCGCGCCAGAAACAAAAACGGCCGACCCAAAGGTCAGCCGATACGCTGTGTTGTTGCTCATGTCGCTACATGGGTAACCCACGCACCTCCTGTTTCACGCCCCATCCCTCGATGATTCCGCCCAAGGGCTCGACCACCGCCTCAAAGTCCTGCTCGAAGTCTCCTATGCCGTCGTAGGTGGCGAACATGATTTTGCTCAATTCCAGGTACCAGGCGCCGTCATCCCGCGCGCTGACCTGGGCATTCAGGGATTCCCCACGAAACCGACCCGCAGCCCGCCGCGCACGTTCCTCATCCGGGAAAATGGCGTAGAACTCGATGGGATGGAAACGCGAGAAGTCAAAGCCGCCCTCTTTCATGCGGCGCAACACGTTGGTGCTGATGTCTTCTTGATAGGCTGTGCTCATGAAACGTCCTCCTCAAACCGATGGATAGACTTTCCGTGCTTCCCAAGGCCCGCGCTGCAAGGGCGCGGGTGTTACGGCAGTGACGTCGCCGCTGGGAGACAAGCATGTAGCTGACAAGACCAGACCTTAGCGATTCATTCGCTGATCTCCATTGCAGAGTAGCGCGAAGCTATCACCTCCACCAGAGTCTGTTTAAAGGCGTACAGGGAATATTCAGGCGGCGGGTTCGACGTTGAGGTCTTTGATGCTGTTTTGATCTTTCAGAATCTTGACCGTGGGTTCGGCGATACGCCCCTCCAGATCGTTGAGATCCAGTTCCTCCAGCACCGGTGATACGCGGGCGCGAACCAGGCGCGCAGCTTCTTCAAGCGTGGGTTTTTGCTCGCACTCGAATTGCTCGACTACCGACTCACCATGATCATTGGTGAAGGAAACGTTCCACTTTGGCATCAGAGCCTCCTCGATAAAACCCATGGGTGGGCTTACATCTATCTGGACCTTGAGGGCCTGGAAATCGTTCCACTCAAGGCAGGAGGCACCTGATCAACTGCAGTTATTTTTCAGCGTGTTCTTTCAGGGCTTTCAAGGTGTTGAACGGTGCGTCCACCACGAACTTGTTGGCCAACCAAGACGGCACGCTGCCACCTGGCTCGGTGTGCACCTGGTAGGTCACTTCGGTCAGGTTGTCGCCTTTAGGCACCAGTTTCCAGTAACCATCGACCTGGGCTACGCGCACATAGCCTTTGACTTCTGGCTGGTAGGTCGGCACTTCCAACAGCTTGCGGGTGACGGTGCCATCGGCAGCCTTGGTGGTGGTGATTTCCAGGATCGAGTCACGATCGGTCACCGGGAACGGTGCCTTGAACTGGGTGTAGGTCCAGCTCTTGTCGCCTTCCTGCTTGAGCAGTTTCTGCGACTTGCATTCGTGGATCCAGGAGCAGGCCCCCGCCACGTCTTCCTGCAGCGCCTGGATCTTGGCCAGCGGCGCCTTGATGGTCGTCACACCGCGATAAGCCTTGTACTTGGAACCGGCAATTTCACTCAAGGACACTTTGATGCCGTCTTCATCCTTGGCCGTCTGCCAGTCTTCAGCATGCGCTGCGGCAGCGAACAACGCGGTAAAACCGCACAACACAGCAATTCGTTTCAGTGAACCCATGGTCTTATTCCTTATTGTTGAAGTTCAGTACTTTGAACAGCCCACTAAGCCGCCGTCATCTGTTCCCACCAGCCGATCAACCTGATCGCTTCTGCCTGGCTACTGCCGCAGACCTCGATATCCGCCTGGAACGAACTACACACTGCCGGCCGCTCAGGCTGGCCAAACAACTGGCACAGTTGTTCGACCGAAAGATGCAGGCAGCGTTCGCCCGCCGGTTTGCCGGCAGGCATTCCCGGCAACGGAGAACTGATGGATGGGGCAATGCAGCAAGCGCCACAGCCTTCACGGCATTTCATGACGAACAGATCCTCGACAACTCAAGCGTTGATGGCCACGCAAGACTACGCCCTTAAACAGACGTTTTAAATTGGCTTAACAGGGGTTTTTCACCGAAAACAAAAGTGACTGACCAGTCTGCGACAGAAGGTCAGGGGTGCGCGTCACGTTTACTCGTCGGGTTTATTGCTTGAACTGGAAATCCAGCGCCGCACCTTCAACTTCGCGGCGTTCTTCGTTGCGCAGTTGCAGCTGCATTTCATTGCTGAGCAGGCGCCCGTTGATCTGGAAGGCACTGTTGTCAGTGGGCTTTTCGGCAAACATCGGCGGCAGCAGCGGCACGTTCTTCGGCTGCGGCATGGTGCCGAGGGGTTGCAGGTGGCGAACCATGTTCGACGGCAGGCTCAAATCCAGCTCTGCGGGCGGCAGCGGCGTCTTGGCGACTTCGTGGGCCGACTTTGACTTGCTGGCGATAGGCGCACGTTTTTTAACCGGCGTTGCTTTCTTTGCGGGGGCTTTCTTCGCGACCGGTGCCTTCTTGGCCGCAGCGGCTTTTTTCGCCGGCACCGTTTGCTGGGAGCTGGCAGCAGGTGCCGCTTCACCGGCGGGAGCCGCCAGGACAGCGCCAGCGTTACACAGGCTTAACACGCAGATCAGCAGGGCAGCAGGAAAGGTATAAGTCATATCGCCAGCAGCATTAACGGCAGAAGGCCATATGCTCGCTTGTTGAGGACGGTATGACAAGCATGGTAATTAGCCAGCTACCCGTCGTGTCCCCTTTCCATGCCTCAAAAACCCGCCGCAGTCTCCTGGCATAACTGGCTTGCCAGCATCCCGAGGGTCATCAAGGCGCGCTCCGCCTCGCGGTTCCACGGGGTGCCGCAGTTCAGGCGAATACAGTGGTTGAACTGTTCCGTATTACTGAAGATCAGCCCCGGTGCAATGCTGATGCCCTGCTGCAAGGCGCGCACGTGCAGTTCCTGGGTATTGACCCGTCCAGGCAAACTGACCCACAGGATAAAACCGCCGGTCGGGCGGGTCATCTGGGTGCCTTCGGGAAAATACTGCTGCACGGCCAGCTGGAACGCGCTGAGGTTCTTGCGGTACTCCTGGCGGATATAGCGCAGGTGGCGGTCGTAACCGCCATTCTCCAGGTACGCCGCCGTGCCCATCTGGGTCACGCTGCAGGCCGAATGGGTGCTGAACATTTGCAGGCGCTGGATTTCCTGCTGGTACTTGCCGGCAATCATCCAGCCAATGCGAATGCCCGGTGACAGGGTCTTCGAGAAACTCGAGCAATAGATGACCCGGTCCAGACGGTCGTAGGCTTTCAGGGCCTTGGTGCGGCCCAGTTCGAACATCAGTTCGCCATAGATATCGTCCTCGACCACCTGGATATCGAAATCCGAGGCCAGGCGCAGCAACTGTTTCTGCCGCTCTTCGGGCATGGTGCCGCCCAGGGGATTGCTCAGGCGCGTGGTCAGCACCAGGGCCTTGATCGACCATTGGTTGGCTGCCAGTTGCAGGGCTTCCAGGCTCATGCCGGTGGCCGGGTCGCTGGGGATTTCGATGACCTTCAGGCCCAGCAGATCGGCCAGTTGCAGCAAGCCGTAATAGGTCGGCGATTCGGCGGCGATCAGGTCGCCGGGGCGGGTCAGCACCCGCAGCGACATCTGCAATGCATCGACACACCCATGGGTGATCACCACTTCAGAGGGGTCGACCACCACCCCGGCATCGCGCATACGGATCGCCACCTGGCGCCGCAGCGGCTCGAAACCCGGGCTGAACATGTAACTGAACGCCCGCGGGCTCTGGAAACGCGTGACCTTGGCCAGTTGCTGATGCAGCGCGCGCACCGGCAGGTAGTCGACACTCGGCACGGCGGCGCCCAGCGGGAACACGCCTTCGCGACGGGATTCCACCAACACCTGTTGAATGATGCTGCTGCGAGTGACCAACCCTGGACGCTCGACCCGGGCGATGTCCGGCGTGGGCGCAGTGAGCGCCGGCGTCTGGTGCACGTAATACCCGGACTGCGGCCGCGCGCGAATCAAACCCTGGTCTTCCAGGTTCGCGTAGGCCTGCAACACGGTGGCGTGGCTGACGTTGAGCTGGGAGCTCATTTTGCGTACCGAAGGCACGCGCTCGCCCGGTTGATAGACACCGCGGCGGATATCCTCAGCCAGCTGCTGGGCGATACGTTGGTAGAGCAACAGATTGGTCATGACGCAGCACTCGATTTCACGGGTATTTTATTTTTGTGTGAAACATACCGGCACAGTTTAGAAGTGTACGGGGACAGTTGCCACAATAGTCGAGCGCGGGCGGCAGTGATAGAAAAAACTGTAAGGGTTGCGAACTGAATCGCGGGCATAAAAAACCCGATCATTGATCGGGCTTATGTGGGAGCTGTCGAGCTTCAGCGAGGCTGCGATGCAGGCGCTGCGGTCTCGCAGGTCCACCGAGGCGATCCTGTCGCAGCCTCGCTGGGGCTCGACAGCTCCCACAGGAATCAGCTTTCACCTTGAGAATCAGGTTCAGCGAGCAGCGCCCAGCTGGCCTTTTTCGTCGGAGAACACAATTTCTACCCGACGGTTCTGCGCCCTGCCCCGCTCAGACGCGTTGGCTTCGACCGGATACTGATCGCCGTAGCCTTCGACCTGAATGCGTTTTTCGTCGATCCCCAGGTCGCTCAGTACATCCGCAACCGCTTGAGCGCGGTCCCGGGACAGTTTGATATTTTCCTGTTCGCCGCCGGTATTGTCGGTGTAACCCTCGATGCGCACCACGCGCTTGGGGTTCAGCTGCAGGAACTGCACCACTTTGAGCACGGTGCGGTTGGCCGAGTTTTGCAGCTCTGCATCACCCGTATCGAACAGCACGTCACCCAGGGTCATCACCAGCCCGCGATCAGGCTGGACGGTGGTCAGGCTGGATATCTGCGCCTCAATCCATTTGCCCTGTTGCTGAACGCTGGAGAGCTTGGCTTCACGCAGGGCCAGTTGCAGGCGCTGGCGTTCCAGCTCCAGCTTGACCCCACGCTCCTGATTGAGTGCCTGCTCGGTGTGTTCCCGGGCAATCGCGCTGTAGCGCTGGCTCAGGTAGGCGTAATGCGCCACATCGGCGCCGCTGCCCCAGAAGCTGGAGAAACGGTCGGCACGGGCCAGGGACTCACCGGCGCGAATCACGTCCTTGGGTGCGATACGCAGCACATTCGTATCTTCCTTGACCTTCTGGAAGTCAGTGCTGGCCTGTTGCAAGGCGAGGTTACTGTCGGGATGGGTCGCACAACCACCCAGCGCACTGCCCAGCAACACCACACAGCTCAACCCACGCATCAACGGGCTCATTGGGCGTCTCCCAACTGCAACTGCTTGCGCAGGCGGGTGATGCGGGTGTTGAGCACGTTCAGTTGCTCCTGGCTTTTGCGGGTCAGCACCCGCGCTTCCGCCAGACGGGCGTCCAGCTCGGCTTCTTCAGCCTGCATGCGGGCGTCCTTGTAGGATTCATCGGCCATGTCGGCACGGGCCTGGGTGAACTTGTCTTCCGCCAGCTTCAGCTCGGGCGAATCGCTGGCAACGGCGCCCACGGCGCTGGCTTGTTCCAGGGCTTGCTGGGTCAGGCGCATCTGTTCATTCGGCGCAGGATCGGCTGCACATCCCGCCAGAGCTACAACGGCGAGGGCCGCGAAAAGAGGTCGAATAGTCACTGAAAATCCCTACTTTGTTGGGGTGCCGACGGGTTGCTGCAACTGCGCTTTCCAGCGCTCAAGATTGCTCTGCAGCGCGGTTTCCGCCAGACCGGACGCGGGCAATTCTGTCATCTTTTTGGCGAGCTGTCCGCGCAACCACGGATCGTTGCAGGCGGAGTTGTGGGAAATGGCCAGGTACAGGCCCGGCTGGTCGATGGGGATTTCCCGCGCCACCAGGTCGTTGCTCATGCCCAACGTCTGGGCCATGGCCATTCCGGAATAACGTCCGGCGAGCACGTAGTCCACTTCTCCCAACAGCAGTTTCTGGAACGCCGGGGTCAGGCTGGGCAAGCGTTGCAAGGTCAGTTGCTCGGCGGCCAAGGTTTCAAAGTCGCGGCTCAGGCGCGCCCTTTCCGACACCGCGCCCTTGTGGCCCTGCAGGTCGCTGGCCTGGCTGTAGGCCAGGGAGGAATCCTTGCGGGTCCAGACCAGATAATCGGTTTGCACCAATGCCGGGTGGATGTAGTCGAGGGAGTCCAGGGCGTCGAGGGTCAATGGCGCGTCGGCGAGGATGTCCATGCGCCCGCTGCGCACTTCTTCCAGCGCCAGGGAACGTTTGCCGCCGTACAGCAGGTCGATTTTCACCCCGAGGTCCTTGGCCACTTGCTGCAGCATGTCGGCGGTGGCGCCGATCAAGTGCGTGGGGTCCTGGGGATCACGCCACAGATAAGGCGGGGCGTCCGGGCTGCCGGTGATCACCAGGCGATCACATTTGCCCGCCGCCAGCGACACCGTCGGCAGCAGTGACAGGGCCAGCAGTACAGTCCAGGGACGCAATTCCATGGCAGGGTTCTCCAGTTGAAAAATTACCGGGCAAAAAAAAGCCCGGTCAAAAGACCGGGCTCTTTATAAGTGAAGCGGCTGGATTAGACCAGCTTCTCCAACTCGGGTACGGCTTCGAACAAGTCCGCCACCAGGCCGTAATCAGCCACCTGGAAGATCGGTGCTTCTTCGTCCTTGTTGATCGCAACGATCACCTTGGAGTCTTTCATACCGGCCAAGTGCTGGATCGCGCCGGAGATACCGACGGCGATGTACAGCTGTGGCGCAACGATCTTGCCGGTCTGGCCGACCTGCATGTCGTTCGGTACAAAACCTGCGTCGACGGCTGCGCGGGAAGCGCCGACCGCAGCGCCCAGCTTGTCGGCCAGGGCGTACAGGTGCTTGAAGTTGTCGCCGTTCTGCATGCCGCGGCCGCCGGAAACGACGATCTTGGCAGCGGTCAGTTCCGGACGATCGGACTTGGCCAGCTCTTCGCCAACGAAGCTGGAAGTGCCAGCGTCGTGGGCAGCGGCCACAGCTTCAACCGCAGCCGAACCACCTTCAGCAGCCACCGGGTCGAAACCGGTGGCACGCACGGTGATGACTTTTACCGACGCAGTGGACTGCACGGTAGCGATGGCGTTACCGGCATAGATCGGACGCTTGAAGGTGTCGGCGCTTTCTACCGAAACGATCTCGGAGATCTGGTCAACGTCCAGTTGCGCAGCAACGCGCGGCAGGATGTTTTTGCCATTGGAGGTGGCGGCAGCCAGGATGTGGCTGTAGCCAGCGCCCAGCTCTGCTACCAGCGGCGCAACGTTTTCCGGCAACTGGTGAGCGTAGGCTGCGTTGTCGGCAACCAGTACTTTGCTCACGCCAGCGATTTTGGCAGCGGCTTCAGCCACGGCGCCAACGTTTTGGCCGGCGACCAGCACGTGGATATCACCACCGATTTTGGCGGCGGCGGCAACAGTGTTCAGGGTGGCCGGAGCCACGACCTTGTTGTCGTGTTCTGCGATTACCAAGATAGTCATGGTTAGATTACCTTCGCTTCGTTTTTCAGTTTCTCGACCAGTTCAGCCACCGACTTGACCTTGATGCCCGCGCTGCGTGCAGCCGGCGCTTCGACTTTTACGGTCTTGTTGGTGGAGGCGGTGGAAACGCCCAAAGCATCCGGAGTCAGCACTTCGAGAGGCTTCTTCTTGGCTTTCATGATGTTTGGCAGGGACGCGTAGCGCGGCTCGTTCAAACGCAGGTCGGTGGTGACGATGGCCGGCAGTTTCAGGGAAACTGTCTGCGCGCCGCCGTCGATTTCGCGGGTCACGGCAACCTTGTCGCCGCTCACTTCGACTTTCGAGGCGAAGGTGCCCTGGCCGTAACCGGTCAGTGCAGCCAGCATCTGGCCAGTCTGGTTGTTATCGCTGTCGATGGCTTGTTTGCCGAGGATCACCAGCGATGGCTGTTCCTTGTCGACAACGGCTTTCAACAATTTGGCAACGGCCAGGGAAGTCAGCTCTTCAGCGGATTCGACGAGGATGGCGCGATCGGCACCCAGCGCCAGGGCGGTACGCAGCTGCTCTTGAGCAGTGGTCGGACCGATGGAAACGACGACGATTTCAGTCGCAACGCCTTTCTCTTTCAGGCGTACGGCTTCTTCCACGGCGATTTCGCAGAAAGGGTTCATCGACATCTTGACGTTAGCGAGGTCGACGCCGGAATTGTCCGCCTTGACGCGAACTTTCACGTTGTAATCGACAACGCGTTTGACAGCTACAAGAACCTTCATGGATTCCTCGTTACTCTCCGGTGAAAAGAAAGTCGCCTAGGCGAACCTGGCGGTTTGATGCTCATCGGCACACAAGGGCACCTCCAAAAACACCGGCAATCGTCGGCGGGGGACCTTGCTCACGGGAGTGATGACCGTTCGTCAGCGGTGACTGAGAGGTCATTCATTATCGTGGCGTGTAAACTGCGCGCCATCGTGGCTCGCGCGTCACCCTTATTTGCCTTCAGCCTGTCTTTCGAGGTGGCCTTGAAACCCACAGTCTGCCTACGGGATGCGCAAAACCGACCGTATATTGACCGGAACGCCTATTCCGGTCAATACGGCAAAATGGTCAGTTATAAGCCGCGTTGCTTTGATTTACCTAGCTTGCGGGCAATTCAAACAAACGTTTGTATTGGACGCTGAGAGTGGTGTAGATATAATGCGCCACCTAGAGAGAAAGGTGGGTCGTCCCCTGCCCCTTGCATGAGATTGATGCAGGCATTGTGGGACGGATTACCGAACCTCCACCCATTAGAAAAAAAAGCCGTTGAGCCTTGAGTAGGAGATAGCCTGTGGAACGCGAATACATGGAATTCGACGTGGTCATCGTCGGCGCTGGCCCGGCAGGCCTGTCTGCCGCCTGCCGATTGAAGCAGAAGGCCGCCGAAGCCGGTAAGGAAATCAGCGTCTGCGTGGTCGAAAAAGGCTCCGAAGTCGGCGCTCATATCCTGTCCGGTGCCGTGTTTGAACCCCGTGCCCTGAACGAACTGTTCCCGGACTGGAAAGAACTCGGTGCACCGCTCAACACCCCTGTTGTGCGTGATGACATCTATGTACTGCGCTCCAGCGAAGCTTCCACCAAGGTGCCTGACTTCTTTGTGCCCAAGACCATGCACAACGAAGGCAACTACATTATTTCCCTGGGCAACCTGTGCCGCTGGCTCGCCCAGCAGGCCGAGAACCTGGGTGTGGAAGTCTACCCGGGCTTCGCCGCCCAGGAAGCGCTGTTCGACGAAAACGGCGTGGTGCGCGGGATCATCACCGGTGACCTGGGCGTCGACCGTGAAGGCAACCCGAAAGAAGGCGTCTACACCCCGGGCATGGAACTGCGTGGCAAGTACACGCTGTTCGCCGAAGGTTGCCGTGGCCACATCGGCAAGCAACTGATCCAGCGCTTCAACCTGGACAGCGACGCCGACGCCCAGCACTACGGCATCGGCCTGAAGGAAATCTGGGAAATCGACCCGGCCAAACACCAGCCAGGCCTGGTGGTGCACACCGCCGGTTGGCCGCTGGACATCATGAGCGCCGAGAACACCGGCGGTTCGTTCCTCTATCACCTGGAAAACAACCAGGTGGTCGTCGGCCTGATCGTCGACCTGTCCTACAGCAACACCTTCCTGTCGCCGTTCGACGAGTTCCAGCGCCTCAAGCATCACCCGGTGCTGGCCCAGTACCTGGAAGGCGGCAAGCGCATCAGCTACGGCGCCCGTGCCATCTGCAAAGGCGGCCTGAACTCGCTGCCGAAAATGGTGTTCAAGGGCGGCGCGCTGATCGGCTGCGACCTGGGCACCCTGAACTTCGCCAAGATCAAGGGCAGCCACACCGCGATGAAGTCCGGCATGCTCGCCGCTGACGCCGTGGCTGACCGCCTGTTCGCCGAATCCGAAGGCGGTGACGAACTGACCGCTTACGTCGACAGCTTCAAGAACAGCTGGCTCTACGAAGAACTGTTCGCCAGCCGTAACTTCGGCCCGGCGATGCACAAGTTCGGCCCGATCATTGGTGCCGGCTTCAACTGGTTCGACCAGAACATCCTCGGCGGCAAAATGCCGTTCACCCTGCACGACACCAAGCCGGACTACGCCTGCCTCAAGCTGGCCAAGGACAGCAAGAAGATCGACTACCCGAAACCCGACGGCAAGCTGAGCTTCGACAAGCTGAGTTCGGTGTTCATCTCCGGTACCAACCACGAAGAAGAACAACCGTGCCACCTGAAGCTGAAAGACCCGAGCATCCCGATCGGCACCAACCTGCCGCTCTACGATGAACCGGCGCAGCGCTACTGCCCGGCCGGCGTGTATGAAGTGATCACCAAGGAAGACGGCGAGAAGCGCTTCCAGATCAACGCCCAGAACTGCGTGCACTGCAAGACCTGTGACATCAAGGACCCTTCGCAGAACATTACGTGGGTGACGCCGGAAGGTGCGGGTGGGCCGACTTACCCGAATATGTAAATCCGCTGCTTGAACAGAAGGCTCCCAAATGGGGGCCTTTTTTGTAGCCCGGAAAAAGACCCATCGACTCGGTCAAATGTGGGAGCGGGCTTGCTCGCGAAAGCGGTGTATCAGTCACAGATGTTTTGGCTGAACCACCGCTTTCGCGAGCAAGCCCGCTCCCACATTTTTGACCGAATTGTGCCCGGGAGAGTTATGCCGCCCGCTCATCCCCAGGGCTTCGCTCGAAGTAGCGCTTGTATTCCCGGCTGAACTGCGACGTGCTCTGATACCCCACACTGTGGGCCGCCTGCGCCACGCCCATGCCCTCCACCAACAGCAACTGCTGTGCCTTGAGCAACCGCAGACGCTTGAGATACTGCACCGGCGACAACAGCGTGCAGCGCTTGAAGTGTTCGTGGAAGGTCGACGCACTCATGTGCGCATAACCTGCCAATGTCTCGATATTCAGCGGCTCGGCGTAATGGGCATGCAGGTGATTCAACGAAGTCGCCACCCGCGAAAACTGCCCCTGCTGCTCCACCAGCGCGCGCAACACATCCGCCTGTGGCCCACGCAACGCGGTGAACAACAATTCCCGCACCCGCGCCGGACCCATGATCCGGCTCTCCAGCGGATCGTGCAGGCACTGCAACAGGCGTTCGACGCAGCCACGCATGGCGTCATCCAGCACCACTGAACTCATGGACTCCAACGTCTGCGCCGCCGGCGGTGGCCCGCTCTGGATCCCCATCGCCATCACCAACTCACCCAGCACCACCCGATCAATGCCCACCGTCACCCCCAACAGCGGTGCATTCGGCATGGCAAAAGTCTCGCATTCGAACGGCACCGGCATCGCCTGGATCAGGTAATGCCCCGCGCCGTACTCCAGGGTACGCGGGCCCAGGTACGCGACCTTGCTGCCCTGGGCGACGATCATCAGGCTCGGTTCATAAATCTGCGGGCCGCGCGCCACATCGCAACTGGCACGCAATACCTGCACGCCCGGCAGGTTCGTGGGCGAGAACCCATCACGGGGTGTCAGGGGTTCGATCAAGGCAACCAACGCGGCATTGGCATCGACATGGCGGGTCAACAACATGGCAAAAACTTCGCGAAAAAGGGGATGAGACCATCATCGCAGGTCTGGCGCCACAGTGATCCAATCCAGGGGCACTCCCGGACGAATAGGCATGAGACTCGGAGCAATCGCCATGGCCGCACCCAGGCACGGCGCGGAGAATGCGCCACCTCACCTGTTACTGCACCTGCGAGGTTTCTCCATGTACACCGCCATCGGTTATGCCGCTCAATCGGCCACCACTCCCCTCGCCCCCATGTCCTTCGAACGCCGTAGCCCGCGCGTCGATGACGTGGCGATCGAAATTCTCTACTGCGGCGTCTGCCACTCCGACATCCACCAGGCACGCAACGAATGGGGCATCGCCGTGTACCCGCTGATGCCGGGCCACGAGATCGTCGGTAAAGTCACCGCCGTCGGCGCCAGCGTCACCGCGCACAAAGTCGGTGACCTGGTGGGTGTTGGCTGCATGGTCGACTCCTGCCGTCACTGCGACGCCTGCCACGCGGACCTCGAGCAATACTGCCTCGAAGGCCCGACCATGACCTACGCCACCCCGGACCGGGTCGACGGCAGCAACACCATGGGCGGCTACTCCGACAGCATCGTGGTCAGCGAGCACTTCGTGGTGAAGATCCCGGCCAAGCTCGACCTGGCCAGCGCCGCGCCGATCCTCTGCGCCGGCATCACCACCTACTCGCCGCTCAAGCACTACGGCGTGAAGGCTGGCGACAAGGTTGGCGTTCTGGGCATGGGTGGTTTGGGCCATATGGGCATCAAGTTCGCCAAGGCCATGGGCGCGGAAGTGACGCTGTTCACCCGCTCCGCGAGCAAGGCTGAAGAAGGCCGTCGCCAGGGCGCCGACCACGTGATCGTGTCCACCGACGAAGCCCAGATGAAAGCCGCTGCCGGGCATTTCGACTTCCTGCTGGACACCATCCCGGTGCAGCACGACTTGAATCCCTACCTCGACGTACTGCGCTTTGACGGCGTGCACATCCTGGTAGGTTTGATCGAGCCGGTCGACCCGCCCGTCAACGCTGCCAAGCTGGTGCTGGGCCGCAAGGTGCTGGCCGGTTCGTTGATCGGTGGGATTGCCGAAACCCAGGAAGTCCTCGACTTCTGCGCCGAGCACGGCATCACCTGCGACATCGAGATGCTCGACATCCGCCAGATCAACGAAGCCTACACCCGCATGATTGCCGGTGATGTGAAGTACCGCTTCGTGATCGACATGGCGACCCTCAAGGCCTGACCAAGATCGTTCCCACGCTCTGCGTGGGAACGCATGCTGTGACGCTCTGCGTCACCGTTGCGCAGGGCTCAAGTCCTGCTGGACGCGGAGCGTCCGAAGCGGCATTCCCACGCGGAGCATGGGAACGATCACGGCCTGATCAGGCCTTCGCGCCCAACTCCGCTGACAGCCGTGCTGCGACCTGTTTGATCACAGGGATCAGCTCGGCCATTTTCTCCAGCGGCATGTAGGGCACGGTACTGGCGATGCTGATGCCGGCGACGATTCGCCGGCTGGCATCGCGCACCGGTGCCGCGACACAACGGATCGACGGTTCGTTGTCTTCCAGATCGAATGCATAACCGCCCGCCACGTATTCCTGCATGCGCTGTTCAAACTGCGCCCAGGATTGCTCGGGGTGCTGCGGCCACTGCAGATTCTTCCCGCCCGTCGGCAAGCTGACCTGATACAGGCGCTGCCACTCTTCCACGCTGTCATCCAGCAACAACGCCTTGCCGATCCCGGTGCGCGCCAGCGGCATGCGATGGCCGACGCGCGAGCGCATTTCCGGGCCGTTGCGGCCAGGGTTCTTGTGCAGGTACAGCACGTCGTCGTATTCGCGAATAGCCAGGTGGATGGTATCGCCGGTCAACGCCGACAACTCGTCCAGATACGGCACTGCCAGGCTGACCAAAGGCAGTTCTTCACGGGCCTGGAAACCCAGCTCGATCAATTTGGGACCCAGCAGATAACCGACTTGCGGCACTACGCGCAGGTAGCGTTCTTCCACCAGGCAACTGGCCAGGCGGTGAGTGGTGCTGCGGGTGGTGCCGATGCGCTTGGCGATTTCCTTCAGATCCCGCGCACCGGCCGCCACTGCCTGCACCACGCCCAAGCCACGAAGCAGGGTTTGAGTGCCGGTGGGCGCGGCTTCTTTGACGGGAGTTTGGGCGTTTTCCTGCATATCGGGCCTATTGGGAAGTACGAAAACGGCGAGCATTATGGCAAATGCGGACCAGCAAAACAGAGGAGATCAAAATGTGGGAGCGGGCTTGCTCGCGAATGCGGTTTTCCAGTTAATGCATACGCTGACTGACACACCGTTTTCGCGAGCAAGCCCGCTCCCACATTGGTCGTGTGGCGCCCTTTTTATCGTTGTTTCATCCTGTCGATAATCACCGCCAGCAACAGGATCGAGCCGCGAATCACGTATTGGTAGAAGGTGTCGATGTTCTTGAGGTTCATCGCGTTCTCGATGATCGCCAGAATCAGCACCCCGGCAATCACATGCCGGATCATCCCGATTCCGCCGCTCAGCGACACCCCGCCCAGCACGCACGCCGAGATCACCGTCAGCTCGAACCCCTGGCCAATCATCGGTTGCCCCGAGGTCATCCGCGACGCCAGGATCACCCCGGCCAACGCGCCGATCACGCCGTGCACGGCAAAGATGATGATCTTGGTGCGATCGACATTCACCCCGGCCAACAGCGCCGCTTCCTGGTTGCCGCCGATGGCCATGGTGTTGCGCCCGTAGGTGGTGTAGTTCAGCAACCAGCCAAAAAACACAAAGCACAGCACGGTGATGACGATTGGCACCGGCACGCCAAACAGCTGGCCGTTACCAAAGACGAAGAAGTTTTCGTCCATCACGCCGACCGCCTTGCCGTTGGAAAAGATATACGCCAGCCCACGCACGATCTGCATCGTCGCCAGCGTCGTGATCAACGCGTTGATCCGCAGCTTGGCGATCACGATGCCGTTGATCAGTCCCACCACCAGGCCCATGGCCAACGCAGCCGACACGCCGAAGAACACGCTGTCGGTGTCGCGAATCACGATCCCCGCCACCACGCCCGAACAGGCGATCACCGAACCCACCGACAAGTCGAAGTGCCCCGACGCCAGGCAAAACAGCATGGTGCAGGCCGCAATCCCCACAGTGGAAATCGCCAGCCCCAGGCCACGCATGTTCAGCGGCGAGAGGAAGTTGTCGATGAAGATGGCGCTGAGCACAAAGATGCTCAAGGCCGCCAGCAGCATGACCCAATCATCGAGAAACTTGCGCTGGTTGAACCCCGGCCAGAAGCTTCTTGCGGTTTTTACCTGTGACATACCCACCTCGTATTCTTCAGTCCCGCGTACGCGGAAGAGCCAGTTGCAGCAGCCGTGCTTCGTCCGCTTGATCGCGGGTCAATTCGCCGGTCAGGGCGCCTTCGCTCATCACCAGGATGCGGTCGGAGATGCCCATCACTTCCATCAGGTCGCTGGACACCACGATCACCGCGATGCCACTGGCCGCCAGGTTGTGAATGATCTGGTAGATCTCAGACTTGGCACCGATATCGATGCCGCGGGTCGGCTCGTCCAGCAGCAACACTTTCATCGGCATCGACAACCAGCGGCCGAGAATTGCCTTCTGCTGGTTACCGCCCGACAGGAACAGAATCGGCTGGTCCGCCGACGGCGTGCGCACGTTGAGCGCGCTGATCTGCCGCTGGGCGTTGGTGCGTTCCCAGCCGCCCTGGATCAACCAGCCGAAGCGCGCATGGTCACGCCGCGCACTGATATTGATGTTCTCCGCAACACTCGCGCGGGGCACGATGCCTTCCTTCTTGCGGTCCTCGGGGCAGAGCAACACCCCCGCCGCAATCGCATCCCGTGGTGTCTTGAACGTCTGCGCCTGGCCATGCAGCACCAGGGTCCCCTGGGTGCTGCGGGACAGCCCGGCGAGCAGGCGCAACAACTCTGTGCGCCCGGCCCCCACCAGGCCGAACAGCCCGAGAATCTCGCCCTTGTTCACCTGCAGGCTCACCGGTTCCTGCAACCCCGGCCCGAGCAAACCTTCGACTCGCAGCGCTTCACCGCAGTGCTCGCGCGGCCTGTAGTCGTAGATATCCTGGATATCGCGCCCGACCATGCAGTTGACCAGTTGGTCGACGTTCAACTGCGTCATGTCCTCGAACGTGCGCACGAAGCGCCCGTCCTTGAACACCGTCACCGCATCGCAGATACGGAACACTTCTTCCATGCGGTGCGACACGTAGAGGATCACCCGGCCTTCATCCCGCAGTCGGGCGATGATCACCATCAGCCGCTCGATCTCACGGGCCGAGAGGCTGCTGGTGGGTTCGTCGAACGCAATCACATGGGCGTTGCGCGACATGGCCTTGGCGATTTCCACCAGTTGCCGCTGGCCGAGGGACAGGCTGCCCAGGCGCATGTTCGGATCGATTTCATCCGCCAGGCCCTTGAGCAGTTCCCGTGCCTTGCGCACCATCGCCCCGCGATTGACCACGCCAAAGCGCGACGGCATATGCCCCAGCAGCAGGTTCTCGGCGACGGTCATTTCCGGCACCAGTTGCAGCTCCTGGTGAATCACTGCGATGCCGCTGGCGATGCTGTCGGCCGCCGACTTGAAACTCACGCTGCGTTCGCCCAACTGCAAGCTGCCGCTGTTGGGCGGATAAAAACCGCCGAGGATTTTCAGCAAGGTCGACTTGCCCGCGCCGTTCTCGCCCATCAGCGCATGCACCGAATGGGGCCGCGCTTCAAAGCTGATCTGCGCCAGGGCCTTCACCCCGGGAAACTCCTTGCCGATGCCGTTGAAGCGCAGGCTCTCTGCAGCGGCGCTGTTCATTTCCACAGACCGATCTTGCTCAACTCTTCCTTGAAGTTGGCGCGGGTGATCAGGGTCACGTTATCCAGTGCGGTGAACTTGGCAGGCTCAGTGCCTTTGGTCACCCACTCGAACATCGAGGTCGCGGTTTTATAGCCGGACGCATCGGGGCTGAGCAGCATCGAGCCGTAGAAACCGGTGTCGGATTTCTTCAGTTCTTCGATGGCGTCGGTGCCGTTGATGCCCACGCCAATCACGTTCGTGGCCTTGAAGCCGGCGCTTTCGGTGGCGCGTACGCCGCCCAGTACGGTGCTGTCGTTCATGCCGCCAATCAGCAGGTTTTTCGCGCCGCTGGGCAGTTTCACCAGGGCCGAGTTGGTGGAGTCCATGGCGCCCGGCACGTCGAGGGTTTTCTGCGCGGTGAACAGGATATGGTCAACCGGCAGGCCGGCGGCCTTGAGGCCTTCTACCGAACCGTCGGTGCGCTTCTTGCCGGTTTCCAGCTCGTCGAAGGTATTGATGACGGCGTAGGTGTCCTTCCAGTCCCAGTTGCGATGCTTGGCTTCGGTGGCCATGGCCTCGCCTTGTTTCTGGCCGATCTTGTAGGCGTCCAGGCCGACGTAAGGCACGTCTTCCATGGGCTTGCCCTTGGCGTCGACGAAGCGGTCGTCCACCGCCAGCACTTTGAGGTTATTCAGCTTGGCCTTGGCCATGATCGCAGGGCCCAGGGACACGTCCGGCGGGCAGATCACGAAACCCTTGGCGCCGTTGGCGGCCAGGGTATCGATGGCGGACAGGGTTTTCTCGCCGTCGGGCACGGCGATCTTGATCACGGTGAAACCATGGTCCTTGCCGGCTTTTTCAGCGAAGGCCCATTCGGTCTGGAACCAGGGCTCTTCCGCCTGCTTGACCAGGAAGCCGATCTTTACTTCTTCGGCAGAGGCCAGGCCGCTGAGCGCCATCGTGAGGGCAAGGGTGCCTAGTGTTTTCTTGAGCATGAACCACCTCTTCTTGTTATTTGGAAAAGTTTTAATCGTGGTACATCACCGACCGCCCACCATCGATCATCAGGCAGGTGGCATTGATAAAGGGCGCCTCATCGGTCGCAAGAAACAGTGCCGTCATCGCCACTTCAATCGGCTGGCCGATGCGCTTGGGCGGGTGCAGGTCGAAGGCACGCTGGCGCTCGGCGTGCGGGTCGGCAAAGCCGTTCCAGTAATCGACGTTGAGTTGGGTTTCGATATAGCCCGGCGCGATGGCATTTACGCGGATGCCCTTGGGCGCGTATTCGATGCCCAGCGCGCGGGTCAGCCCGAGCAAGCCGTGCTTGGCCACCGGGTACGGGAAGCAGCCGGGAATGATGTGGCTGGAGTGGGTGGAGGCGATGTTGATGATGTTGCCGATGCCTTGCTCGATCATGTGCGGCAACACGGTACGGCAGCCGTACCAGGCGCCGTCGAGGTCGATGGCGAAGCAGCGGCGCCAGTCTTCGTCGGTCATTTCCAGCGGGTCGCGGAACACGTTGACGCCGGCGCAATTGACCAGCACATCGACGCGGCCAAAGCGTTCGATAGCGACGTCCACCAGGGCGCGCCATTGATCCTTGGAAGTGATGTCGACAGGTTGTGCGTAGATCTCGGCGCCGTGTTCCCGCCAGTGGGCGGCGACCTGCTCGACCTTCTCGCCCTGGATATCACCGATCACCAGGCGCGCCTGCTGAGCCTGGAAGCAGGCGACGATAGCCTCGCCAATGCCTTGGGCGGCACCGGTGATGACCACGACTTTGTTCTTCAGTCGCTCGCCGTAAGTCGGCTCGGGCACCGTAGGTAACGACAACGGTTGTGCCTGCATCGCTTCACCTGTTTTGTTTTTGGTAGTGAGTGCTGATGCGCAAGACTATAAACCCAGAAACCGGAACATCTCAATATATAAATTATCATCCCATATAGTGAGCAAATATATAAAAAAACCGGCTTTAAAAGCCGGTCCTTTATGCACACTTAACCCTGTGCGAAATCCCTGAGGGCGTCGCCTTCCATGCGGTAGCGTACCCACTCTTCCTGGGGCTGGGCACCGATGGATTTGTAGAACGCGATGGCCGGCTCGTTCCAGTCCAGCACGCTCCACTCGAAACGCCCGCAGCCGTTGTCGCAGGCGATTTTCGCCAGGTGGCGCAGCAACTTCTTGCCCGCCCCGCCACCGCGTTGCTCGGGGTTGATGTACAGGTCTTCGAGGTACAGGCAGTTGCTGCCCAGCCACGTGGAATAGCTGAAAAAGAACACCGCAAAGCCGATCGGCAAACCGTCGCGCAGGCAGATCAGGCCGTGGGCGGTGGCACCTTCACTGAACAGGCTGCGCTCGATGTCCACCACGCTGGCGATCACTTCGTGCCGGGCTTTTTCATAGTCGGCAAGCTCGGTGATGAAGGTCAGGATCTGCGCAGCATCGCTGGGCACGGCGGGGCGAATCTCGATGGTCATGGGCAGGCCTTGTCAGGGAAAGAGAGCGCACATACTAAGGCGCTTTAATGACCGATTGCAGTGCAATTTGATTCGCGGCTAACCTGCAGGCCATCGACCTTTGAGAATCCCCATGCCCTTCACGCCCTTGACCGACCTCGCCGCGACGTTATTGCCTCACGCCCTTGAGCCTTCGGAAGACGGCGCCCACGACCTGTCCCACTTGCAACGGGTGTGGCACAACGTGCGGTCGATCCAGGCAGAGGAAGGTGGCGATCTGGAGGTGCTGCTGGCGGCGGTGCTGCTCCATGACTGCGTCGCGGTGGAGAAGAATTCGCCGTTGCGTTCCAAGGCCTCAACATTGGCGGCGGACAAGGCCGGGCAGATTTTGCAGGGGTTGGCGTGGCAGCCCGAGACGATTGCAGCGGTGACCCACGCCATCGAGACCCACAGCTTTTCGGCGGGCCTGACGCCGGTGACGCTTGAAGCAAAGATTATGCAGGATGCCGACCGTTTGGACTCCCTGGGCATGATCGGCGTGGCCCGCACATTTTACATCGCCGGGCGCATGGGCAGCGGGCTGTATGACCCGGCTGACCCAACGGCGCAGCATCGCGAGTACGACGACAAGCGCTTTTGCCTCGACCATTTCCAGACCAAGCTGCTGCATCTGGCGGGCGGATTTCAGACGCCGACGGGGCAACGCATGGCCCTGGCGCGCCATGAGCGGTTGAAGGGATTCATGGATCTGTTCATCGAAGAAATCGGCACACCATACTCCGCTGCGGGCTAACGCAAGCGCCGCGAACCACAGAACAATCCCACGTGCCGTGCATGGTAAAAAGTTGGGCATAAATCCAACAGACGCAAGGCTCCCCCATGCACGCCTCACCTGCGGTCGGCGGAAAACTGTTCGCCCTTTTCTGCCTCGCCAGCTACCTGCTTTCCCTGTCCTATGGCTCGACATTCTTGCTGTCGCTGCTGATCCATTCGCGCGGCGGCAACGAACACGACGCCGGCAGCGTGATCTCCATGGCGATGCTCAGCACCTTTGTGGCGGTGCTGGTTTCCGGGCATCTGGCCGACCTGCTGGGGGCTGCCAGGTCGATCGCCCTGCTCGGCCTGTTGCTGGTGGTGGCGTGCCTGGGCTTTGCGCTGGCGCCGGGGTTCGGCGAGGGCTTGATGCTTTTTGGCTTGTCGTTGGGGTTGGGCTGGGGCGTCTTCTATACGCTGGGTCCGATCATCGTGGCGATGCTGGTGGAACCGGCGCAACGGGCCAAGTATTTTGCCCTGCTGTCGGGCAGCATGATGACCGGAATCGGCTCCGGGCCACTGCTGGGGCGGGCGGCAAGTGCCCTGGATTTTTCGCTGACGGCGGCCTTTCATATAGCAGCGCTGGCGAGCCTGGTGGGTGTGCTGATTTTCTGGCGACTGGGTCGCGCGCTGAGTCAACACACCGCGCCGGTGGCGAAGATTTCCTGGTCAGCGACACGCAAGGTGCTGTCGTCCCGGGCGGTGTTCGCGATCATCATGGTGGGCCTCGGCGGTTGCGTGTTTGGCGGGCTGTCGAGTTTCCAGACCAGCTACGCGGCGTTGCACGGGCTGGACTATTCGCTGTTCTTCCTGGGCTTCATGAGTGCGGCGATTACCAGCCGCCTGCTGATCGCCGGCATCGTGGTCAAGCGTGATCCGTATTGGGCGGCGTGTGTGTTGTCGGGGTTGATGCTGGTGTCGATTTTCCTGTTCGGGTTCAGGGTCAGCGGCAACTACAGCTACCTGCTGGCGGCCGTCACCCTGGGCATCGGTTACGGCCTGACGTATTCGGTGATCAATGGTTTGGCCGCCAACGAGGCACCCGCCGGCACCACCTCCCAGGCGTTGCTGCTGTTCAGCCTGGCGTACTTTATCGGGGTGTTCGGTTTCCCGCTGCTGGCGGGCAAGGTCATCGTCGAATACGGCATGCCGACCCTGTTGATGAGCGTACTGGCGGTGGCGCTGCTCAATTGGCTGATCACGGTGGCGCGGTTGATCTGGCGCCGAATCTCGTCACACAAAATCTTACAAGCGACCTAAGACCGTTCGTCGGTATCGAGGCACGAATCACAAACGGGGGCGGACCAATATCAGGTAAGGACATTAATCATATGGAGACACCATCATGACGACTTCCAAATTTGCCGCCCTCGCCCTCACCGGTTTGCTGTCTGCTGTTTCGCTGAGCAGCTTTGCCGCCACCACAGGTTCCAGCACCGGCCCGACCGACCCTGTCGGCAGCCCGCCAAGCCCGGCCACCCGGGAGTCGAATGACTCAATGGGCACTGGCCTGGACACCAACGGCGGCGCCATCATCGACAACAGCAGGGACCCACGCACCCAGGGCGACGACACCAATCGCAACAGCGGTGCGGTGCCTAACGGCAAAATGGGCCCAGGTGCCACTTCGCCCTCGATCAATAAAGGCGATGACTCCAACATCCCCGGCGCGCCAAAACAGCCAGCGCCTTAATGCGCAAGAAAGACGAACACCCAACCATTTCCCAGTGAAGAGGTATGCATGAACGTCGATCACAACCTTGAAAAAGAAGTCCTCACCCGTCTGCTCCACGCTCATCCCAGTGGGTTGGGCAAAGAAGTGCTGGACAACTACCGAGGTGAAAAAGTGGTGGCCAGCGCCTTGGCCACCTTGCAGGACCGCGGGTGGATCAAGGAAGGCCATGTGACCTGCAACGATGCCGGTGAACATTCGCTGAACCTGCCGATCAAGCTCACCGCGTCCGGCGTGGAAGCGGCTCGCAAGCTTGAAAGCGAAGCGAGCCAATAACACACCTTGCCTGGTCTGGCCCTTGTATCTTGTATGAGGGCCAGAAGGAGTATCGCAATGCCTCGTGGAAGCAAAGCCAAATACACCACCGAACAGAAGCGCAAGGCCGCCCATATCGAAGAGAGTTATGAGCACCAGGGCTTGTCGAAAGAAGAAGCCGAGGCGCGGGCCTGGGCCACCGTCAACAAGCAGTCTGGCGGCGGCGAAAAGGCCGGCGGTTCAGGCCAGCGCAAGGCGCCGGCGAAGAAGTCCCAGGACCGGCATGAGTCGGCCAAGCGGGCTGCGGCCAGTCGTGAGGGGCATCCGCGTAACAGCCGGGTTTCGCTGGGTACGCAGACCAAGGAAAGCTTGCTGAGAGAAGCGCGTGCCAAGGACATTCCCGGGCGCTCGACCATGCGCAAGGATGAGTTGATTGAGGCGCTGAAAAAGGCCGGTTAACGCGGAACAAAATGTGGGAGCGGGCTTGCTCGCGAAAGCGGTGTATCAGTGCCAGATTCATTGGCTGAGCCACCGCATTCGCGAGCAAGCCCGCTCCCACATTTTTGGTCGGGTTTTCACCCAAGGAATCAGCGGTGGGCGGCCACCAGTAGCATCATTGGGCGTTCAAGCTCTTCTGCCAGTACGGGACGGGCTTTCAGGTCCGCTTCGCTCGGGCCCCACTCGTCGACATGAGTCAGGGTAAACCCCGCCTGGATCAACAGCGTCAGCAACGTGCCCACGGTGCGATGCTGCTTGATCACGCCATCCGCCAGCCAGTTTGTCACCCGTGGTCCTTGCAACTGGTAGCTGTCCACCGGCCAGCTCTTTCGCCCTTGCTCATCAACCAGCCAGCCCGGCTGCCGGGGCGCCATGAAGATCGGATGCTCGATGGAAAATACCAACCGCCCGCCCGGCACCAACGCTTGATGGATACGCGCGAACAGGCCTTTCAGATCGACGATGTAATGAAACGCCAATGAGCTGTAGGCCAGGTCGAAAGTGGCGTCAGGCAGCTCGAGTTTTTCCAGGTCGGCAATGGCGTAGGTGATGGCCGAAGAGGACGTCATCTCCTTTGCCCGCGCCAGCATCTTTTGCGAGACATCCAGCCCCAGCACCTGTTCGGCGCCCTGCTCCTGCGCCCAGCGACTGAACCAGCCGTAGCCGCAACCCAGGTCTACGACTTTCAATCCCGACATGGGCGGCAGCATGGATTGCAACGCCGGCCACTCCGGCGCGCCGGCGAGGCCTTCTACCGAGCGACCCATTTTGCTGTAGCCCTCGAAGAAAACCTCGGTGTCGTAGATGTTCTGGGTCATGACGCTGCTCCGTGCTGAATGGCGACTATTCTGCCGAATCAGCCCTCGCTCAACAACGCATCCACTTCAGCCGTGCCCGGTGAGGTGGCCGGCCCCCAGCGCGTGACCGCCAAGGCCGCCGCCGCGTTCGCGCGACGTGCCGCGACAGCTGGCGCCAAACCATTGGCCAGGCCAGCGATAAACACCCCGGCGTGAGCATCGCCGGCACCGTTGCTGTCCACCGCCTTGACCTTGAATCCCGGCACATGCTCGCCCTGGCCATTACGGCTGATCCAGCAGCCATTCGGTCCATCGCGAACCACCAGCAAGGTGTCGGCGGGCAAGTGCTCGTTGAGCTTGAGCAATGCCCCCGCCAGATCGCTCGCGCCGGTAAAGGCCAGCGCTTCCGGACCGTTGCTGGTCCAGATATCGATACGCGGCAACAGGGCGACCATCAAGGCCGAGTCCGGTGCCTTCACCAGCGGGCCCGGATCGAACACCACCGTGATCTGGCGCGGCAATGCCAATAGCCAATCGAGCAACGCCTGGGCCTTGCCTTCCAGCAGCAGGCTGTAGCCACTGACGTACACGTAGTCGTCGTCGCGTGGTACCGCATTGGCCAGGTCTTGCGCCAGCAAGTCACCCTCAGCGCCAATATGGGAAATGAAGGTGCGCTCGGTAGTGGCTTCGGTCAGGGACACACACAGGCCTGTGTCCTTGTCGTCGCTGGCGGCCAGGGCCATTTCAATGCCCTCGGCCTGCATCGCCGCGCGCGCCAGGTCGCCGAAGCGGCCGGTGCCATGGCGGCCCAGGTAGACCACCGGCAAGCCGTTGCGTCGGGCCGCGGCCATCACGTTGAAGCCACCGCCGGCTTCGAAGCTGGCGGAGTTGGCCAATACATCGCCACCGGTGGCAGGCAATGTGTCGAGGGACATGACCAGGTCAACGATGACCTGGCCGCTGTGCAGCAATCTAGACATTAGCGCTCTCTACCAAAGCCGGGCGACGATCAGCCGCGCCACCCAGTACCGCATAAATCCCGCCGGCCACCAGGAAGGTGACGATCCAGCCCAGGCCGTTGTGGCCCAGCCACGAATCGGACAGCGGCCCGGCGAACCAGATGTTCTCGGCCGTGGTGCCGATGGTGGTGAAGCTGAAGCCCAGCACGATCGCAATCGCCCAGGCGCCGAACGCACGCCATTCAACTCCGCCACGGTACCAGTAGGCGCTGCTTGGCGTTACGTCCAGCAGGTCTTTGGGGCTGTAGTAGTGGCGATGAATCAGGTCGACCACAAAGATCCCGACCCAGGCGGTGATCGGTACCGCCAGCAACGAGATGAAGGTGATGAACGGGCCGTAGAAGCTGTCGGCGATCAGCATGAAGTAGATCGAACCGGCGAAGATCGCAACGATGTCGACGATCACCGCGTGCACGCGCTTGACCTTCAAACCGAGGGTCAAGGTGGTGAGCCCCGCCGAGTACACCGACAGGTTATTCGACAGCAACAGCCCGCCAAACGCGGTGATCAGGTACGGCACCGCCATCCAGGTCGGCAGCATGTCGCGAATCGCGATGATCGGGTCAGTGGCCGACGCCAGGTCGTTGTTGCCCACCGACAGCAAACCGCCGAGGGTGATCAACAGCACCAGCGGAATCCCCGCACCGAATGCCGCGGAGGCCACCAGGCGCACGGCCTTGACGCTGCGGTGCTGGTAGCGCGACATGTCGGCACCGGCGTTGGCCCAGCCGATACCCGTACCGGCCGCCATGGTGCCGACGCCGATGATCATCGCGCTCAACGGCGCAGGCGTGGCGTTGAACACCGCGCTCCAATCGATGGTGGCGCAGAGGAAACCGCCCACCAGGATATTCAGCGCGCCGAACACGTAGGTGGCCCACTTCTGGATCACCAGCAAGGTGGCGTGGCCCAGGCCCGATACGGCGAGGGTCAGCAGCACGAAAATGCCAATGAACAGCAGGGTCAGTACCGGCGCGCTTTTGGCGGCAACCGGCGAGTTGAACAGGATCGAGCACAACGACAACAGCACGAACGCAGCCGTAGTGGTGTTGACGGTTTCCCAGCCGAGGCGCGACATCAGCGACACCAGCGTCGGCCCGATATTGCCGCGTACGCCAAAGATCGCCCGGGACAGGGTCAGGCTCGGTGCACGGCCACGACGGCCGGCGATGGAGATGATGCCCACCACCGCAAACGAGCCGGCGGCGCCGAGGATCGCCACGATGATTGCCTGCCAGATCGCCAGGCCGCGAAACGCTACGAGGGTCGCGCCCAGGGGCAAGCCGAGGATGCTGATGTTGGCCGCAAACCAGACCCAGAACAGTTGCAGCGGATGGCCGTTGCACTCGCCTTCCGGGACCGGCTCGATGCCGCGTGTTTCCAATTGCCCGGCGCTTTGGCCGGAAGAGGACGTACTCATGGTGGGGTGCTCCTGATGCCTGTTTTTTTGTGGTTGTGGCAGGTTGGCAAGTTGAATCTGTGTTCCGGTCTTCCTGACTCGACTGGATCAATGTGTGGCTTGCCTGCGATAGCGTGGTGTCAGTCGATGATTCATCAACTGATCGACCGCTATCGCAGGCAAGCCAGCTCCCACATGTTTCGATCTGCGGTGCTCAGCGCAGCTCGAGCAGGCCTTGGACCAAGGGTTCCAGGTCCAGGCGGTTAACCTGCTTGACCTGTTCGATCATCGCCTCAGGCCAGCACTGCATCCCCAGGCACGCACCGAGCATCGCGCCGAGAATCGCCGCGATGGTGTCGGTGTCGCCGCCGAGGCTGGCGGCCATGCACAGGGCTTCGATGGCGTTCATTTCACCCACCGCGACTTGCTGCGCGAGGGCAAACGACACCACCACCGATTCCTGGGACGCCACGGAGGTGCCGATCAATTCGTAAAGCAGGTCGGTAAACAGCGCCTTGTCGCCGCTGTCGACACTCAAGGTGCGCGCCCAACTGATGCGGGTGGCGATGCGCCCGCCGGCAATCCAGTGGCCGTGGTTTTCCGCCTGCTGGGCGATCTGCGTGCCGATGTTCAGCGCTTCGCCCAGATCGACGCCGTTGATCCCGGCGGAAACCACCGCCGCTACCGCCGCCGCGCTGGAGATGCCCAGGTTGGTGTTATGGGTGACCTGGCACGCCTGGATCACCGCCTGGATAAACTGCGCCGGGTCGTTGACGTCCGCCGCGATGCCCACCGGGGTGATGCGCATGGCGGCGCCGTTGGTGGTGCCGTAGCGCCCGGACTCTTCCGGGGTATGGCCCGCCAGGATCATGTCGATCGCCCGTTTGGTTGACGGGCCCAGCAAATCCTGGGACCCCTTGGCGCGCATCACCGCTTCCCAGTCGATCAAACGTTGGGCGAGTTCGGTGGGTTCAATCCTGCCCTGCCCGTCCACCAGCAACTGGCCGACGAGGATCGCCTGTTCGGTGTCATCGGTGATCGAGCCCTTGGGCATGTTCGGCGCGATCGGCTGATCGGCGTCGGCATCTTCCAGGCCGGTGATCGCGCCGAAACGCGCCTTGACCTGCTCGCGGCTCAGGGACTGGGTGGGCATGCCCAACGCATCGCCCAAGGCCAGGCCGTAGAAGGCGCCGAGGGCGCGGGTGGTGGCGGTCATGTCGGTGTTCCAAATTGAAGGTGCAAGCGGAAATGCAGAGGGTCGAGCAAGCTTTCGACGGACTCCATGAAGCGGTCCTGGCGGTCGTAGGTGGTGCGCAGGGCCTTGAGGAACACCGTGCCCACCGGGCGCCCCAGGAGCTGGGCGTCTTCTTCGCTCAGAGGCTCGGCACCGATCCATTGGTTGCCGGTGGCGCCGACATAGCCATAGGCCGCCAGGGTGATGGTCAGGGAATTATCGATCAGGCCGACTTGCGGCAGGCTTTCGAGGCCACCCGAGGCCGGCATCAGCGAGCGCTCCAGGGACACGAACGTGCCGTCGGCAGCGCGACGGCGGCGGTCGAGGGCGATGAATTGGTCGCTGCCGTGACGGCTGAGCAGGTCCGGACGGGTGACGGCTTCCAGGCGCAGGATTTCGGAGGTCACCACCGCGCCGGTGTCGGCCAGGGCTTGGGCCCAGCCGCTGCGCTGGTCGAGCACCATGCCGTCGAAGGTGACGATGGAGCCGACACCGCTTTGGGTGGCGATGTAGCTGCGGCGCTTGAGTTCGGCCAGGGCTTCACGCAGGGTGCCGCGGCTGACGGAAAACTCTTCGGCCAGTTGGTGCTCGCCCGGCAGCAGGACACCGTCGGCCATCACTCCACCCTCGATACGGCGGATCAGCTCGTCGACGACGCGTTTTTTCTTATCAAATCGGACATGTCTAATCATGTACAAATTGATAACCGAAAGCGCCCGGCTACAGCAAGCGAATTATTTCAGGGAGAGCGAGAAATCAGCCTCAGGGCTCCAGGCCGATGGGGAAAAATACCCCGCCGCTCCAGACGCCAAGCCAGTTCTTACCGTTGATCGGACGGGTCACCGCCAGCTCCACCAGCTGGTAGAACGCATTGCGGTGAACCAGGGCTTCGAGGTTGGTGCGCACCCGCAGGTATGGCGAGGGTTCCTGGGTGTCCGGGTCGATCACCACCCGCAGCGGATGCTCGATACCGGCCTCGACCTGCTCATCCACGTTGGTGGTAAAGCGCAGGACCTGGCTTTCGCCCTGCCCTTCGACTTCCAGGGTCACGGCGACGAAGGGCGCGTCATCGACCTTGATCCCGACCTTTTCCACCGGGGTGATCAGGAAATAATCATCGCCATCGCGGCGGATGATGTTGGAGAACAGCTTGACCATCGGCTTGCGGCCAATCGGCGTGCCCATGTAGAACCAGGTGCCGTCACGGGCGATGCGCATGTCGATATCGCCGCAAAACGCCGGGTTCCACAGATGCACCGGCGCGGGCCCCTTGCCCTTGGGCAATTGCGCCAACAACTCATTGGCCTTGGCCGAATCGGTCATGCTGCTCTCCTTGTGTCTTACTGATCGCTCATGCCCAACAGGCTGCGCGCGTAGTGCGCCAGGGGCTTGCCGATCAGATCTTCAGGCTTGTTGTCGTGGAACGTCAGTAAACCGCCACGGCTATGGATGCGCACAGTATCAATCAAATATTGGGTACTGGTCTCGATCAACATGACCTGGATGGTTCCGGTGTCGATACCCAGGCGATCCACCGCCTCCTGGTCAGACCATTCATCGGCGTTGCCGATACGGTCATCCGCCTGGGCAAAGCGGCAGTACAAGAGGTAATGCGCGCCGGCTGCGCGGGCTTCAGACATCGCCTGTTCCAGGCCTTCCGGCTTGCGGGCGCGGCGGACCATCGGGAAATATTCGACAAAGCCGTTGAAGGCTTCCTCGGCCACCACGTTAGGCCGTGGATAAGCACTGCCCGGCGGGGTGAAGGCGCCCTGGGCGATGAAGACGAAGGAGTCGGGCTGTATGCGGACCGAATTGACGCGGCGAGTATCGCTGTGGTCCAGCAGCCCGGCATCGCTCATCTGATAGCGCGTGCCTTCGGCCATATCACTGACGGTCATGCAGCCACCCAGCGCGAGTGACGCCAGCACCAAAACCAGACTACGCATCCTAATTCTCCAAAGGCCGGTGACGGAAAACCGGCGAATGGGCACGAGATGCAGATTTTGCGCCAGCTTGCGAGACTAGCCGCCGATGATCTTCATGATGGTGGCGCCGCCGGAGAAGGCCACTTCCTGCTTGTCACCCAAGGCCTTGACCAACAAGCGCTGCAAGGCCGGCAGGGCCTGGTGGCGGGGTTTGTCCAGCAGGTCGCCGACGTAGTGGCGGTTGCTCGACGACAGGCAGCCATGCAGCCAGCCGGTGGACGACAGGCGCAAACGCGAACAGGTCCGGCAGAACGGCACGCTTTCGTTGGCGATGACACCGAAGAAACCTTTGCCGGGCACTTCGTAGCGCACGGCAGTGGCGTCCACCGGGGCGTTGGCTTGCAGGTATTCGTACTGTTCGCCGATCAGGCTGAGCAATTGCTGGAGGCTGACGAATTGCTGCAGGAACGCGTTGGAATCGTTGGCCAGGTGGCCCATGCGCATCAATTCGATAAAGCGCAACTCGTAGCCACGCTCCAGGCAGTAGTCGAGCAGCGGCATCACCTGGTCGAGGTTCTGGCCGCGCAGCGGCACCATGTTGACCTTGATCTTGATTCCGGCGGCGCTCGCCTGGTCCATGCCATCGAGCACGGTGGCCAGGTCGCCACCGCGAGCGATGCTGCGGAAGGCGTCGGCGTCCAGGGTGTCGAGGGACACGTTGATCCGGCGAATCCCGGCGTCCACCAGCAGCGGCAGTTTGCGCGCCAGCAGTTGGCCGTTGGTGGTCAGGCTGATATCACTGAGCCCCATCTGCCCCACCGCGCCCATGAAGGCTTCCAGCTTGGGGCTGACCAACGGTTCACCGCCGGTAATCCGCAGGCGCTCGATGCCGGCGGCCTCGATCAGGTACTCGACACCCCGCGCCATCGCCTCGGCCGACAGTTCGTCCTGCGCAGCCACCAGCCGCTTGCCGTTGGGCACGCAGTAGGTACAGGCGTAATTGCAGGCTGAGGTCAGGCTGATCCGCAAATTGCGGAATCGCCTGCCTTGACGATCAACGATCATGGATCACTCCGGCAGAGGATAATTCGGGCGCACTAAAACCTGACTGAAAAATCAAGTTTTAGCAAGGTCCTTGCCTGAGTATATTCCTGGGTTACTGCGCTGGGCAGGAAATCATATCGCCATCACGCTGGCGAATGATTCAAGTGGCCGGCGTTTCGGCGTTCGGCAAATCGGTGCTGTGCTTGCGCTTGTTGCCCATGCGCACGCCGATGTCCATCAGGAACTGGAAGAAACCTTCCTGGTCTTCCAGCACATTGCTCCAGAACGGCGAGTGGTACAACGCCACGGCGCCGTGCACCAACGCCCAGGCGGCGCAGTAGTGGAAATACGGTGGCACGTCTTCGAGCTTGCCTTCGCTGATGCGGCCCTTGATCAGCAGGGTCAGGCGCTCGAAGTTCGAGGCACGGATCTTGTGCAGCTCCTCGACCATTTCCGGCACCTGATGGCCCTTCACCACTTTTTCTTCCAGGCGATCAAACAAGCGGTAGCGCTGCGGGTCACGCATGCGGAACTCGAAGTAGGCGCGGGACAGCGCTTCCTTGTCCTTGTCGACATCGGCCGAGTGCAGCAGCTCGTTCAGGTCGCGCTCGTAGTCGAGCATCAGGCGCAGGTAGATCTCGGCCTTGGACTTGAAGTGCTTGTAGATGGTGCCTTTGCCGATACCCACGGCATCCGCAATCATCTCGACGGTGACGCTGTCTTCACCCTGGTCGAGGAACAGCTTGAGTGCGGTGTCGAGAATTTCCTGCTCGCGGCGGCGAAACTCACGGACCTTGCGGGGTTCTTTGTGCATAAGAAAAAGGTCTGCAGAGATGGATATTGGAAGGGCGTTCGCTCCCCAAGCCGTGCTTGTCGGAACGTTTTACCCGGTGCGCGGGATTATCCCGACTGAACGGTCGTTGGGCAACGCCTATATGAACAACCTTTGCACTTAACTTACAGCACGCCAACGAATGTGCCGATTCGAGTCAGAAATAAAACAGGTGATTGGCGCGTGTGCATCGCATCCAATGAGAACTCAACCGAAGCGGGCGTATTCCAAATCTGTTTAAAAAACGATCAGATGTGGCTGGACTGAATCGGATACTGATCAATACTTGAAATGTCGGCGTGGCATCTCCCCCAAGTGACGCGTCGACCTGGGTACCGACGGACTGCGTACCCTTGTTTTACTCCTAATGGTCTTAGCCCGGATTCACCCCCCAGAACCCGGGTTTTTTTTGCCTGCGATTCAGTGGCCGACGTGGGCCAGCGGGAACAGGCGCTTGAAGTTTTCGGTGGTCTGTTCGGCAAAGCGCTCGTAGGACTCGCCCCGCAGCATCGCCAGGTAATCCGCCACATCCCGTACGTATTCCGGCAGGTTGGGTTTGCCGCGATGGGGAATTGGCGCCAGGTACGGCGAATCGGTTTCCACCAGCAGGCGGTCTGCCGGGACCTGGCGCGCGACATCGCGCAGGGCATCGGCGTTGCGGAAGGTCACGATGCCCGACAAGGAAATGTAGAAACCAAGGTCCAGCGCGGCCTTGGCCATGTCCCAGTCTTCAGTGAAGCAATGCAGCACACCAGCCTGGGGCAGCGCGGCTTCGCGCAGCAGGGTCAGGGTGTCGGCACGGGCGCCACGGGTGTGGACGATCACCGGCTTGCCAGTCTGCTGGGCGGCTTGCAGGTGCAGACGGAACGACGCCTGCTGCAACTCGGCAGCTTCCGGTTCGTAGTGGTAATCCAGGCCGGTCTCACCGATGGCCACCACGCGCGGGTGATTGAGTTCACCGAGCAGCCAGTCGAGGGCCGGGGCTTCGCCGGGCTTGAGGTCCAGCGGGTGAATGCCCACCGAGCAGTCGACATCCGCATAACGATCGGCCAGGGCTTTGACGTCGGCGGCGTTTTCCGCGCTGACGCCGATGCACAGGAAGTGCCCTACCCCACGCTGGCGCGCAGCTTCAAGGGCGGCGTCGAGGGAGCCGCCGTGCTGGGCCAGGTCGAGGCGATCAAGGTGGCAATGGGAATCTACGAGCATAGGGATCTACAACTTGAGTCACGGAAAGTGTCTGGCCAACGATACACCCGTCGGCCACTGAAATTAACGGCGGCCGAGCAAACCGACCCACTGCACCAGCAAGGCCTCAAGCAACAGCACGCGATTGAGGTTGGCCTTGCCGAGGACTTTCTGGCGTTGGGCGAGGATCCAGTCCTGGATGTTCAGCACCTTGTCCTGGGCGCTCTTCTGCGCCAGGTATTGCACGACTTTGCGCATGTCCGGCAGCCCAAGGCCGTTTTCGTCCTGGGTCAGCTGGTAGCGCAGGATCAGGCTCGACCAGTCGCAAAACCAGTCGAACAGCAGCAGCAAGGGAATGTCTTTCCAGGCGCTTTCGGCCAGTTGCGTGGCCGACACTTCCTGCTTGAGCAGTTTCTTCACCCCGTCCACCACCAGCGCACGCTGTTCACGCACGCCCTGGGCCTGGAGCTTGACCGCCGCCAGAGGCGAACCGGCCGCCAGGGTCAGCAACTCGACGCGCTCCGCCTCGCCGCAGTCCGGCAACGCCTGGGCCAGCCACTGCAGGCTCATGGCTTCGCTCGGCAACGGGCAGGCCTGCTGCACGCAGCGGCTGCGAATGGTCGGCAGCAGGCGGCTGGACTGGTGGCTGACCAGCAGCAGCACGGTATCGCCGGACGGTTCTTCCAGGCTCTTGAGCAAGGCGTTGGCGGCGTTGATGTTCATCGACTCCACCGGTTCGATCAGCACCACCTTGCGCCCGCCCATCTGCGCGGTCTGCACCACGAAGCTGACCAGATCACGCACCTGGTCGACCTTGATCGCCTTGTCGGCCTCTTCCGGTTCCAGCAGATAGTTGTCCGGGTGGCTGCCGGCCTTGAGCAGCATGCAGGATTTACATTCGCCGCAGGCTTCCAGGCCGTTGGGCCGCTGGCACAACAAGCTGGCCATCAGCCGCTCGGCCAGGGCGCGCTTGCCGATGCCCACCGGGCCGTGGAGCAGGTAGGCGTGGGCGTGCTGGGCACGGCCCGCCAGTTGCTGCCAGAGGCTGTCCTGCCACGGGTAGGCTTCAGCCACGGACACGCTCCACAAGCTTCGGCAACAGGGCGTCAATGCACTGCTGAACCTGAGTCAACGGTTGTGCGGCGTCCAACAGGTAGTAACGGGCGGGGTCGGCTTCGGCGCGCTTGAGAAACGCGCCGCGCACAGCTTCAAAAAAGACTCGGGTTTCCAGTTCGAAACGATCGAGGCGACCCCGGGCGGTGGCACGGGCCATGCCGACTTCCACCGGGAGATCGAACACCAGGGTCAGGTCGGGCCGCAAATCGCCCTGGACGAAGGTTTCCAAGGCCGCAATGCGCTCCAGGGACAAGCCACGGCCGCCGCCCTGATAGGCATAGGTGGAATCGGTAAACCGGTCACAAATCACCACGGCGCCCCGGGCCAGTGCCGGGCGAATGACTTCGGCCAGGTGCTGGGCGCGGGCGGCGAACACCAGCAACAGTTCGGTGTCGGGGTTCATCTGTTCGTCGCCCGGGGTCAGCAGCACTTCACGGATACGCTCGGCCAGTGGCGTGCCGCCAGGCTCACGGGTCAGCAGCACCTCGATACCTTCGGCGCGCAGGCGCTCGGCCAGGTATTCACGGTTGGTGCTCTTGCCGGCGCCTTCCGGGCCTTCCAGGGTAATAAACAAGCCAGTCACAGGCAGTCCTTAGTCAGAGTCATTGCGGGCTGTGCGGCGCGGCGTCATCAGGTGCCGGAGCCGGCTCGGCGGGCGTATCCAGCGGCGCGTCCGCAGGCTTTGCCGCCGGCGCCGGGCTGGAACGGTAATCGGCGCGACGCTTCATCTGGAACTCACGCACTGCTGCGTTATGCGCATCCAGGTTATCCGAGAAAATATGGCTGCCATCGCCTCGGGCAACGAAATACAGGCTGCTGCCCGCCACCGGGTTCAGCGCAGCATGAATCGCCTCCCGCCCGACCATGGCGATCGGCGTCGGCGGCAGGCCGGCGATCACGTAGGTGTTGTAGGGCGTGGCTTCCTTGAGGTGTGCGCGGGTCAGCTTGCCGGTGTAGCGCTCACCGAGGCCGTAGATCACCGTCGGGTCGGTTTGCAGCAGCATGCCGATCTGCATGCGCCGCACGAATACCCCGGCGATCTGGCCGCGCTCTTCCGGCACGCCGGTTTCTTTCTCCACCAGCGAGGCCATGATCAGCGCTTGATAGGGGTCGGTGTACGGCGCATCGGCCGCGCGCTTGCTCCACTCCTGGGCGAGGACATCGTCCAGACGGTTGTAGGATTTTTTCAGTAGTTCAACGTCGCTCATGCCACGCACGAAGCGGTAGGTGTCCGGGAAGAAGCGCCCTTCAGGGAATACGCCCGGGTGCCCGAGTTTTTCCATCACCTCGCTGTCACTCAGGCCGGACAGGGTCTGCTCGATCTTTTCATGCTTGGCCAGGGCCGCGCGCACCTGGCGGAAGTTCCAGCCTTCCACCAGCGTAATGCTGTACTGCACCACTTCGCCACGCTGCCACAGGCCGATCAGGCCCTCGGCGGTGAGGCCCGGGGTCATGCGGTATTCGCCGCTGTGCAGCGGCTGGCCGTCGAGGTTGAAGCGCCAGTAGAGACGCAACCAGAACGCATCCTTGAGCACGCCGTCATTTTCCAGGCGATTGAAGGTGCCGGTGGGCGTCGCGCCAGCCGGTACGTCCAGCAATTGCTCCTGGGTCAGATTCAAGGGCTGTTCAAGGGCCGAGTTCAGCTTCCAGGCCGAAGCGCCCAGCAGCAAACCCGCCAGGACCAGACCGATCTCCAGCAACAATACAAATTTACGTCTCAAATCAAATATCCAATAGTGCGCGAACAATGCCCTGCAGTTTACGGGTGAGCGGCCCAACCGGCCAGCTCATCGCAGCACATCCGCGCACCGGCCAAATGCCATATACGCTGTTGCACACCAAGACTTCATCGGCCTGTTGCAGCTGCTCAAGGCTGATATCGGCCACGCTTGTCGGGATGCCCAACGCCTGCGCCTGGGCCAACAGCTCGGCCCGCATGACGCCGGCGACGCCACAGCGATTCAGATCAGCGGTCAGCAACACGCCGTTACGCACCAGAAACAGGTTGCTGAAGACGCCTTCGATGACTCGACCGGACATATCCAGCATCAAACCTTCGGCGTGTTCGGCATCCTGCCACTCGGCGCGGGCGAATACCTGTTCCAGGCGATTGAGGTGCTTGAGGCCGGCAAGCAACGGTTGCTCGGACAAACGCGTGGTACACGCAAACAGGCGGATGCCTGACGCTGCATGTTCCGGGGGATAAGTGGCAGGTGGACTGCCTTGCAGAATGCGCCGCGCCGGAGCGCCAGCACTGATGCCATAACCGCGCTGGCTGTCGCCACGGGTCAGGATCAACTTGAGTACACCGTCACCGAGGGCGGCGGCGTAGGCCAGCAATTCGCTGCGGATCAGGGGTTGATCCGCAACAATCGCCAACCGCCTGCAACCTTCTTCAAGGCGCTGCAGGTGGCGGTCAAGCAGCACGGGCTGCCCGACCTTGACGGCAATGGTCTCGAACAGCCCATCACCGTATGCCAGGCCACGGTCTTTCAGGGGCACTGCGCCCGCCGGCTGACCGTCGACCCAGCTCTCCATCACTCGGCGAACCGGCGGAACACCAGGGAACCGTTGGTACCACCAAAACCGAACGAGTTGGACAGCACCACGTCGATCGGCATCTTCTGCGGCTCGTGAGGCACGAAATTCAGGTCGCAGCCCTCATCCGGTTCATCGAGGTTGATGGTCGGCGGAGCGACCTGATCCTTGATGGCCAGCACGCTGAAGATTGCCTCGACCGCGCCCGCCGCACCCAACAGGTGCCCGGTCATGGACTTGGTGGAACTGACCGCCAGCTTGTAGGCATGCTCGCCGAACACCGACTTGATGGCCTCGGCTTCCGCCAGGTCGCCGGTCGGGGTCGAAGTGCCATGGGCATTGATGTACTGCACCTGGTCAACGTTGACCTTGGCATCACGCAACGCATTGGTGATGCAGCGTGCAGCGCCCGCGCCGTCCGACGGAGGCGAGGTCATGTGGTACGCATCACCGCTCATGCCGAAACCAATCAGCTCGGCGTAGATGGTGGCGCCACGGGCCTTCGCGTGCTCCAGCTCTTCGAGTACCAGCGCACCGGCACCGTCGGCCAGAACAAAACCGTCGCGGCCCTTGTCCCACGGACGGCTGGCACGGGTCGGCTCGTCATTGCGGGTCGATAACGCACGGGACGCGCCGAAGCCGCCCATGCCCAAACCGCAGGCGGCCATCTCGGCACCGCCGGCGATCATCACGTCGGCCTCGTCATAGGCGATATTGCGCGCCGCCATGCCGATGCAGTGAGTGCCCGTGGTGCACGCCGTGGAAATGGCGTAGTTAGGCCCCTGGGCACCCAAGTGGATGGACAGGAAACCGGAAATCATGTTGATGATCGAGCCAGGCACGAAGAACGGTGAAATTCTGCGAGGGCCGGACTCATGCAGGGTGCGGCTGGTTTCTTCGATATTGGTCAGACCGCCAATACCCGAACCCATGGCCACGCCGATGCGCTCACGGTTGGCGTCGGTGACTTCCAGGCCGGCATTACGCACCGCCTGAAATCCGGCTGCCAGGCCGTATTGAATGAACAGGTCGAGTTTGCGGGACTCTTTGACCGAGAGATATTCCTCGACATTGAAGTCCTTTACCGAGCCGCCAAAACGGGTGGAATAGGCAGAAAGGTCCGTGTGTTCGATCAGACCAATACCACTGCGGCCAGCCAGAATGCCCTGCCAACTGCTCGGCACATCCGTACCCAGTGGCGACAACATACCCATACCGGTGACTACGACGCGTCTACGCGACACAGCACTCTCCTTTTTCTAATGACGACACTTTGCATCAGGCTTAAAGGAAAAAACCGCACGCCATAGGGCAGTGCGGTTTTTCCATCACAGCAAGCGACGATTACAAACTATTACGCCTGGTGGCTAGTAACGTAGTCGATAGCAGCTTGAACGGTAGTGATTTTTTCAGCTTCTTCGTCCGGGATTTCGGTCTCGAATTCCTCTTCCAGAGCCATCACCAGCTCAACGGTGTCAAGGGAGTCGGCACCCAGGTCTTCAACGAAGGAAGCGCTGTTGGTCACTTCTTCTTCTTTAACGCCCAGTTGCTCGGCAACGATTTTCTTGACGCGCTCTTCGATGGTGCTCATACCTTGTTTTCACTCCTAATGGACAAATTCAGGCAGCTGGCCAGTGGGTAAGTGTATAGAAAGACTTTTCAGCTTTTCAACTGAAAGCTTCACCCTCGTACCCTATTGGCCATCTGCCTATAAATAGATTGCAGCTTTATAACGGATTTTAGACAGCTCGTATGACATTTTTTTGAAGCGATCCGTCACAATTTAACTCATGTACATCCCGCCGTTCACCGGGATTGTAGCCCCAGTCACGTATGCCGCACCGTCGGATGCCAGGAAAGCGACCACATTCGCGATCTCTTGAGCCTGGCCCAGACGGCCCAGCGGAATCTGCGTCAGCAACGCTTCACGCTGCGCTTCAGGCAATTCGCGGGTCATATCGGTGTCGATGAACCCTGGGGCCACCGAGTTGACCGTAATCGACCGCGAGCCTACTTCACGCGCCAATGCACGGCTGAAACCTTCCAGACCGGCCTTGGCGGCTGCGTAGTTTACTTGGCCTGCGTTGCCCATGGCACCCACAACAGAGCCAATATTGATAATTCGACCCCAACGAGCCTTGGTCATGCCGCGCAAAACACCCTTGGACAGGCGAAACAGACTGTTCAGGTTGGTATCAACGACGTCATGCCACTCGTCGTCTTTCATACGCATCATCAGGTTATCGCGGGTAATACCGGCATTGTTCACCAGAATAGCCGGTGCACCGAATTGCGCCGTGATTTCAGCCAATACGGCCGCCACGGACTCATCGCTGGTCACGTTAAGCTCAAGACCGGTGCCCTGGACGCCGTTTTCCTTCAGCGTCGCGGCAATACGTTCAGCGCCGGCGGCGGAGGTTGCGGTACCGATGACCACAGCGCCCAGACGGCCCAGCTCCAGGGCGATCGCCTGGCCAATGCCACGGCTTGCGCCGGTGACCAGTGCAACTTTACCTTGCAGACTCATGCAGGCTTCTCCTAGGTTCGGAAATTAACGTCAGGCCAGGGCTGCGCGAGCGGCAGCGAAGGCATCCGGGGTATTGAGGTTGGAAGTCGACACGCCTTCGGCGCAACGCTTGTTCAGGCCGGCGAGGACTTTGCCCGGGCCGCACTCTACCAATTGGGTGGCGCCGTTGGCGGCCAGGGTCTGCACCGACTCAACCCAGCGAACCGGCTTGTACAGCTGTTCCAGCAGATCGCGCTTGAGGGTTTCCAGGTCAGAGGCCACGGCGGCACTGACGTTCTGCACCAACGGAATCTGCGGCGCCTGCCAGTTGATCGCAGCGATCGACTCGGCGAAACGCTCGGCAGCCGGGCGCATCAGTTCGCAGTGAGACGGCACGCTGACCGGCAACGGCAACGCACGCTTGGCGCCACGGGCCTTGCAGCCTTCGATGGCGCGCTCTACCGCCGCCTTGGCGCCGGCGATCACCACCTGGCCAGGGGAGTTGAAGTTCACGGCGCTGACCACTTCGCCCTGGGCCGCTTCGGCGCAGGCGGCAATCACGTCAGCATCTTCCAGGCCGAGAATGGCAGCCATGCCGCCCTGCCCGGCAGGAACCGCTTCCTGCATCAACTGGCCACGACGCTCCACCAGCTTGACTGCTTCACCGAGGGTCAGGCTGCCAGCAGCTACCAGGGCGCTGTATTCGCCCAGGCTATGACCGGCAACGTAGGCCGGACGTGCGCCGCCTTCAGCCAGCCACAGGCGCCACAGGGCGATGGAGGCGGTGAGGATGGCGGGTTGGGTCTTGTCGGTTTGATTGAGCAGCTCTTCCGGCCCTTGCTGGGTCAGTGCCCACAGGTCGTAACCCAAGGCATCGGAGGCTTCCTTGAAAGTGTCCAGGACCAACTGATGTTCCGCGCCCAGCTCGGCCAACATGCCGAGGGACTGCGAACCCTGCCCTGGAAAGACGAATGCGAGGGATGTAGACATGTAACAAGCCCCTAATGATCTGGTCGTCGGAAATTGGCGCCCCACACGTGGGAGCGCAAGAAACTGACAGATTGGATGGTCAATTGAACTGGCCGGTCACATTTAAGCATTTCCGGCCCGATTCGCCTAAGGCAACAGATCCTCAAGGCGGCCGTGCAAGCGTTGCGGCAGGTTTTCCTGGATCTCGATCAAGGCGCGCTGGATGGCACTTTGAAAACCCTGCACCCCCGCCGAACCATGACTTTTCACCACGATGCCCTGCAACCCGAGGAAACTCGCACCATTGTGCCGCGCCGGAGCCAGGTCAGCCTGCAAGCGCCGCATCAAGGGCAGCGCCAGGGCGCCCACCAGGCGTGACGCCAGGTTGCGCTTGAACAAGGCCTCGATGCGCGCAGCAATCATCGTCGCCAGGCCCTCGCTGGACTTGAGCAGGATATTGCCGACAAAACCGTCGCATACCACCACGTCGGCTTCGCCGCGGTACAGACCGTCACCCTCGACAAAGCCGATGTAGTTCAGGCCTCGCGCGCTTTGCAACAGCGTCGCCGCCAGCTTGACCTGCTGGTTGCCCTTGATGTCTTCGGTGCCGATATTCAGCAGCGCCACCCGAGGCCGGGCCACGCCCAGCGCTTCGGCCGCCACCGAGCCCATCAGGGCAAAGTGCAGCAGATGCTCGGCACTGCAATCGACGTTCGCCCCCAGGTCCAGCAACTGGCAATAGCCCTGCTGGGTCGGAATAGCCGCAACCATCGCCGGCCGGTCAATGCCCGGCAGGGTTTTCAGCACATGCCGGGACAACGCCATCAACGCCCCGGTATTGCCGGCACTGACACAGGCCTGGGCCTTGCCGTCGCGTACCAGCTCAAGCGCCACCCGCATCGAAGAATCAGGCTTGCCGCGCAAGGCCTGCGCAGGCTTTTCATCCATGGTGATGGTTTCGCTGGCCGGTGTAATAGTCAGGCGCGCGCTATCCACCGCCGGATGGCTGGCAATCAGTTCTTCAAGTAAGGAGGGTTGACCGACGAGGGTCAGGTGCAGCGAGGGCGTGGCAGACAGGCAAGCAATGCAGGCCTGAACAATGCTGCGGGGACCGAAGTCCCCGCCCATTGCGTCAATCGCGATGACTTGAGCAGACAAGTGATTACTCGTCAGCGCCCTTGTCGATCACTTTACGGCCACGGTATACGCCTTCTGGCGATACGTGGTGACGCAGGTGAACTTCACCGGTGGTTTTTTCTACAGACAGAGTGCTTGCCGTCAGGGCGTCGTGCGAACGACGCATGTCACGGGCAGAGCGGGATTTTTTGTTCTGCTGAACAGCCATAATTGATTAACTCCTAAACGTTTGGGTCACGCTTTAACTGCGCCAATACACTGAACGGGTTGGACCGCGTTACCTCGTCCTCGCTCGGTTCGGGCTCATCGAGACCCGCCGGCTGCTGGCATTCTTCCGGATGATGAGCAGGCACAATGGGCAAGGCGAGCAAAAGCTCCTCCTCGATCAGTGACTGCAGATCCAAAGGATCTTCGCCCAGTTCCAGCACGTCATAACCTTTCGGCAACGACTGGGTATTCGCACCCTCTTTCACCACAGCATAACTGCATTCGCTGTGGATCGGCAGGGTGACCAGCTCAAGACAACGCTGGCAAACCATTTTGACTTCGGTGTCGATAAAGCTGTGGATTACCACAGACTTACGTTCATCTCGTTCAAAAACGAATTTAGCCTGCACCGTACCGACAGTGTCGGAAAGCGGGTCGCAGAGTCTCTCCAAATCGGCCAGGAGCAGCTCACCTTGAAGGGTGGTGCCACGATCAGCCAATTTGCGCGGGTCAACGTGAGGTGGAATCGGGTCATTCAACATAGGCGCAGCATTATAGGGATGCACCCGGCCATGTCAAAGGAAATTCAGCCCTGTCCGTCACCGGGCCTCCCCGCTAGAATCCGCGACTGCCTTGAGGAGACGCCCATGCTGCCTTTATTACTCGCTTCCAGCTCGGTTTATCGCCGGGAATTGTTGAACCGCCTGCACCTGCCGTTCATCTGCAGTTCGCCGGATATCGACGAAAGCCACCGCCCGGACGAGTCCGCCGTGGAGCTGGTCAAGCGCCTGGCCGAGGAAAAGGCCCGCGCCCTGGCTGACAGCCATCCGGGCCACCTGATCATCGGCTCGGACCAGGTCGCCGCGCTCGACGGCCAGATCATCGGCAAGCCCCACACTTTCGAGAAGGCCCGTGAGCAACTGCTGGCGGCCAGCGGCAAGCGAGTCAGCTTCCTCACCGGCCTGGCTGTACTGAACAGCGCCACCGGCCATTGCCAGGTCGACTGCATCCCCTTCACCGTACACATGCGCACGCTGGGCGCCGCACGCATCGAACGCTACCTGCGCATCGAGCAGCCCTACGACTGCGCTGGCAGCTTCAAGGCCGAAGGCCTGGGGGTGAGCCTGTTTCAAAGCACCGAAGGTCCAGACGCCACCAGCCTGGTCGGACTGCCGCTGATCCGACTGGTGGACATGCTACTGGCCGAAGGCGTACAGATTCCCTGAGAACACCACAAACGAATGTGGGAGCTGGCTTGCCTGCGATGCAGACACCTCGGTACATCAGTTGCACCGAGGTGATGCTATCGCAGGCAAGCCAGCTCCCACACTTTGAGCCTTGTCGCGCTCAAGATCTCAGCGCAGGGTCGGACCCTGAAAGCCCATCCACATCGCCAACTGCTCAGCCACACTGGCACCCAGCTTCTTGGAGAAACGATCAAACGGCGATTCCTGAACAGTGAAGTCCACCAGTTCTTTCTCGCCAATCACGTCCCGCGCCACCGAACTGGCACTGCCCAGGCCATCGATCAAGCCCAATGGCAGCGCTTGCTCGCCAGACCAGACCAGACCGGAGAACAGCTCCGGATGCTCCTTATCCTTGAGCCGGTCACCGCGCCCCTGCTTCACACTGGCGATGAACTGCCGATGAGTGGTATCCAGCACACCCTGCCAGAACTGGGTTTCATCCGCCTTTTGCGGCTGGAACGGGTCCAGGAACGACTTGTGCTCACCCGACGTGTAGGTACGACGCTCAACCCCGAGCTTCTCCATGGTGCCGACAAAGCCATAACCGGCCGCCGTCACACCAATCGAACCCACCAGACTGGCCTTGTCGGCGTAGATCTGGTCGGCTGCACTGGCGATGTAATAGGCACCCGAGGCACCCAGGTCGGAAATCACTGCATACAGCTTGATGTCCGGGTGCAAGGCGCGCAGGCGACGAATCTCGTCATACACATAACCCGACTGCACCGGACTGCCGCCCGGGCTGTTGATGCGCAGGATCACAGCCTTGACCTTGGAGTCCTCGAAGGCCGCCCGCAGACTGCTGACGATGTTGTCTGCACTGGCAGACTCCTTGTCGGCAATCACTCCGCGCACTTCGATCAACGCCGTGTAATGACCGCTTCGGGTGGCGCTCTTCTCCATGTCCATCAGCGGACTGAACAGCACCAGCATGCCCAACAGATAAATAAAGGTCAGAAGCTTGAAAAAGATCCCCCAACGCCGGGAGCGGCGCTGCTCCTGAACACTGGCCAGCAAGGTCTTCTCCAGCAACTTCCAGCTTCTGTCATCGCCATTGTTATCGGCATTGGCCTTATCAGGCGCTTTCCACTCATCGGTCATGCCATCTACCCCAGCAAAGACTTAATGGGCCCGGCTGAGCCAGGCCTGCAATTCAGAAAAACGGTCAATTGTCAGGCGCGGCTCGTAGGCCTGCAACACCTGGGCAGATTGGGCGCCGTAGCTGACCGCCACGGAGTCCATGCCAGCATTACGCGCCATCATCAGGTCGAACGACGCATCACCCACCATCAACGCCTGCCGAGGCGACACGCCACATTGAGCGAGGATCTGCTCGAGCATCAGAGGGTGGGGCTTGCTGGCAGTTTCGTCCGCCGCACGGGTGGCGTCGAAATAATCTTCCCAGCCATGAGCCTTGAGCACCCGGTCCAGGCCGCGACGGGCCTTGCCGGTCGCGACCGCAAGGTGATAACCGTCGGCGCGAAATGCTTCCATGGCCTGCGCCACGCCTTCAAACAGCGGCGAAGGCTGGGCGTCGAGCGCCATGTAGTGATCGGCGTAGTGCTGACGAAACGCTATCAGCTCGTCATCACCAATCTCCGGGTACAGGGTGCGGATCGCTTCCGGCAGGCCCAGGCCAATAATGCCCTTGACCGCCAGGTCGTCGCACAATGCATAACCGGAACGGGTCGACGCCGCGTGCATCGACTCGACAATCCGACCAATGGAATTACACAGCGTGCCATCCCAGTCAAAGATCAACAGCTTGTAGTCAGGGTGCGACACTCAGGCGCTCCACGGTCTTGGCCCACATTTCATCGACAGGCGCCTGCAGCTTCAATTCGCCGCCATCGGGCAGCGGCACGGTCAGCATGTAGGCGTGCAGGAACAGGCGTTTGCCGCCCAGGTCGCGGATTTCCTTGGAGAAATCCTCGTCGCCGTATTTGGTATCGCCTGCGATGCAGTGGCCCGCGTGCAGGGTATGCACACGAATCTGGTGGGTACGGCCAGTCACAGGCTTGGCCTCGACCATGGTGGCAAAGTCACCAAAGCGGCGCAGCACCTTGAACAGGGTCAGCGCCTCCTTGCCCTCCTCGTCCACCTCGACCATGCGCTCGCCGGAACGCAGGTTGCTCTTCTGCAACGGCGCGCGCACGCTCTTGATCGAGGTGGCCCAGTTGCCACGCACCAGCGCCATGTAGCGCTTGTCCACGCCATCACCGCGCAGGGCGGCATGCAGGTGGCGCAACATGCTGCGTTTCTTGGCGATCATCAACAGGCCGGAGGTGTCACGGTCCAGACGGTGGACCAGCTCCAGCTCCTTGGCATCCGGGCGCAACTGACGAAAGGCTTCGATCACCCCGTAGTTGAGGCCGCTGCCACCGTGAACCGCGATGCCACACGGCTTGTTGATCACGATCAGTGCCTTGTCTTCGAAGACAATCGACGCTTCAAGGCGCTGCAACAAGCCCTGGGCCAGTGGGACCGGTTCGTCACGCTCAGGCACCCGCACCGGCGGCACGCGGACGATGTCGCCCGCCTGCAGCTTGTACTCGGGCTTGATCCGGCCCTTGTTCACGCGCACTTCGCCTTTACGCAAAATGCGGTAAATCAAGGTCTTGGGCACGCCTTTGAGCCTGGCAAGAAGAAAGTTGTCGATGCGTTGGCCGGCATATTCCGGCGAGACCTCGAGCAGCTGGACGCTGGGGGTCTGGGGGGCGGTAGTCGTCATGGCGGCGATGATAACAATTTTTTATGGAATTGAAGCACTTAATCATTGCTGCTATAGTCGCGAACGCCGCCAAAAGCGGCCTGGACAGAGGACTAGCGGCAAACTGCCGGCCCTGACCATCGCAATTCATCAGGACGCGAGGCCGTCCTACGGGGCTTTCGCCACCCTGGAAGGCTCGAGATTGTAACAAGCGCAGGTGACATGAGGCCTGAAGCGAGTGCAAAAAGCAGAGTGATTACTCGCCTTTTGCGCCGATATTTACGGCCAGTTCACAAAGTGCAGTCAGTCTGGAGCCAGACCACGGCGAATGCTTCGGAAACAACGCCTGTTACGAGCTGAGTGAGAGCACAATCGCCCACACCCGGTCTTGTTTAGCCATGAGCGTGGACTCCCCATTGGAGAACACGGTAAATGCCAACCCGCTGCGGATTCTGCGCGCGGCAGCACCCGAATTATCAGGGATACGTGTAGGGTGGAGATGCACAACCGTCGGACTGTGTAGCACTAGGCTTATATTTAGACGCTTCATCTCGTCCACAGTCGCCGGTTGATTCCTCCTCCTGACTGAGTGCTTAAGTCACCACAGCAAGCAGGAAGCGTACGTCGCGATACCGCCCATTTTGGCGGGTATTGCTGGACACTGGAGTGGCCAACCACTCTTGACGCACCTGACACCGACCGTGAGAAGTCGTGTGTGCCGAACGCCGTTTCCGGCAGCCCGGAAACCGACGGTACAACATGAAAAGAATGCTGATTAACGCAACTCAACCCGAAGAGTTGCGTGTTGCACTGGTAGACGGCCAACGCCTCTACGACCTGGACATCGAGTCCGGTGCACGCGAGCAAAAGAAGGCCAACATCTATAAAGGCCGGATTACTCGCATCGAACCAAGCCTTGAGGCTGCCTTTGTCGATTTCGGCTCCGAGCGCCATGGCTTCCTGCCCCTCAAAGAAATCTCCCGCGAATACTTCAAGAAATCCCCTGAAGGCCGCGTGAACATCAAGGACGTCCTGAGCGAAGGCCAGGAAGTCATCGTTCAGGTAGAAAAAGAAGAACGTGGCAACAAGGGCGCCGCCCTGACCACCTTCATCAGCCTGGCTGGCCGCTATCTGGTCCTGATGCCGAACAACCCGCGTGCCGGCGGTATCTCCCGTCGCATCGAAGGCGAAGAGCGCAACGAACTGCGTGAAGCGCTGAACGGCTTGATCGCTCCAGCAGACATGGGCCTGATCGTGCGCACTGCCGGCCTGGGCCGCAGCAGCGAAGAAATGCAGTGGGACCTCGACTACCTGCTGCAGCTGTGGACCGCTATCAAGGAAGCGTCCCTGGATCGTTCCGCGCCGTTCCTGATCTACCAGGAAAGCAACGTGATCATCCGCGCCATCCGCGATTACCTGCGCCAGGACATCGGCGAAGTGCTGATCGACAGCGTCGAAGCCCAGGACGAAGCCCTGACCTTCATCCGCCAGGTGATGCCGCAGTACGCCAGCAAGATCAAGCTGTACGAAGACAGCGTTCCGCTGTTCAACCGTTTCCAGATCGAAAGCCAGATCGAAACCGCTTTCCAGCGCGTCGTCGAACTGCCTTCCGGCGGCTCCATCGTGATCGACCCGACCGAAGCCCTGGTGTCCATCGACATCAACTCGGCGCGTGCCACCAAGGGTAGCGACATCGAAGAAACCGCCCTGCAGACCAACCTGGAAGCGGCTGAAGAAATCGCCCGCCAGCTGCGCCTGCGTGACATCGGCGGCCTGATCGTGATCGACTTCATCGACATGACCCCGGCCAAGAACCAGCGCGCCGTGGAAGAGAAAGTCCGCGAATGCCTGGAAGCTGACCGTGCCCGCGTACAGGTCGGCCGCATCTCGCGCTTCGGCCTGCTGGAAATGTCCCGTCAGCGCCTGCGTCCATCCTTGGGTGAAAGCAGCGGCATCGTCTGCCCGCGTTGCAACGGCACCGGCATCATCCGTGACGTTGAATCGCTGTCGCTGGCGATCCTGCGCCTGATCGAAGAAGAAGCCCTGAAAGACCGCACTGCCGAAGTGCGCGCCCAGGTGCCGATCCCGGTCGCTGCGTTCCTGCTCAACGAAAAACGCAACTCGATCACCAAGATCGAACTGCGCACCCGTGCCCGTATCGTCATCCTGCCGAACGATCACCTCGAGACGCCGCACTTCGAAGTGCAGCGCCTGCGTGATGACAGCCCGGAAGCCCACGTCAACCAGTCCAGCTACGAAATCGCTGCTGCCGCTGCCGAAGTGGAAGAAGTCCAGCCAGCCGCTGCGACCCGCACCCTGGTTCGCCAGGAAGCCGCCGTGAAGACCGCGCCAGCCCGTGCCAACGCACCGGTTCCGGTCGAGGCTGCCGCGCCGGTTGCCGCACCAGCTGCCCTGCCTGAGCCAAGCCTGTTCAAAGGCCTGGTGAAGTCGCTGGTCAGCCTGTTCGCCACCAAGGAAGAGCCAGTGGCTCCAGTTGTGGTCGAGAAGCCTGTGACTGAACGCCCTGCACGCAATGAAGAGCGTCGCAACGGTCGCCAGCAGAGCCGCAATCGCAACGGTCGCCGTGACGAAGAGCGCAAGCCTCGTGAAGAACGTGCACCCCGCGAAGAACGCGCTCCACGTGAAGAACGCCAACCGCGCGAAGCCCGTGAAGAAACACCAACCGTAGCCCGTGAAGAGCGTGCACCACGCGAAGAACGTGCACCGCGTGCTCCACGCGCTCCACGTGAAGACCGCAAGCCACGTGGCGAGCGTGAAGAACGCGTGCGTGAATTGCGCGAGCCGTTGGATGCCGCTCCAGCCGTAGCCGCTGCTGCTGCCACCGCTGCCACTGCTGAAGAGCGTCCAGCTCGTCAGCCGCGTGAAGAACGTGCGCCACGCCCTCCTCGTGAAGAGCGTCAACCACGTGCCGAGCAAGCGGCTCCAGCCGGTGAAGAAGAAGAGCTGCTGTCCAACGAAGACCAGCAACAGGAAGACGGCCAGGACAACGCCGAAGGCGATCGTCCACGCCGCCGCTCCCGTGGCCAGCGTCGTCGCAGCAACCGTCGTGAGCGTCAACGTGATGCCAACGGCAACGAAATCGAAGGCTCGGAAGAGACCGGCGAAGCCAACGCAGCCGCTACCGGCGAACCGACTGGCGCCGAACTGGCTGCCGGCCTGGCCGTTACCGCTGCTGTCGCCAGCTCGGTCATCAGCGCACCTGCTGAAGCCCAGGCCAACGAGCAAGCTGAAGCAGCCACCGCTGCCATCCAGGAAAACACTGTTGTAGAGACGCCAGCCGTCGAAGCGCCAGTGGTTGAAGCAACGACCCCGGTCGAAGCCCCGGTTGTTCCGGAAGTGGAAGTAGCTCCGGCTCGTCACGTTCGTGAAGTTCGTGAAGTTCGCGAGCCTCAGCCTGAAATCGACGTGGTTGCCGAGCCTGCCGTGGTTGTTGAACAACCGCCCGTGGTTGAAGCTGCCGTTGAAGCACCGGTAGCCGAGCCAACCCCTGAAGTGCGTGAAGTTCGCGAAGAACAGACCGCCTTCCAGTGGTCTGCCGAACCTGCCCCGGTGGTTGAAGCGGTTGAAGCTCCAGCGCCTGCGCCAGTGGTCGAAGAAGCTCCAGTGCCAGTCGCTGAAGTGGTGGTCGCTGCTGAACCTGTTGCCGTTGTTGCCGAGCCTGCGCCAGTGGTTGAAGCGCCAGTGGTTGCCGAAGTGGCAGCCCCGGTGGTTGAAGCCGCTCCGGCCAGCGCCCTGACCGAAAATGGCCGTGCGCCGAACGACCCACGCGAAGTGCGTCGTCGTCGCAAGGAAGCTGAAGCGGCCGCCGCTGCTGCCAAGGCCGCTGCCGAAGCTGCTCCAGCCGTCGCTGAAGTTGCCCAAGCAACCCCTGCTCCGGTCACCGAAGCCGTGGTTGAGCACACTGCCCCTGCCATCGACGAGAACGTACGTTCCGTTGAAGAAGTGGTAGAGCACCACCCTAAGGCGCTGGAAGAAGAGCACGAGCCTAAACCCCTCGTCTGATTCCATCGGCCACTAAAAAGCCCCGCCTGAGTGATCAGGCGGGGCTTTTTTATGCCCGCTACATCAGTTAGCGGTAGTCCAACAACCCTGGCACATCGACGTCCCACAACACACCGGGATCATCGACTACGACTTCCTGCACCGAAGCCTTGGCAAATAACGGTTTTGCCCCGCGGTCTCCGGTCAGCGCGATCAAGGCCGGGCCGAATGAACGGCCAAACCCCACGGGGTGCCCGTACTGACCTGCATGCACCGGGGCGCTGATACCGTCTTCCTCCAGGCCTGCCATCACTTGCTCGATACTTGCCGGCAGGATAAACGGCATATCCCCCAACACCACCAGCCAACCAGCCGACGGCCCACTGGCCGCCACCGCTGCTGCGATGCTGTCACCCATGCCCGGCGAGCGCAAAAGCAATACTTCGCAACCGTGCACCTTAGCCAACCGAATCACTTCGGTGCGATCCGATGACGTCACCAGCCAACGTCTCGTAGCCACAGGCGGCAAATTCACCAATACCTGCTCGATCACCGGCCGCGTGATGCCATCCCGGCCCACGCAGGGCGCCAGCAACTTGTCCTGATCGGCACCCGCCTCGGCCCGAAAACGACTGCCCTGCCCCGCCGCCAGGATGATTACGGCGATGCCCGTCAACTGACCGCTGCCTGCAACGGCTTTTTCTGCAGCAGATCGATCCCGTTCTTGATGGCGACAATTTCCGCCATCAACGACAAGGCGATTTCCGCCGGCGTATGGCTGCCGATATGCAGGCCAATCGGCCCATGCAGCCGCGCAATGGCGTCCGCACTGAGCCCCAGTGCCGCGAGGTTTTCCCGGCGCTTCTGGCTGTTGACCCGCGAACCCAGCGCGCCTATGTAGAACGCCCGGGAATTGAGGGCCGTCAGCAACGCCATGTCATCCAGGCGCGGGTCATGGGTGAGCGCGACAATGGCGGTGCGTTCATCGGTCTGGATATTCAACACCGCTTCATCCGGCATACCCGGCACAAAGCGCCCGTGCTGCTCCTCCCAGCCATAAACAAACTCCTGGCGCGGGTCGCAGATCAGCACTTCGAAATCCAGCAACCGAGCCATTTCCGCCACATAACGTGACAGCTGGCCCGCGCCGATCAGCAGCAGGCGCCAGCGCGGACCGTAGATCGCGCGCAAACGCTCGCCGTTGAAGCTGACCACATCGGTCTTGCTCGCACCGCTCAACACCACCTCGCCGGTGGCCAGGTCCAACTCACGGGCGACAATCTCGTGGGCCTCACAGCGCGCCAGCAGTTCAGCTACCCAACCCGGATCACTCACCCGCTCTTCGGTGAGACGCAGGGTGCCGCCACACGGCAGGCCAAAACGCGCCGCTTCGTCCCGGGTGACACCGTAGGTGACAAGCTGCACCGGCGGCCCGTCGTCAGGCAGCCGACCGTCCTGCAACCGGGCGATCAAGTCGTCCTCGATGCAGCCGCCGGACACCGAGCCAATCACCACCCCGTCGCCGCGCAAGGCCAGCATCGCCCCCGGCGGACGCGGGGCGCTGCCCCAGGTCTGGACCACGCTGTACAGCACCACTCGCTGCCCGGCGAGGCGCCATTCCAGCACGCTGCGTAATACATTCAGATCAACACTGTCCATCAGGCTTTCGCCTCCCGCCAACCTTGCAACTGATTTTGATAAACAGCATCTATGGGTTGATCAAAAATATCGGTAGTCAGCTAAGTTAACTCACCGGCAATAAAAAAGCCCTGCAATGCAGGGCTTGGTGCGTCAAAAAACAAGCTTAGTTCAATAGCGATTCGGCTCCATTTCCAGCACCACCTTGAAGCGCTTTTCGATGTCCTGCTGGATACGCAGCGCGAGCCCGGCAATGTCCTGGCCGCTGGCCGCGCCGTAGTTCACCAATACCAGTGCCTGCAAGCGATGCACGCCGGCATCGCCATCGCGAAAGCCTTTCCAGCCGGCCTTGTCGATCAGCCAGCCGGCGGCCAGTTTCATCTGCCCGTCGGCCTGGGGGTAAGCCACCAGGTCCGGGTATTGACGCTGCAACTCGGCAGCCAGTGCCTGGGACACCAGCGGGTTCTTGAAGAAACTCCCCGCATTGCCGAGCACCGCCGGGTCGGGCAGTTTCTCGCTACGAATGCTGCAAATCGCGCGGCTGACATCGCTGGGCGTGGCCTGCGCGATGCCTTGCTCGGTCAGGCGCTGTCGCACCGGCCCGTATTCAAGTTTCAGATGCACGGCACGGCTCAGGGCAAAACGCACCCGCAGGATCAGCCAGCGCCCCACTTCGTGCTTGAACAGGCTGTCGCGGTAGGCAAAGTTGCACTCGGCCAGGCTGAAATCCCGCAGTTCGCCGGTCTGGCGATCAAGGGCGGTCAGGCCGCTGAATACATCCTTGATCTCTACACCGTAGGCGCCGATGTTCTGCATCGGTGCGGCGCCGACCGTGCCGGGAATCAGGCTGAGGTTTTCCAGGCCGGAAAAGCCCTGGGCCAGGGTCCACAGCACAAACGGATGCCACGCTTCGCCCGCTTCGGCCTCAACCACGACCTGCACGCCATCGTCGTGCAACACCCGGATGCCCTGGCTGGCCATGCGCAGCACCAGTGCGTCAATATCCTGGGTCAACAGCAAGTTGCTGCCGCCGCCAATCACCAGCAACGGCAGTTGTTGCTTGGCGGCACAGGCCAGGGCCTCACGCACGTCGGCGTCATTGTGGGCCTCGGCAAACAGCCGGGCACGCACGTCGATACCAAAGCTGTTGAACGGCTTGAGCGAAACCTGTGCCCGTACCTGCAAAGTCATAACCGGCCCTTCAATTCAATCACCAACAGGTCACAGGCGCGCTCGATCAGGTCGAGGACAGTTTCAAAGCCCTGGTCACCTTCGTAGTACGGGTCCGGCACTTCATCCACCACCGAGTCGTAGCGGCGCAGGAACAGGTCCAGGTCCGCCTTGCCTTGAGCCGGCTGCATGGCCTTGAGGTTGCGCAGGTTGCTCTGGTCCATGGCGAGGATCAGGTCGTAGCGGGAAAAGTCGGCACGCGACACCTGTTGTGCACGCTGGGCCGACAGGTCGTAGCCGCGTTGCAGCGCTGCACGCTGGCTGCGCTTGTCCGGTGGGTTGCCGACGTGCCAATCACCGGTACCGGCAGACGCCACCTCAACCTGATCGGCCAGGCCGGCTTCGCGCAATTTGTGGCGCAGAACGCCTTCGGCCGTGGGCGAACGGCAGATGTTGCCCAGGCAGACGAACAGAACCTGCATCAGGCCCCCAGCAGGCGACGGACGCGCTCGAGGTCTTCAGGGGTGTCGACGCCCGCCGGCGGCGCTTCCAGGGCATCGCCCACATGAATGCGCACGCCGTGCCACAGGGCACGCAGTTGTTCCAGGGATTCGGTATTTTCCAGCCAGCACGGGCCCCAGCTCACGAAGTCGTGCAGGAAACCGGCGCGGTAGGCGTAGATGCCGATGTGGCGACGGTACGGCACGCCAGCCGGCAGCACGTCAGGCTGTTTGGCGAACGCATCCCGCGCCCACGGCAAGGTGGAGCGGCTGAAGGTCAGCGCCAGGCCATTGATGTCGCTGACCACTTTCACCACGTTGGGGTTGAACAGGGTCTCGATGTCTTCAATCGGCTCGGCCAGGGTCGCCATGCGCGCTTCGCCATGGGCTGCCAGGTTGGCCGCCACCTGATCGATCACGCTGGGCGGAATCAACGGCTCGTCACCTTGCACGTTGACCACGATGGCGTCCGCCGCCAGGCCCAGCTTGGTGGCCACTTCGGCCAGGCGGTCGGTACCGGAGTTGTGGTCTTCACGGGTCAGCACCGCTTCGGCACCAAAGCCTTTGCAGGCCTCGATGATGCGCGGATCGTCGGTGGCCACCACTACCCTTTCGGCGCTGCTTTTGCAGGCCTGTTCCCACACCAGCTGGATCATCGGCTTGTTGCCGATCAGTTGCAGCGGCTTGCCGGGCAGGCGGGTGGAGGCGTAGCGGGACGGGATGACAACGGTGAAGGCGGTGGTCATTTATCCAGGCGCTCGTCGGTGGTCAGGGTGCGGGCTTCGCTTTCGAGCATTACCGGAATGCCATCACGAATCGGGTACGCCAGGCCGGCGCCCTTGCTGATCAGCTCGGTTTTGTCGGCGCTGAGCTTGAGCGGACCCTTGCAGATCGGGCAAGCGAGGATATCGAGCAGTTTGGTGTCCATGAGTATGTCCTGGAGAGCAGCGTTTTAAGGCAAAAGGCGAGCGGGCAGCAAGCGCATCAACTGCGTGTCGAACCAGGCGATAAACGCCGGTGACGGTGCCGCGTCCACCGCAAGGTACCACCAGTCGGGCCTGGCAAAGGCGCGGCACTTCACCGCGTCCTTTTCAGTCATGACCAACGGCAGTGCCGGTGTGAAATTCAAGACCTCGGCGCTGTACGGCGCGTGGTCGGCAAAAGCATGGGGTATTGGGCGCCAGTGTAGCGTTTCAAGGGTATTGAAGAAACGTTGCGGGTTGCCGATGCCGGCCACCGCATGTACCTGCTGCCCCACCGGGAAGTGTTCGACGGGTTTACGCTCGCCGGTATGCAGGTTGACCAGCGCGGCAGGCAACAGACGGAAGGCAAAGCCGTCGTCACGGTCAGAACCTGCGCCGTTGTAAAGCAGCGCATCGACGCTCTGCAAACGCTCGACCGGCTCACGCAACGGCCCCGCCGGCAGGCAGCGACGGTTACCCAGCCCGCGGGCGGCGTCAATCAACACCAGTTCCAGGTCACGGGCCAGGCGGTAATGTTGCAGGCCGTCGTCGGAAAGGATCAGGTCGAGGGTTTCGCTGGCCAACAGCGCCTTCACGGCGCGGCTGCGGTCGGGGTCGATCATCAGCGGCACGCCGCTGCGCTGCACGATCAGCAAGGGTTCGTCCCCCGCCACCGCTGCGGTTTGATCGGCCTCTACGCGCCATGGAAACTGTGGCGGCTTGGCGCCATAACCGCGGCTGACCACACCGACGCGCAAACCACTGCGCTGGCAATGGTCGATCAGCCAGAGAATCATGGGCGTCTTGCCGGTGCCACCCACCGTGATATTGCCTACCACCACGACCGGCACCGGCGACTGATAGATCTCGCCCTCGCCCGCCAGGAACCGTGCGCGCTTGCGCTGCACCACCCGGCGATAGAGGGATTCCAGCGGCTGCAACAACGCAAGTGCAGGATGGCCTTCGTACCAAGCCTTGAGCAAACGATCAGTCATGGCCATCAGGGTTGGCTCGCCGCCTCGACGGTGGTCATGCGCAAATGGCTGAAGCCGAGCTTGCCGGCAGCGTCCATCGCCGTGATCACGGCCTGGTGCTTGGTGTTGCCATCGGCGCTGATGGACAGTGGCAAGTTAGTGTCCCCACCAGACTCTTTTTGCAGCGCTTCCATCAGGCTGGCCAGGTCGTTTTTCTCCAGCAACTGGTTATTCACCGAGAACACGCCATCGGCGCTGATGGCGATGTCCAGTTGCTTGGCCTGCTGGTCTTCCGCCGGCGAACCGCTGACGGCTTCCGGCAGGTCGACGCGCAGCTGGGTTTCCCGGGTAAAGGTGGTGGTGACGACAAAAAACAGCAGCAGGATAAACACCACGTCGATCAACGACGCCAGGTTGATATCGACGTTTTCCCGTTGCTTGCGACGAAATTTCACGCGTTGCCCTCAACCAGGTCCACGTCACGGTCGCCCTGTACCACTTCCACCAGCTTGATGGCTTCCTGCTCCATGCCCACCACCAGTTCGTCGATGCGCCGTTGCAGGAAACGGTGGAAGAACACCGAAGGAATACCGACCATCAGGCCCGCCGCCGTGGTGATCAAGGCCTTGGAAATACCACCGGCCAGCACTGCGGCGTTGGTGGTCATGCCCGACCCCATGAATGAGCTGAAAATATCGATCATGCCCAGCACCGTACCGAGCAGGCCGAGCAACGGTGCCATGGCGGCGATGGTGCCCAGGGCATTGATGTAGCGCTCCAGCTCATGGATGACCCGGGCGGCGGCCTCTTCGATGCACTCCTTCATGATCTCGCGACCGTGCTTGGAGTTGGCGAGGCCGGCGGCGAGGATTTCACCCAGGGGCGAGTTGGCGCGCAGTTCCTTGAGCTTTGTCTTGTCGAGCTGCTTGTTCTTGATCCAGCCCCAGACCTGGCCCAGCAGGTGGTCAGGCGCTACACGGCTGGCACGCAGGGTCCATAGGCGTTCGGCGATGATGCCGAGTGCGGCGATGGAACTCAAAATGATCGGCAACATCATCCAGCCGCCGGATTTGACCAATTCCCACACAGTGAATGTCCCCTCGAAAAAGTGCGCCACTTTACCATAAGGGTCCGGTGGAAGGGCTGGCCTGCCCCAGAGCATCCTGTCGCAGGGGCCGCTCTTTGGTAACGCTGTTTTGCGGTGGGCGCTCGCGCCAGAAACGCCGCTGGCTGCGCGCGGCCAGCGGCGGCTGGAAGGTGCCCAGTTGCAGGCGGAGTGCGCCTTGCTCGGCACTGTCATAAATCGCGCTGCCCATGGCCTGGTAACGCTCCAGCACCTGTGGATGCGGGTGGCCAAATCCATTGCTGCGCCCCCGGGAAATCAACACGGCCTTGGGTGCCAGGCGCTGTAGAAAGGCCCATGACGACGAGCTGCGGCTGCCGTGGTGCGGCGCTTGCAGCCAATCGACAGGAGCGCCCATGGGAGTGGCCAGCAATGCCCGCTCGGCGTCATGGTCAATATCCCCGGTCAGCAACAAGCGCTCGCCATTGGCCTGCACCCGCAACACGCAGGACATCTGGTTACCGTCCGTCGCATCAGGCCATTGCCATAGCTCGAACCTCACGCCGTCCCACTCCCACTGCTCGCCGCTGACACACGCCTGGGTACCGAGCGAGGCCGGCAGCCGTGCCGTCTCACCGCCCACCACACGCTTGACCGGCAACCCATGGACGACGGCCAACGCGCCGCCGGCATGATCGGCATCGGCATGACTGAGCAGCATCACGTCCAGCTCTGCGACCCCCAGCTTGCGCAACGCAGGCAATACGACACGCGCGCCAAGATCGAACTCACCGGAGCGCGGCCCGGCGTCATACAGCAGTACATGGTTGCGGGTACGCAGGATGATCGCCAACCCCTGGCCGACATCCAGTTGCACCACCTCGACCAGCCCATGAGGTATCGACTCCCGCGGCGGAAACACCGCCAGCAGCAACATCGGCCAACCCAGCAGCCGAAACGGGACGCCCTTGGGCAGCAATAACAGCACCGCCCCCAGCAGGCTCACCAGCCAATAGTTAATGGGCACTTGCGCCGGTATCCAGGCCGGCAAGTACTGCGCCAGCAGCGCCAGTGCCTTGAACAGCCCGTCCAGCGTGCCGCCCGCCAGCCATAACAACCCCTCTCCTATATAAGGCAGCGGCAATAACACCGTACCCAGCAAGGCCAGGGGCAGCACCACCAGGCTGATCCACGGCACCGCAACCAGGTTGGCCAGCGGCCCGCTCAGGCTGATGGGCAGGCCAAGCACCAGCAGCAGCGGAAACAGGCCGATGGCAATCATCCATTGGGCGCGGGTCCAGGCTTGCCACAAGGGCCAGGGGCCCAATCGGCCACTGAACGCCAAAATCAGCACCGCAACAGCCGCAAAAGACAGCCAGAACCCCGGCTGCAGGCTGGCCAACGGTTCGAGGATCAGCACCGCGTCCAGCGCCAGCAACAGCGGCCACCAGATTCCCAGGTGACGAAACCGCAGACGCCACAGCAATACCAGGCCCACCATCACACAGGCCCGTTGCACCGGCACCTCGAAACCTGCCAGCAGGCCGTAGCCCAGCGCTGCAGCAAACGCCAGGCCGCAGGCCCAGGGCAGCCACGGCAAAGGTTTCGGCCAACCCCCGTAGCGCGCAAGACCGGCGACCAGGCCATAGATCAACCCCGCCAGCAGGCCGATGTGCTGCCCGGATATCACCAGTAAATGCACGGTGCCAGTGGCTTGCAGGACCCGCCAATCCTCGGCGGCCAACCCGGAACCATCGCCGAGCACCAGCGCCGCCAGGCCCGCCTCTCGCCCCTGGGCATCCACTGCCAGCAGCCGCTGGCGAATCCCGTCGCGCCAGGCATGTCGTGCCGGTGCCAGCAGTTGGCCGTCCTTGACCGAGCCGGTGGCGCCAATCCGCTGGGCCAGCAGCCAGGCTTCATAGTCAAAGCCATCGGCATTGAGCAATCCGGAAGGACGCTTGAGAGTCACCGCCAGTCGCCAGCGCTCACCGCTCTTAACCGGTGGGCCGCCGCGCCAGGACACGCGAATGCGCTTGGGAAGCAGGTCCTTGCGTGACCGGCTGTCGGTCAGTTCGAAGCGCACACCGTCGCCCATCTGCTGCGGTAACCCGCTGACACGCCCCTCCACCCAGCGGGTCTGGCCATCCAGATGCGGGGCCAACCGGTCATCCAGCGCCCACTGGGCGCTGAGGCATGCCCAGCCCAGGCCAAGCAGGAAAAACCCCAGCGGATAGGTACGAAAAGGCAACAGCATCAGGGCCAGCACCGGCATCAGCAACAGCCAGCCGCCGGACGGCAACGCGGGTAAAAAACGCAAGGCGAGCAGCCCCAGCGCGAGTGCGAACATCCCTGTTCTCATGGATCTTTCCTTGAAAGCGACCCATTGAGTCTTAGCCGGGCTAGCGGTGTGGCCTATTATTATTTGTCACAAAGTCTGAATTTCACGTTCGTGGAATGCGGGCATACTTGCCCCTCGAACTGACCTGGACCCCTTATGCCACGGCGCTTATTCAAACGGTACATGCCCGATCCGACCAGCATTCGGGAACACAAGTCCTTACGCTTTCTCGGCAAGTTGCTGCATGACCCGAATCTCTGGCACCTCAATCGGCACTCGGTCGCGCGGGCCATGGCCGTTGGCCTGTTCGCGGCATTCATCCCCATTCCCTTGCAGATGCTGCTGGCAGCGGTCCTCGCCATCAGCGTGCGTGGCAACATGCCGATTGCCGTGAGCCTGGTCTGGCTGACCAACCCGATTACCATGCCGCCGGTGTTTTTCTGCACCTACATGACCGGGGCCTGGCTGATGAATGTGCCACCCCGCAGCATGCCCGACGAGCTGACCTGGGAATGGATCAGCGGGCAGTTGTCGACGCTGTGGCAACCGTTCCTGCTGGGCTCGGTAGTACTGGGGCTGGTGATGGCGGTGCTGGGTTATTGCCTGACCATGGGCTATTGGCGCTGGTGGGTGGCCCGGCAGTGGAAAAAACGCAAACAGCGCAGGTTGTAACCGTTAGCGCGCCAGCAAGCGCATGTGCACACGTAAACCCTGGCCGGTATTTTCCGCCCACAGGCTGCCGTCCTGACGCTGCACAGCGTTGCGCGCAATGCTCAAGCCCAGGCCAAAGCCGCCGTCGCCGGGCCTTGAGCCGTCCAGCCGGGTGAATGGCGCAAAGATTCGCTCCAACTCCACCTCATCGATCCCGCCGCCCTGGTCTTCCAGCCACAAGTGCCAGTGATCCCCCTCACGCTGCCCGCCCAATTGCACCGTTCCGTCTTGCGCAGAGTGCCGGATGGCATTGCGCAGGATGTTCTCCAATGCCTGGGCCAGCAGGTTCAGATGACCGCGCACCCAGCAGTCGGCCCCCAGCTCGCACTGCAAGCGTGAAGCCGGCCAGCCACTTTCAAAACAGGCGTTTTCCCGGAGCATGTCCCACAGCGCCTGCACCTGGATGTCTTCCTTGGGCAACGGCGCGCGTTCGGTGTCGAGCCAGGCCAGTTGCAGGGTGTCGTCCACCAGGCGCTGCATGCCGTCGATTTCCCTCCCCAGGCGCTCGCGCAGCTGGGTCAGGTCCTGCTCGCTGTCACTGGCCACACGCAGGCGGCTCAACGGTGTGCGCAACTCATGGGACAAATCCCGCAGCAGTTGCTGTTGCAGGGCCACGGTGCCTTGCAGGCGTTCAGACATCTGGTCAAACGCGCGGCCCAATTCCCCCAGTTCATCCTGGCGGCTGGTGGTGTCGCGGGAAAGCCGGGTGCCCAGTTGATCGGCACGCCAGGCGTTGGCCTGCTCTCGCAGGTGGTTGAGAGGCATGATCAACAGCCGGTAGAGGCCAATGCACAGCAGCAGGGTGAACAGGCCGGGAATCACGCCATTGGTGACGATCCGCCAGAACAGCTGGTTTTGCCCGGGCATGAAACGCCGCGGCAACTCGATCACCAGGGAGCCCGCACCCGGGTCGAGCGGGAACGGGATTTTCAACCACGGCAGGCCCTTGGCATGCCGGCTGACGGGCCAGTCCAGGCCGCGCAGGAAGGTCAGGCGCTGGCTCTCCTTGTCCGTCAGTGGGTAGCTGCTCAGGGATTGCAGGTCGTTGCCGATAACCCCCACCCAGGTGCGCTCGCGCTGGCCCAGGGTGTGCAACCATTCGTCCACACCGGCGTTGCCGCCCTTGTTCCAGGCCAGTTCCGCGCCAGCGGCATAACCGCTCAGGGTGGCGCGGGCCTCGCTGGACAGAAAGGCATTCTGCTCTTCCATATACCGGCCCCATGACCAACTGAGCCAGATCATCAGCAAGCAGAATGCGATCAGCAGGCAGGCCAGTTTCCAGAATAACGAATGCTTGCCCGGCAGCCGTTTGAACGCGGCTTTAAAGCCCGTCATCGTGACCGCTCAACACATAGCCCTTGCCCCACACCGTGCGCACTTCCCGCTCGCTGTAGCCGACAGCCTTGAGCTTGCGACGAATCTGGCTGATGTGCATGTCCAGGCTGCGGTCATGGGGCGCATAGCCGCGCTGGAACACATGCTGGTAGAGGAAGGCTTTGCTGAGGACTTCTTCGGCGTTGCGGTGCAGGGTTTCCAACAGGCGATATTCGCTGCGGGTCAGGCCGGCCCACTGCTCCCGGTGAAACACATCACACAGCTCGTCATCGAAACGCAGGCTGCGGGCATCGCCGCGCACCGCCGCCAGGGCCGGCAACGGCCGCCGGTCCAGGGCGACCCGGCGCAGGATCGCTTCGATGCGCACCCGCAACTCGGCCATGCTGAACGGCTTGGGCAGGTAATCGTCGGCCCCCAGGCGAAAACCGCTGATGCGATCGGCTTCGGCCCCCAGGGCCGACATCAGGATCACCGGCATCGAATGGCTCTGGCGCAAATGCGTGAGCACCGACAAACCGTCCATGCCCGGCAGCAGGATGTCCATCAACACCACGTCGAAGCGCTGATCGCGGGCCATTTGCAGGCCCTGCTGGCCATTCTGGCACCAGGTCACCTGGAAGCCACAGAGGCCCAATTGCTCATGGACATAGGCGCCAAGCACAGGATCGTCTTCAATCGCCAGGATACTGGGTAAGCCAAGTGCTGCGGGATTCATTAGCGTCTGCAAGTCATTCTCAATGACTGATTATTCAAGATTGCCCCCCCATGAGCAACCGCCGCCGGGCGTCCGGCGGCCCAAGGTTTGCCTCAGGTCATTAATTTTGCAAGATTCCCCGCCGCGCAAATGGCTACACTGCGCAGGTGGCGCGGGCCGGATGCCTGCGTGGAATTCGACAACAGTGTGGTAGCAGGAGAGTGGCGTGCTTAAAAGAATGGGGATAAAAGGCCGCGTACTGTTGCTGACCTTATTGCCTACCAGCCTGATGGCGTTGCTGCTGGGCGGGTACTTCACCTGGATGCAGCTTTCGGAGTTGCAGTCGCAGTTGCTGCAACGCGGCGAGATGATCGCCGAGCAACTGGCGCCGCTGGTGGCCCCGGCCCTCGGCACCAGGAACACCGACCTGCTGGAACGCATCGCCACCCAGTCCCTGGAACAAACCGATGTGCGCGCCGTATCGTTCCTCGGGCCCGACCGCACGCCCCTGGCCCACGCCGGGCCGACCATGCTCAACCAGCCGCCCATCGGCAACAGTTCGCACCTGTTGCAGCGCACCGGCAATGACGCCACCCGTTATCTGCTGCCGGTGTTCGGCCGCCATCGCAACCTCGCCGGTGAACTGATCCCGGATGAATCCGACCGCCTGCTCGGCTGGGTCGAGCTGGAACTGTCCCACAACGGCATGTTGCTGCGTGGCTACCGCAGCCTGTTCGCGAGCCTGCTGCTGATCGCCATCGGCCTGATCTGCACGGCGGCCCTCGCCTTGCGCATCAGCCGTACGATCAACTCACCGATCGGCCTGATCAAACAGGCCGTCGCGCAACTCAAGGACGGCAATCTCGAAACCCGCTTGCCACCCCTGGGCAGCCAGGAGCTGGATCACCTGGCCTCGGGCATCAACCGCATGGCCGAGACCCTGCAAAACGCCCAGGAAGAATTGCAACACAGCATCGACCAGGCCACCGAAGACGTGCGGCAAAACCTCGAAACCATCGAGATCCAGAACATCGAGTTGGACCTGGCCCGCAAGGAAGCCCTGGAAGCCAGCCGCATCAAGTCGGAGTTTCTGGCCAACATGAGCCATGAAATCCGCACGCCGTTGAACGGCATCCTTGGTTTCACCCATTTGTTGCAGAAAAGCGAACTGTCACCGCGCCAACTGGATTACCTGGGCACCATCGAAAAATCCGCCGACAACCTGCTGGGCATCATCAACGAAATCCTCGACTTCTCGAAAATCGAGGCCGGCAAGCTGGTGCTCGACAGCATCCCGTTCAACCTGCGGGACTTGCTGCAAGACACCCTGACCATCCTCGCCCCGGCCGCCCACGCCAAACAGCTGGAGCTGGTGAGCCTGGTCTACCGCGACACGCCGCTCGCCTTGGTGGGTGACCCGCTACGGCTCAAGCAGATCCTCACGAACCTTGTGAGCAACGCGATCAAGTTCACCCGCGAAGGCACCATCGTTGCCCGCGCCATGATTGAAGACGAACAGGAAGACAGCGTACAACTGCGCATCAGCGTGCAGGACACCGGCATCGGCCTGTCGAACCAGGATGTGCGGGCGCTGTTCCAGGCGTTCAGCCAGGCGGACAATTCGCTGTCACGCCAACCCGGCGGGACCGGCCTTGGCCTGGTGATTTCCAAGCGCCTGATCGAACAGATGGGCGGTGAGATCGGCGTCGACAGCACGCCGGGAGAAGGCTCGGAATTCTGGATCAGCCTGAACCTGCCGAAAACCCGTGACGATATCGAAGACCTGCCCTCCGCGCCGCTGCTGGGCCGGCGCGTGGCGGTGCTGGAAAACCACGAGCTGGCGCGCCAGGCCCTGCAACATCAGCTGGAAGACTGCGGCCTGGAAGTCACCCCGTTCAACAGCCTGGAAAGCCTGACCAACGGCATCACCAGCGCCCACCAGACCGAACAGGCGATTGACCTGGCCGTGCTGGGCATCACCGCCAACGACATTCCGCCGGAGCGTTTGAACCAGCACCTGTGGGACCTCGAACACCTGGGCTGCAAGGTACTGGTGTTGTGCCCGACCACCGAACAGCTGCTGTTCAACCCCTCGGTGCCCAACCCCAACAGCCAGTTGCAGGCCAAGCCCGCGTGCACCCGCAAACTGCGTCGCGCCCTGGCCGACCTGATCAGCCCGCGCCCGCTGCGCAGCGAACCCGGCGAGCCCCTGTCCAGCCGCGCGCCGCGGGTGCTGTGTGTCGACGACAACCCGGCCAACCTGCTGCTGGTGCAAACCCTGCTGGAAGACATGGGCGCCAAGGTCCAGGCGGTGGAAAGCGGTTACTCGGCCATCGAGGCAGTGAAGCAGGAAGCCTTCGACCTGGTGCTGATGGACGTGCAGATGCCGGGGATGGACGGTCGCCAGAGCACCGAGGCAATCCGCACGTGGGAAAGCGAACGCCATGGCACACCGCTGCCCATCGTCGCGCTGACGGCCCATGCGATGGCCAACGAAAAACGCGCCCTGCTGCAAAGCGGCATGGATGATTACCTGACCAAACCCATCAGCGAACGGCAACTGGCCCAGGTGGTGTTGAAATGGACCGGGCTGGCCCTGCGCAACCAGGGCCCGGACCGTGGCACCGAAAGTTTCGGGCATGCCACGCAATTGCCGGTGCTGGACCATGAAGAAGGTTTGCGCCTGGCGGCCGGCAAGGCGGATCTGGCGGCAGACATGCTCGCGATGCTGCTGGCCTCGCTGGAAGCGGACCGTGAAGCGATTCGCGTCGCCCGTGACGCCAATGACCGCAACGCCCTGATCGAACGGGTGCACCGCCTGCACGGCGCCACCCGGTATTGCGGCGTGCCGCAACTGCGTGCGGCCTGCCAACGGGCCGAGACCCTGCTCAAGCAGGACGACGCCAAGGCCATGCCGGCCCTGGATGAACTGGACATGGCGATTGCCCGGCTGGCCAGCGAGGCGCGAGTCAGCGCGTAAACTTTCGGGGCAATGTGGCGAGGGAGGCTTGCTGTGGCGAGGGAGCTTGCTCCCGCTGGAGTGCGAAGCGCTCCCAGGATTTTGGGGCCGCTGCGCAGCCCAGCGGGAGCAAGCTCCCTCGCCACAGCAAGCTCCTCGCCACAGTAAGCTTCCTCACCACAGACAAGCCCCCTCGCCACAAAATCAGCTTTCCATCATCAAGAAGGAATATTTGATGCGCATCATCCTCTTCAGCAGCCAGACCTACGACCGCGACAGCTTTCTCGCCCAACCGCTGCCCGAAGGCATGCAGCTGCAATTCCAGCCGGCCCGGCTGAACCTCGACACCGTGGCCCTGGCCGAACACCACGAAGTGGTCTGCGCCTTTATCAACGATGACCTCAGCGCCCCGGTGCTGGAGCAGTTGGCCAGCGGCGGCACCCGCCTGATCGCCCTGCGTTCCGCCGGTTACAACCATGTCGACCTGCCCGCCGCCAAGCGCCTGGGCCTGACCATCGTGCGGGTGCCGGCCTACTCGCCCCATGCGGTGGCCGAACATGCGGTCGCGTTGATCCTGGCCCTCAATCGCCGCCTGCACCGTGCCTACAACCGCACCCGCGACGGTGACTTCAGCCTGCACGGCCTGACCGGGTTCGACCTGGTGGGCAAGACCGTCGGCGTGGTCGGCACCGGGCAGATCGGCGCCACATTCGCCAAGATCATGGCCGGCTTCGGCTGCCAGCTGCTGGCGTACGATCCCTACCCCAATCCGCAGGTCGAGGCCCTTGGCGCCCGGTATGTGAGCCTGCCGCAGTTGCTGGGCGAGTCACAGGTCATCAGCCTGCATTGCCCGCTGACGGCGGACAGCAAACACCTGATCAACGCCCAAAGCCTCGCCCATATGCAGCCCGGCGCGATGCTCATTAACACCGGGCGCGGCGGCCTGGTGGACACCCCGGCGCTGATCGACGCGCTCAAGGACGGCCAGCTAGGCTATCTGGGGCTGGATGTGTATGAAGAAGAGGCCCAGCTGTTTTTCGAAGACCGCTCGGACCTGCCCCTGCAAGACGACGTATTGGCGCGCCTGCTGACCTTCCCCAATGTGATCATCACCGCGCACCAGGCCTTCCTGACCCGCGAGGCGCTGGGGGCGATTGCCGGCACCACCCTGGCCAACATCGCGGCGTGGGCCGGCGGACAGGCGCAAAACCTCGTCGAAGGATGATCAGCGGTCACATAGCCGCGCCATGATGGGTAGCGGCGCATGATAGGATGCCGCGCCTATTTGGAGGATCCATGGCCGAACACGATTTCCGCTTCAGCTTGCTGAGCCCGCAACACACCCTGATCGAATGCCGGGCCCTGGTGCCGGGCCGTTATCAAGTCACCGGCAACGGTGGCTCGATCAAGAACGGCGACGTTCTGATCGTCACCCTGCGCGGCAGCAAAACCCTGTCGATGCGCCTGACCGTCGAAGGCGATGCGCGCTACTCCATCCGCCCGGCGGGCCAGTGGGTCGCCATGGCCCAGGGGCCGAAATTCGGCGAACTGGAGATTCACACCTGGAAGGTCAACTGCGACAGCTGCGACAACGTGCTGGAGTTTGAATTCGCGGTGGAAACCAAGCTGACCAAGGAGCCGCTGCAACCGGCCGCCACTGCACGGGTTACCGAGTTGGGCTGGGCCACCCTGGGTGACAAGCACCGCTGCCCGAAATGCCAGCAGGCCGCGCAATGAAAGCCCTGCTGATGCTGGCCGTGCTCGGCGCAGGCCTGGCGGGCTGCGCCAGCGACGAGGTCAAGCTCAAGCAGGATCACAGCTACGTGGTGGAATGGATCGGTGAGCGGCCGCTGATGGATTACGCCCACCTGACCGTGACCCTCGGCGCCGATGGCCGGGCCTATGGCAACGGTGGCTGCAACCATTGGTTTGCGCCCTACACCCTGGACGGCGACAAGCTGAGCTTCGGCAAGGTCGGCAGCACCCGCAAACTCTGCGCCGAAGCGCTGATGGAGCAGGAGCACCGCTTCTTCCAGGCCCTGCAGGGCGTGCAGCGCTGGGACATTTCGCCGATCGAACAGACCCGCTTCTGGCCGGCGGATGGCAAGCCGTTGCGGTTGTGGCTGGAAGAAGGCTGATCTGAAGGCGCAACAAATCTAAATGTGGGAGCGGGCTTGCTCGCGAAAGCGGTGGATCAGTCGATGTATCCGGTGACTGTCACACCGCATTCGCGAGCAAGCCCGCTCCCACATTTTTTATCCGCGCAACGCCCTGAGCTTGGCCAACACCCCTTCCGCCGTCTGCTCACCCATCAGTTGCTCGCGCACCTTGCCCTTGTCATCAATGATGTAGGTCACCGGCAGGGCTTCACTGCGGGGAATGTCGAAGATCCCGTCCGGGTTCTGCGCCAGTACGGTGAACTTGATGCCCAGCTTCTCGCTGGCGCTCTTGAGCTCTTCACCCTGGACGTTGTCGAAATTCACCCCGAACACCCCCACCGACTGGCCCTTGAGCTGTTCGGCCAAGGCGTTGAGTTCCGGGATTTCGGTACGGCACGGGCCACACCATTCGGCCCAGTAGTTAACCACCAGCCATTGCTTGTCCAGGCGCTCGGCGGCCACTTTCTGACCATATTGGTCAACGCCATAATCATTGCCACAGCCGCTGAGCAGCAGTGTGCCGATGATTGCCAATGCGCCTAACAGTCGCCTCGTCATGGGGTAATCCTTCGTAAAAATGAACGTTGGCTGCGGCCTATCGCCTCTCATGGTTTAAGGACGCGGCGCAGCGCGGGTAGAATACCCGCCACCTTACGCAAGATGCGACCCGCACATGACCGATCTGACGCTTTATCACAACCCGCGCTGCTCGAAATCCCGCGGTGCGCTCGAACTGCTGGAAGCCCGTGGCCTCACACCGACGGTGGTGCGCTACCTGGAAACCCCGCTCGACGCCGCGCAATTGCAGGCCCTGCTGGGCAAGCTGAACATCAGCGCGCGGCAACTGCTGCGTACCGGCGAGGACGAATATAAAACCCTCAACCTGGGTGACACCAGCCTCAGCGAAGCACAGTTGATCGCTGCCATCGCCGCTCATCCGAAACTGATGGAGCGCCCGATCCTCGCCACCGCCGACAAGGCCGTGATCGGCCGCCCACCGGAGAACATCCTGGAGCTGGTTTCGTGAGTGCGCCGTATGTGCTGGTGTTGTATTACAGCCGCAACGGTTCAGTCAGCGAAATGGCCCGGCAGATTGCCCGGGGCATCGAGCAAGCCGGGCTTGAGGCGCGGCTGCGCACCGTGCCGGCCATCTCCAGTGAATGCGAGGCCGTGGCGCCGGACATTCCGGTCGACGGCCCGCTGTACTGCAGCCTCGACGACCTGAAGAACTGCGCAGGCCTGGCGCTGGGCAGCCCGACCCGTTTCGGCAACATGGCCGCGCCGCTCAAGTACTTTCTCGACGGCACCAGCAACCTGTGGCTGACCGGCGCCCTGGTCGGCAAGCCGGCAGGTGTGTTCACCTCCACCGCCAGCCTGCACGGCGGCCAGGAGACCACGCTGATGTCGATGCTGCTGCCGCTGCTGCACCACGGCATGCTGATCACCGGACTGCCCTACAGTGAACAGGCGCTGCTCGACACCAAGGGCGGCGGTACGCCTTATGGCGCCAGCCACCATTCCGGGGCCGACGGCAAGCGTGCGCTGGATCAACACGAGATCGCCCTGTGCCGCGCTCTCGGCCTGCGCCTGGCGAAGACCGCTGCGCTACTGGAGAACGGCCGTGGCCAGGAAGCCTAAGGTACTGCCGCCCCAGGCCTGGCTGGAGCCACGGGTCAAGGCGATGCGGGCGTTGAGCCTGCTGGCGTTCCTGGGATTGGTGGGGCTGCTGTGTGCCTACTACCTGGTGTTCGCCGATCTGCATGGCGCGCGGCCGTGGGTGATTCTGCTGATCGAATTGGTGCCGCTGCTGTTGCTGGCGCCGGGGATGATCCTGGGCAGCGCGCGCGGGCATTCATGGATGTGCTTTGTGGTGAACTTGTACTTCATCAAGGGTGCGCTGGCGGCGTATGACCCGAACCGGCAGTGGTTTGGTGTGCTGGAAATGCTGGCGAGCCTGGCGGTGTTCTGCACGGCGTTGATGTATGTGCGGTACCGGCATCAGCTGAATCGGCGGTTGGCGGGGGAAGGATTGCCTGCCTGATGCTTTTGTAGTGCCTGACCTGCCGCTATCGCAGGCAAGCCAGCTCCCACAGAGGAATGCATTCCAAGTGTGGGAGCTGGCTTGCCTGCGATGGCATCAACCCGGTATCAATGATTCACGGTGTAAGCCAGCATCATCGACAACTGGCACATCGGCCGCCCGCTCTCGGCATGCCACTGGTTGAATGCGCCCTGCACCGTGGCCAGGTCCCGCAGGCTGGTGGGCACCTTGTCGACGATCTTCTGCGCATTCAGCGCCGCCACCACGTCATAGCTCGGCACGAACGTGTCCTTGCCCACCATCCGCAAAAAGCGTGGCGCCGACAGCCCGCCCAACTGGTGGCCGTGCTTGCTCAGGTACTTCCACAGGCCGACGATATCGGTCACCGGCCAGTCGGCAATAAACCCGCCAAAGCTGCCTTTTTCCTTCTCGATATCCAGAATCATCTGCGCATTGCGCGGCACGCTCTTGAGCTTGCCCAGGTGACGGATGATGCGCGTATCCTGCATCAGCCGCTCCAGGTGCTCGGCGCCCATGAGCACGACTTTTTCCGGGTCAAACCCAAAGAACACCTGCTCGAAGGCCGGCCACTTGGCGTCCACCACGCTGTGCTTCAGGCCGGCACGAAACACCCGCAGCGACAGGGTCGACAGGTAGCGGTCATCGCTGATCTTGCGCAGTTTCGCCGGGGTCAGGGGCACAGGCAGGTGGGCTTCCAGCTCGGCCGCCGAACCAAACCGGTTCAGACAATATTCGTGCAGCCACTTGTAATCGCGCATGCCCTCTCCTAAGGATTGAAATGAAAACGGCGCCCAGGAGCGCCGTCTGTCAGAGCGGTGAAAACACTCAGAGGTTCACTACGTTGACGAAGCGCGACGCCGCACTTTCGTCGATACGCAGGCTGGTGAAGTCGAACAGGTTACGGTCAGCCAACTGCGACGGCTGCACGTTCTGCAAGCTGCGGAAGATGCTGTCGACGCGGCCCGGGGTCTTGCGGTCCCAATCCTGGAGCATGTCCTTGACCACCTGGCGCTGCAGGTTTTCCTGGGAGCCGCAGAGGTTGCACGGGATGATCGGGAATTGCTTGAGGTCGGAGTAGGCCTGGATGTCCTTCTCATGGCAGTACGCCAGTGGGCGGATCACCACGTTGCGCCCGTCATCGGCCCGCAGCTTGGGCGGCATGGCCTTGAGGCTGCCGTTGAAGAACATGTTGAGGAAGAAGGTTTCGACGATGTCATCGCGGTGATGACCCAGAGCCATCTTGGTCGCGCCGATTTCGTCGGCAAACGTATAGAGCGTGCCACGGCGCAGGCGCGAGCACAGCGAGCAGGTGGTCTTGCCTTCCGGGACCAGCTCCTTGACCACCGAATAGGTGTCTTTCTCGACGATGTGGTACTCGATCCCCAATTCCTTGAGGTAGGCCGGCAGCACATGCTCGGGAAAACCCGGCTGCTTCTGGTCCATGTTCACGGCAACGATGTCGAACTTGATCGGCGCGACCTTTTGCAGGTGCATCAGCACGTCGAGCATCGTGTAGCTGTCCTTGCCGCCGGACAGGCAGACCATGACCTTGTCGCCCTCTTCGATCATATTGAAATCGGCGACTGCCTCGCCGGCCAGGCGACGCAGGCGTTTTTGCAGTTTGTTCTGGTTGACCGTAAGAGTGCCCATGGCGCTTGGATCCGCGAAAGGTGTGTGACGAAAAGCCGGGTATTTTACCGGGATGGACGACCGAGTTCCAATGTGGGAGCGGGCTTGCTCGCGAACGCGAAGTGTCATTCGCCAGGTGTTTAGCTGACCCACCGCATTCGCGAGCAAGCCCGCTCCCACAGTTGACCGCATTCCAATCAACAGACCCCGCCGCGATTAAGCCCAATGTTTACAGCGCAATTTGCTCTAAAGCCCCACACTTTTTCCGGTCATCACTTCCTATACTGCGACATAAGGTCGCACATATATCCAGACCTTTCAGGCCAATTGGCCCGTGGGCGCTCCGCTGGGGGGCGATGGTAATAACGACAGGAGTGACTGGCATGATCCATCACGTCGTGGGACTTTTCACCCACCCCGATCAGGAATGGCGGGAAATTCGTGGCGATAAAGAAGAAAGCATCGGCCACATGTACCTCACCCACACGCTGATTCTCGCGGCCATCCCCGCTGTCTCAGCCTTTATCGGTACCACTCAGGTGGGTTGGGTCATCGGCAGCCGCGCCCCGGTGATGCTGACGGTGGAAAGCGCGTTGTGGATGACCCTCATGTCCTACGCGGCGATGCTCGGCGGCGTGGCGGTGATGGGCGCGTTCATTCACTGGATGGCCCGCACCTATGACGCCAACCCCAGCATGGCGCGCTGCGTGGCGTTTGCCACCTACACCGCGACACCGCTGTTTATCGGCGGGCTGGCGGCGCTGTACCCGCATATGTGGCTGGGCATGGTGGTGGGCACGGCGGCCATTTGCTACACGGTGTATCTGCTGTACGTGGGGCTGCCGACCTTCATGAACATCCACCCGGACGAGGGCTTCCTGTTTTCCAGCTCGGTACTGGCGGTAGGCCTGGTGGTGCTGGTGGCGATCATGGCCTTTACCGTGATCGTCTGGGGGCTGGGCGTAGGCCCGATCTACACCAACTGACGCGGTTTACCCGCAGGAAAAGCCACCGCAAGGTGGCTTTGTGCGTTATGCATGACCATTCGGCGCCTGACAGATTCGGATACACCCTTGTTTGCGGCATACTGGACGTCTCTGGAGATATGTACAGCATGCCCGAGCAACTCAATACCCGCGTCGAAGATTGTTTCCTGCAAGCCGAATCCTTTTTCAAACGAAGCTTCAAACGCCCCCAGGTCAGCCTCAAGCTGCGGGGCCAGAAGGCCGGTGTCGCGCATTTGCACGAGAACCTGCTGCGCTTCAACCCGCAGCTGTACCGTGAAAACAGCCAACACTTCCTTAAACAGACAGTCGCCCATGAAGTGGCCCACCTGATTGCCCACCAATTGTTCGGCGAGCGCATCCAGCCCCATGGCGAGGAATGGCAGTTGATCATGCGTGGGGTTTACGAACTGCCGCCGGACCGCTGCCACACCTATGAAATCCAGCGGCGGCGCGTCACGCGGTATATCTACCGCTGTCCGTGTGCCGACAGTGACTTCCCGTTTTCGCCCCAGCGTCACGGGTTGGTGGGCCAGGGGCGGCGGTATTTGTGCCGCAGGTGCCGGCAGACTTTGGTGTTTACCGGGGAAACCCGCGTCGAGTGAGGTTTGTGGTGCTTGTATGGCCCTTTTCGCGAGCAAGCCCGCTCCCACATTTGATCGCATTCCAACGATGGAACTCGGTTGAATGTGGGAGCGGGCTTGCTCGCGAAGGGGCCGGCCAAGGCGCTACTGAATCACCTTGGCACGCCGCAAATCGTCTATCTGCTGAGCACTGAAGCCCAACTCCGCCAACACCTCATCGCTGTGAGCGCCCACCGCCGCGCCTATGTGCCTGGCCGCCGGCAAGCCCTCGGAGAACTTCAGCGGGCAGGCGATTTGCGCCTGGCTGGAACCATCGCCCCGCGGCACCTGGCTGACCAGCTCCCGGGCTTTCAACTGCGGGTGTTCAACGGCCTCGCTCAGATTCAGCACCGGCTCGACACACGCATCAATCCCGGCAAACAGCTCACACAGCTCATCAAAGCTACGTTTCTCGAACTCGACCTGCAGCGCCAGCTTGAGGGCTTTCTGCTGCTCGGGTTTGGGCGATAGGCCCATTGCCGCCAATTCAGGGCGGCCAAGGGCCGTACACAACTGCTGCATAAACGCCGGCTCCAGACTGCCCACCGACAACCAGCGTCCTTCCCGCGATCGGTAATAGTCATAGAAACTGCCGCCATTGAGCACTTGGTTCTCCCACGCCGGCTCCACGCCGCACGCCAGGTAACCGGCGCCGGCCATGGCATTCAGGCTGAAGGCGCAGTCGGTCATGCTCACGTCCAGGTATTGCCCCACCCCACTGTGCTGCCGGGCAATCACCGCCGCCAGCAAACCGATCACCGCGTGCAACGAGCCGCCCCCCACATCCGCCAACTGCACACCCAAGGGCAACGGCCCGCTGTCCTGGCGCCCGGTGTAGCTGGCAATGCCTGCCAGGGCCAGATAATTGATGTCATGGCCGGCGCGATCCTTGTAGGGGCCGGTCTGGCCGTAGCCGGTGATGGAGACGTAGATCAGCTTTGGGTTGATCGCCTTCAACGCCTCGTAACCCAGGCCCAGGCGCTCCATGACCCCGGGACGGAATTGCTCGAGGACGATGTCGTAGTCCGCCACCAGTTGCCGCACGATCGCCACCGCCTCGGCCTGTTTGAGGTCCAGGGCCAGGCTGCGTTTGTTGCGGTTCAGATAGGCATGGCTGGCCGACACGCCCTGGTCATGGGGCGGCAGTACTCGCAGCAGGTCCATGCGCGTGGGGGATTCGATGCGCAACACCTCGGCGCCCATGTCGGCCAGCAGCAACGAGGCGAACGGCCCCGGCAGCAAGGTGGAGAAATCCAGTACTTTGAGGGACGCCAAGGGACCTGACATGCGGACTCCGATTCCGATTCGATTGGCCACAGAGTAGGCAAACCCGGCGGTCGGCGGCAATCACATAAACCATCATCCGAAGTGACTGATGCTTCCCGAAGGCATAAAAAAACCCATCCGAAGATGGGTTTTTCACAAACGCTGCAGCCTTACTTGACGGCGGTTGGAGCCGGGCCTTCGGCCACGCCCAGGTCGTCTTCTTCACGGGTGTCGGAGATACCGCGACCACCGGAAGCCAGTTCGACTTTCAGCTTGTCTTCGTCCAGTTCCTTGACCCACTTGGCCACAACCAGGGTTGCAACAGCGTTGCCAACCAGGTTGGTCAGTGCGCGGGCTTCGGACATGAAGCGGTCGATACCCAGGATCAGCGCCAGGCCGGCAACCGGCAGGTGGCCAACAGCCGATAGGGTAGCGGCCAGTACGATGAAACCACTACCCGTCACGCCAGCAGCGCCCTTGGACGACAGCAGCAGTACCAGCAACAGGGTGATCTGGTGGGTGATGTCCATGTGGGTGTCAGTCGCCTGGGCGATGAACACGGCAGCCATGGTCAGGTAGATCGAAGTACCGTCCAGGTTGAAGGAGTAGCCAGTCGGGATAACCAGGCCGACTACCGACTTCTTGGCGCCCAGGCGTTCCATCTTGATCAGCATGCGTGGCAGTGCGGATTCGGACGAGGAAGTACCCAGTACGATCAGCAGTTCTTCACGGATGTAGCGGATCAGTTTCAGGACGCTGAAGCCGTGTGCGCGGCAGATGGCGCCCAATACCAGCACCACGAACAGGATGCAGGTGATGTAGAAGCAGATCATCAGCTGACCGAGCTGCACCAGCGAACCTACGCCGTAGGCACCGATGGTGAACGCCATGGCGCCCAGGGCACCGAGTGGCGCGAGCTTCATGATCATGTTGATGATGTTGAACATCACGTGGGCGAAACGATCGATGAAGTCCAGCACCGGCTTGCCGTAGGCACCCAGGCGGTGCAGGGCGAAACCGAAGATCACCGAGAACATCAGCACTTGCAGGATGTCACCGGTAGCGAACGCGCCAACGATGGTGTTCGGGATCACGTTCAGCAGGAAGCCAACGATGCTCTGGTCGGCACCGGCAGTCACGTAGGCCGCGACTTTGGAGGCGTCCAGGGTAGCCACGTCGATATGCATGCCGGCGCCCGGTTGCACGACGTTGACCACGACCAGGCCGATCAGCAGGGCGATGGTGGAGACGATTTCGAAGTACAGCAGCGCGTAGCCGCCGGTCTTGCCGACCGATTTCATGCTTTGCATGCCAGCGATGCCGCTGACAACGGTGCAGAAGATGATCGGGGCGATGACCATTTTGATCAGCTTGATAAAGCCGTCACCCAGTGGCTTGAGGGCCACGCCGGTCTGCGGGTAGAAGTGACCGAGCAAAATACCGATAACGATTGCAACGATCACCTGGAAATACAGGGATTTGTACAGTGGCTGACGAGTCGTCATTGCAAAGTTCCTCAATCGTCCCGTGTGGCAAATATCCGCCATTGCCCACGACACTTGAATTGCGAACCCTCCTGCACTGGAGGGATTTGTTGTTTGAGAGCCTGCTCGAGGCGGTCTCCCTGCGCTCTGTATCGCAAGCGTCGTGCCACTTCTGCTGAAACTCCCTGAAGGCCTTTAGACATCAGCGCTCGGGCGATTTCCAGCTTAAGGTTATGCCTACAGACAGTGGCGGATTTCCGCCTGCTCGCCTGATCTCGTCCTACAATTTGGCGGATATCCGCCTTGTTGCACCCGCCCGGGGTGGCTAACATCCGCCACTCAATGGACGAGGCCCCTCATGCGTGAACGAACCATCGCCAGTCACTACGCCCGAGCCGCTCTCGGCGGTGCTCGCCGGGCCGGCTACGATTATTCGGGCCTGCTGCAGCAGGTCGGCATCACTGCGGAACTGCTGAGCGAGCCCCGCGCCCGCATCGCCCCCGAGCAATTCACCCAGTTGTTGCAAATGCTGTGGCTGGCGCTGGATGACGAATACCTGGGCTTCGCCGAAGGCCCGAGCAAGCGCGGCACCTTCGCCATGATGTGCCACGCGCTGATTCACTGCCGCACCCTGGAGAAGGCTCTGGAACGCGGCTTATTATTTTATAGCCTATTCCCGCAGGGTCCGCGCTGGCGTCTGACACGTGAAGGAGAAATGGCCCGCCTGAGCCTGGACGATTCGCAGCTCTGGGACCCGGATCACTTCCTCAGCGAATGCCTGCTGGTGATCTGGCACCGTCTCGGCAGTTGGCTGATTGGCCAGCGCATCCGCCTGCACCAGGCCACCTTCAGCTACCCGACGCCGCCCCACGCCGGTGAGTACGACTTGCTGTTCCCCTGCCCGCAGGTATTCGCAGCGCCCACCAGCAGCCTGGTGTTCCCCAGCCGCTACCTGAGCCTGCCGTTGTTGCAGGACGAGCGCACCCTCAAGCATTTCCTCGAACGCTCCCCGGCCGACCTGCTGTCGCGGCCGGATGAAGGCGACAGCCTGAGCAGTCAATTGCGCCGCCTATTGAGCCGCGACCGCACGCCCTGGCCCGACCTCGAAGCCGTCGCCCAGCACCTGCATATCAGCCCGCAGACCCTGCGTCGGCATTTGCGGGAGGAAGGCACCAGCTTTCAGGCGCTCAAGGATGAGTTGCGCCGGGACATTGCGATCTATCATTTGGGGCGGGCGGATTTGTCGTTGCAGGAGATCGCCGAGCAGCTGGGGTTTTCCGAACCGTCGGCGTTTCATCGGGCGTTCAAGAAGTGGACCGGGCTGACGCCGGGGGCCTATAGAGCACAAGAAACCTAGGTGTGTATTGATGCGACTGGCCTCTTCGCGAGCAAGCCCGCTCCCACATTTGACCGAGTTCCACGTTGGGAATGCCATCGAATGTGGGAGCGGGCTTGCTCGCGAAGAGGCCGGCACAGTCAATAAAGATCAAACAGCCGGGAAGTGGATCTTGAACGCAGCCCCACCCAGCGGTGAATCCCCAAGGGTCAGCCGGGCGCCATAGCTTTCAATGATGTCCTTGACCACCGCCAGGCCAATCCCCTGCCCCGGATGCTGGCGGTCGAGCCGCTCGCCCCGCTGCAGGATGCGCGCACGCTGGTCCGGCGGCACGCCGGGGCCATCGTCTTCGATGCACAACTCGGTGCCCTCCAGGCTTTCCTGCAAGGTGATGCGCACTTCGCTCAGGCACAGGCGATAGGCGTTCTCCAGCAGGTTGCCGAGCAGTTCCAGCAAGGCGCCCTTCTCGATCGGCACGTCGCATTCGTCCGGCAGTTCAAAGGCGACCTTCACGCCCTTATCGCGATAAACCTTGTCCAGCGTGTCGCACAGGCTTTGCAGCACCGGCTCCAGCCGCACCTGGTGGCGCACCAGGCCGCTTTTACGCAGGCTGGCGCGCTGCAATTGGTAGCTGATCTGCTGGCTCATGCGTTCGATCTGCGATTGCAGTACCCAGGCCTGGTCCCGATCTTCGGGGCGCTGGGCCATGTCTTCACTCACGCCTTGCAGCACCGCCAACGGGGTTTTCAGGCTGTGGGCCAGGTCATCCAGGGAATCGCGGTAACGGGTGCGTTGCTCCCGCTCGCTGTGGAGCAACCGGTTCAGGGAGCCGGTCAGGCGCAGCAGCTCGCGCGGGTGTTGCTCGCTGAGGCTTTCCCGGGTACCGCCTTCGATTTCATCCAGTTCCTGGCTCAGCCGGCGCAGCGCCTGCAGGCCCCAGGTCAGGCCCAGCCACAACAGGGTCAGCAGCACCAGCAAGGCGGCGCCGAAGCCCAGGTAGAGGTTTTCCCGCAGGCCTTCGAGGGTCAGTTGGTATTCACGCACCGGTTGCAGGGCGACGATACTGAACGCCGCGCTCTTGCCGCCCAGCAGCTTGACCTCGACGTCATAGACAAAAAATTCCTGGCCGTTGGCCTCGCGGATCCGCGCAAATTCGTTACCGCGCCCGTCATAGCGCGGCTTGTAGTTGATGTTTTCTTCCTGGGTGGCGCGCGACCGCCAGACCAGATGGCCTTCGCGGTCATAGATGTAGCCCAGCAGGCGGCTGTCGGTGAGGTTGAAACGCTCGTCCGGCAACTGCGCGGGCATCAGCAGGCGATTGTTTTCAACCCGGGCAGCCGAAATCAGCGTCGTGACATCCGACGCCAGGCGCTGCTCGATGGAGTCCTGCAGGGCCAGGCTGAAGGCGCCCTGCATGGCCGGCAACAAGGCCAGCATAAACAGCACGGCCAGGATGGTGGCCGCGAGCATCAAACGTACACGTAGCGAGCGAATCAACGGCAGCGCTCATTGAACAGGTAGCCCAGGCCACGCACGGTGTCGATCGGTTTGAAACCCGCCGGGCCTTCCAGCTTGCGGCGCAGGCGGCCCACCAGCACTTCGATCACGTTCGGATCACGCTCGTCGTCATCGGGGTAGAGCTGTTCCATCAGGCGGTCCTTGGCGACCACTTGCTGGTGATGCCGCATCAGGTATTCGAGGATGCGGTATTCGTAGGCGGTCAGCGCCAGTGGCTGTTCGTCGAGGGACGCCTGCTTGCGATTGAGGTCCAGCAGCAACGGCCCGGCGACGATGGTGGATTGGGTGAAACCGCTGGAGCGGCGCAACAGTGCGTTCATCCGCGCTTCCAGCTCTTCGAACTGGAACGGCTTGACCACGTAGTCGTCGGCACCCGCTGCCAGGCCTTCAACCTTGTCCTGCCAGTTGCCACGGGCGGTCAGGATCAGGATCGGGAAGGTCTTGGCCTGGGCGCGCAATTGGCGGATCAGGTCCAGGCCGCCCATGCCGGGCAGGCCCAAATCGATGATCGCCAGGTCGTGGTTGAATTGCCCGGTCTGGTACAGCGCCTCTTCGGCATTGGCGACGGCCTCGACCACGTGACCGCTGTCGGTAAGGCGGGTCAACAGGTGATGGCGCAGCAACGCCTCATCTTCGACAACCAGCAATTTCATAAAGCTCTCCAAGGCAAATCAACTTTCCAACTGGGGTATATCATAGCGGCCCTGCAGGTCTTGCTGGCGCAATTTACTGCCGTTGAAGTGACCTGACAGGTTTTCATTGCCCACGCGGTAGTCTGACTGCGGGGTGTGCTGGCCCAGGGACTGGCCCCATGGAGCCGCCTGTTCACCAGCATCCTCGAAGCTCACCCGCTGGAGAAGGCTGTAGGGTTTTTTGCTCTTCTCCTTGGAGAAACCCGCGAAACTCGAATCAGAGGCCTGGACGCCAGCGGTGGCGCTGAGCATGGTTAAGGCCAACATCAGCTTCTTGATCGCAGTCATGGTGCTACCTCATACGCTTGGGCTTTGGGTACGGGGCCAGACTACGCAGACGCCCCTGAACTCCCCCTGAACACTCTCTGAACCTGGGCTGAACCGAGGCCGGCTACTGTGTAAAGAGTTATTTACGTATCCCCGGCCGCAGGCTATCCAGCGGCCCTGCAACTCGGCAAAATACCCGGCATGAATTCCCTACCCGCCTGCTGCACCCCACTTGACGCCCATTGGCCGTTGCCCGATGCCTTGCCCGGCACGGTCTTGCTGAGCACCCGTTTTGACCCGGCCCTGCTGGCCATCGGCGATTTCCAGCGCAGCGCCGTGCCGCCACCCGCGAGCATCCAGCGTTCGGTGGCCAAGCGGCAGGCGGAGTTCCTGGCCGGTCGCCTGTGCGCCCGCGCGGCCCTGCAACAGCTGGACGGGCTGGATTGCGTGCCGGCGATCGGCGAGGACCGCGCGCCGGTCTGGCCCGCGCACATCAGCGGTTCGATCACCCACAGCACCGGCCATGCAGCGGCCATCGTCGCCCACAAGACACAGTGGCGCGGGCTGGGGATGGACCTGGAGAACCTGCTGCCCCTGGAGCGAGCGGAACGCCTGGCCGGGGAAATTCTCACTCCGGATGAATTGCTGCGCATGGCCGCCGGGCCGCGGGAGCAGGTTGCGCAACTGGTGACGCTGACGTTTTCGGCGAAAGAGAGCCTGTTCAAGGCGCTCTACCCGATCGTGCAGAAGCGCTTTTATTTTGAGCATGCCGAGTTGCTGGAGTGGTCGGATACCGGCCATGCGCGGCTGCGGTTGCTGACGGACCTGTCCGCAGAGTGGTGCCATGGTAAGGAACTGGAGGCGCAGTTTGCGGTGGATGGCGGGCAGTTGTTGAGCCTGGTGGCCGTCCAGGCCTAGACCTTCTCCTGATCCCGTGGCCAACTCAGGCTGAAACATGCGCCACCCAGATTGTTGCTCTTGCTGATCAACGCCCGACCGCCGTGCCAATAGATGATCCGCCGCACAATGGATAACCCCAGGCCGTGCCCACCCGACGCGCGGGTCCGGCTGTCATCCAGGCGAAGGAACGGCGTGAAAATCCGCTCCCAGGCACTTTCCGGTACGCCCGGCCCGTCGTCTTCCACGTCGATGCGGCAACGCACCTGGCCCACCTGGTAACTGATCAGCACCTGCCCCTGGGCGTGGCGCATGGCGTTGCTCACCAGGTTTTGCAGGGCACGGTGCAGGTAACGCGGCTCGGCCTCCACCCATGCATCGTCCCAATGTGCCGAGGACAGGCAGATGCCCCGCGCCACGTTGATTTCCGGGCGCAGCGGTGACAGTTCATCAATCACCTGATCCAGCAACGCATTGAGGTCGATCCGCTGGAAATTCAGTGCCGGCGCCCCCTGTTCCAGCCGCGCGTAGGTGAGCATTTCGTCCACCAGGCCATCGAGGTCCTGGATGTCGCTGTCCATGCCCTCCATATACTTGCGCCGCGCTTCAGGCGTGGCCGCGTCGCCGATCATCTCCAGGCCGAACCGCAGGCGCGCCACCGGGGTGCGCAGTTCGTGGGACACCGCCCGCACCAGTTCGCGCTGAATTGCCAACAGGCGTTGCAGGTGCTCGGCCATGCCATTGAACGCTGCCGCCAGGCGCCCCACCGAATCGGCACCGCGGGCCGGCACCCGCACTTCCAGGCTGCCTTTGGCGATGCGCGTGGCGGCGGCTTCCAGGCCACTCAGACGCCGCTCCAGCTGGCGCACCAATAGATAGACGATCAAACCGATCAAGGTCAGGCTGATCAGCGCAATCAGGATCAGCCATTGCGCCGGGTACGGATTCATCTGATACAGCGGGCCGATTTCCAGGACCCACGGCGTGCCGACCATGCCGGCAAATACCCGGATCGAATCCCCACCCTTGCCCAGGGCCATCACGGTATCGCCTTCGGACACGCGGCGGCGCTGGTCTTCGTCCATATCAGCCTGATTGAGCATCACCAGGTGCATCTCAAAACCAAAGCCCTTGGCTTCCTTCAGGTCTGCGAGTTTCTGCGGTTGCTCCGCCACCGGGAAACGCACCAGCTCATCGGCCAGCAGGTAAATCGTCGCGCGCGCCAGTTGTTCGCTGATTTGCTGCACTTCACCGGTCAGCAACAGTTGCTCCTGGTCACTGACCAAGCGCAGCACCCTGGCCGCGTGAGGCCCGGTTTGCTCCACCAACACCTGGCCGCGTTGCAGACGGCTACGCTGGGTCAGGTCCAGGTGCGCCTCGGCCACGGTCTGCAATTGCAGCGGGATACCCAGCAAGCGCTCCCACACTGCCAGGGCGCGGCGGCGCTCGATGGCACTCATGGGTTGCAGGTTGTCGCCCATCAGCGCGAAGGTGCCGTGGGCCAGGCGCTCGCGGTACTGGCCGCTGCGCACTTCATTGAGCAGGTGCAAGGCCAGTACGCCGAGCAACGCCACCAGAATCAGCGCCGCGCACATGCCGCCGTAGATGCGCAGGAAGATTGAGTTCACGGCGTCAGGTCAGCCGCAGCTTCGGGGACGAACAGGTAGCCTTTGCTGCGAATGGTCTTGATCAGGCGTGGGTGGATCGGGTCGTCGCCGATTTTCGGGCGGATGCGCGAGATGCGCACGTCGATGGAGCGGTCCTGGCCGTCATAGCCAATACCGCGCAAGGCGGTGAAGATTTCTTCCCGGGACAGGATCCGCCCGGCATTCACCACCAGCAGCCACAGCAGGTCGAATTCGGCGCTGGTCAGTTCGATGCCGCCCTCATGCAGCCAGGCTTCACGCAGGGCGTTGTCCACCACCAGCGGGCCGAATTGCAGGCGCCGCTGTTTTTCGGGGAGTGCCGGCTCGACGCTTTCGCTGCGCCGCAGCAGGGCCTGGATGCGTGCCAGCAACAGGCGTGGACGCACGGGCTTGCACACGTAATCGTCGGCGCCCATGTCCAGGCCCAGCACCTGGTCCATGTCGTCGGTGCGCGCGGTGAGCATCAGGATCACCCCGTCGTAGCGCTCGCGCACCTTGCGGCAAATGCTCAGGCCGTCTTCACCGGGCAACATCAGGTCGAGGATCACCAGGTCCGGCTGCTCGGCGATGATCCGCGCCGCCGCGAGGGCGCCATTGCCTTCCACCGACACCCGCAAGCCGTTGCTCTCCAGGTAGTCACGGGTCAACTCGGCCAGTCGCTCGTCGTCCTCGACAATCAATACCTGCCAGGCTTCTTGCTCCATGCGTTACCTCGGTTCTAATTATTGTAGGGGCGGGTTTGCCCGAGAAAACTCGAGGGCGCCGCGTTTATTCAGGTTTCCAACGTCATCGTTGACGTCCTTCGCGGGCACGCCCGCTCCTACAGTTGTCATGTAGGCGAGGCATAAACTGTATGGATAACCGCCGATTGTAGCAACGGGCCGGCCCTCTGCCACAAGCGCGCAAATGGGTTCGGACATCGTGTTTTTTTGTGATAGGGTTCGCGCCCGCAAAAATCCAACCGGTTGTTTTTACCTCGGAATATTCGGTGACAAACGGCGCAATGCAGCAGTACTGCGGCCTACACGGCCATTCCACGTTTCATACACATTTTACCCACAGCGTTATCCACAGGTAGTCCGTTGCTAAGCCCCCCAAAACGCATTATCTTGTAGGTCGTCGCCAAAAAAACCCTACATGTAGGGTTTTCAGCGAAAAGACCAAACACAAATCAGACAAGAAACTCAAGCTCTTTCTTGCTCCTGTTTGGTGAACTTAAGCCTTTTTCAGAAGACCAAACCGCGCACGCGGATGGCAGCCGTTTTCTGCCCCGATCAGGCGAAAACGGTACGGGTGTTGCAGTACGAAACTGTCACCCACCAGGAATACGGTAAAGAGCCCCAAGGCTTGTAACCGAAGACTTCGGCATGGAAGCGGCGCGAACAGCTCCCTTCCTCCTGTCCCGAAGTTGTTATGCCAGGCCCCCTGGCCTGTTGTAAGTGCTTCAGGACGGAACGGTGGGCACCGTGATGGTGCCCAAATAAATATAGAATGTGGAGACAACCCCCCATGCAAACCGACACAACTCGCGAGAACCCGCAGGGCTCCGTGCCGCAGGCCGCTGATTCGAACCTGGATCTGTCCGCCACCGCGCCCGGCCAATTGCGCGTGATCAAGCGTAACGGCACTGTCGTTCCTTACACCGATGACAAAATCACCGTCGCGATCACCAAAGCGTTTCTTGCAGTTGAAGGCGGCACCGCTGCTGCCTCGTCGCGCATCCACGACACCGTTGCCCGCCTGACCGAACAGGTCACCGCAACCTTCAAGCGTCGCATGCCATCGGGCGGCACCATTCACATCGAAGAAATCCAGGACCAGGTCGAACTGGCCCTGATGCGTGCCGGCGAGCAGAAAGTCGCCCGCGACTACGTGATCTACCGTGACTCGCGCGCCAAGGAACGTGCCGTACGTTCCCCGGCCGAAGAAGCTGCCGTACAAGCTCACCCGTCGATCCGCATCACCCTGGCCGACGGTACGTTTGCACCGCTGGACCTGGGCCGCCTGAACACCATCATCACCGAGGCCTGCGAAGGCCTGGAAGAAGTCGATGGCGACCTGATCCAGCGCGAAACCCTGAAGAACCTGTACGACGGCGTGGCCCTGACCGACGTCAACACCGCACTGGTGATGACCGCCCGTACCCTGGTCGAGCGTGAGCCGAACTACTCGTTCGTCACCGCGCGCCTGCTGATGGACACCCTGCGTGCCGAAGGCCTGGGCTTCCTGAAAGTCGCCGACAGCGCCACCCACCACGAGATGGCCGACCTGTACGCCAAGGCCCTGCCGGCCTACATCGCCAAGGGTATCGAATTCGAATTGCTGAACCCGATCCTGGCCACCTTCGACCTGGAAAAACTCGGCAAGGCGATCAACCACGAGCGCGACCAGCAGTTCACTTACCTGGGCCTGCAAACCCTGTACGACCGTTACTTCATCCACAAGGACGGGATCCGCTTCGAACTGCCGCAAGTGTTCTTCATGCGCGTGGCCATGGGCCTGGCGATCGAAGAGAAGCAGAAAGAAGACCGTGCCATCGAGTTCTACAACCTGTTGTCGTCCTTCGACTACATGTCGTCGACCCCGACCCTGTTCAACGCCGGTACCCTGCGTCCACAACTGTCCAGCTGCTACCTGACCACCGTGCCGGATGACCTGTCGGGCATCTACCACGCGATCCACGACAACGCCATGCTGTCCAAATTCGCTGGCGGCCTGGGTAACGACTGGACCCCGGTGCGTGCACTGGGGTCGTACATCAAGGGCACCAACGGCAAGTCCCAGGGCGTTGTACCGTTCCTCAAAGTAGTGAACGACACCGCCGTAGCCGTGAACCAGGGTGGCAAGCGCAAGGGCGCTGTATGTGCCTACCTGGAAACCTGGCACATGGACATCGAAGAGTTCATCGAGCTGCGCAAGAACACCGGTGATGACCGTCGTCGTACCCACGACATGAACACCGCCAACTGGATCCCTGACCTGTTCATGAAGCGCGTCTTCGATGACGGCAAGTGGACCCTGTTCTCGCCATCCGAAGTACCGGACCTGCACGACCTGACCGGCAAGGCTTTCGAAGAGCGCTACGAGTACTACGAAGCCCTCACCGAATACCCGGGCAAGGTCAAGCTGTTCAAGACCATCCAGGCCAAAGACCTGTGGCGCAAAATGCTCTCCATGCTGTTTGAAACCGGCCACCCATGGCTGACCTTCAAAGACCCGTGCAACCTGCGCAGCCCGCAGCAGCACGTGGGCGTGGTCCACAGCTCGAACCTGTGCACCGAGATCACCTTGAACACCAACAAGGACGAGATCGCCGTTTGCAACCTGGGCTCGATCAACCTGCCGAACCACATCGTCAACGGCAAGCTGGACACCGCCAAGCTGGAACGCACCGTGAACACCGCCGTTCGCATGCTCGATAACGTTATCGACATCAACTATTACTCGGTACCCCAGGCGCAGAACTCCAACTTCAAGCACCGTCCGGTCGGCCTGGGCATCATGGGCTTCCAGGACGCGCTGTACCTGCAGCACATTCCTTACGGTTCGGACGCTGCAGTCGAGTTCGCCGACAAGTCCATGGAAGCGGTCAGCTACTACGCGATCCAGGCTTCCTGCGACCTGGCCGACGAGCGTGGCGCCTACGAGACGTTCCAGGGTTCGCTGTGGTCCAAAGGCATCCTGCCGCTGGATTCGCAACAGATCCTGATCGAGCAACGTGGCCAGAAGTACATCGACGTTGACCTGAACGAATCCCTGGACTGGGCGCCGGTACGTGCCCGTGTGCAGAAAGGCATTCGTAACTCCAACATCATGGCCATCGCACCGACCGCCACCATCGCCAACATCACCGGCGTGTCGCAGTCGATCGAACCGACCTACCAGAACCTGTATGTGAAATCGAACCTGTCGGGCGAATTCACCGTGATCAACCCGTACCTGGTTCGCGACCTGAAAGCCCGCGGCCTGTGGGACTCGGTCATGATCAACGACCTGAAGTACTACGACGGTTCGGTGCAGCAGATCGAGCGCATCCCGCAAGAACTCAAAGAGCTCTACGCGACTGCCTTCGAAGTGGACACCAAGTGGATCGTCGACGCCGCCAGCCGTCGCCAGAAGTGGATCGACCAGGCTCAGTCGCTGAACCTGTACATCGCCGGCGCATCGGGCAAGAAGCTCGACGTGACCTACCGCATGGCCTGGTACCGTGGCCTGAAAACCACTTACTACCTCCGTGCCCTGGCTGCCACCAGCACCGAGAAGTCGACCATCAACACCGGCAAGCTGAACGCTGTTTCCAGCGGCGGCAACCACGGTGATGATTCGGTTCTCGCCGCACCTGCCGGCCCGGCGCCAGTGCCTAAAGCCTGCGCGATCGACGAGCCGGATTGCGAAGCTTGCCAATGAAATCCAGGTAGGGAAAAACGTATACATTAACCTTGAGAACATCCAAACCCCCTGATAACAAAGGGGGTTTTTGGTTTACAGCAAAAAATCACCTACCTATACTCCCAGCCCTGCTATCACAGGTTCAGGGAACGTATACATTGAAAGCCTTCCGAATAAAATCCTTCACCGCCACTGATGGCCTGCCCATGGCTGTACTTGTGGATGAGGACGGCTTCCCTCCCTTCCTACCCAATGTCTACGCGACTGTCAGATACCGCGACAGGGGCGCAGCCCTAACAACCACTGAGAAAATCCTGCGCGCCATCGGGATGGCCTACCTATGGGCTCACTGTCGCGAGATCGACATCCACACGGCGCTTACCTCAGAAACGTTCCTGACGCTTGAGCAGTGCGAAGACCTGGCCAACTTCCTGAGAATGAGCCGGGCGGGGCAGGATGCAGAAATGAAAGAATCAGCCACTGCGAAGCCACAGAAGATCATTCGACTCGAACACGTGCGCGGCAGGATGGCGGTAGCTCAATCGCACGATCATGCCTCTGCAGCTGACGGTGGCTACAGGATCCAGACGATTGCCAAGTTTCTTGACCATCATCACGAACGCCTCTGCAACCAAGTGCTGTCAAAAGATCGCGAGAGCCTAAAGGACGCCCGAGAGAAGGCGATACGCCGATTCCGCTCCCTAGCCCCAAGAACAGGCAATCCGACGCAGGGAGACCCAGTAGAGGGTCTTCCTGAAGACATGATGATCGACCTAGAGGAGATCTTCACTCCAAGATCGACAGAAAACCCCTTCAAAGAGGGTTTTATTCAGACCAGGAACTTTCTGATGTACAGGATTTTCTCGGATAACGGCATGCGTAGGAACGAACTAAGACATATTCGTCTTGACGACATCGACTACGCTCGCAAACGCGTGAAAGTGAGAGTTACGAAGACACGTCCCAGAAACTTGGTCATCTCACAGAAAACCGCAGATATCTTCCGCGAATTCGTCAAAGACTATTGGAGCACTATTCCTCCACGTAACCGTGAACATGGCTACCTATTCATCACTCGCTCTGGTGATCAGATATCCCTCTCGGCTATTAATCTCATATTTCAAGTTGGTCGTGATAGCTCGGAAGTCGTGTCGGACTATTTCGCTCCGCACGCCATGCGAAGGACGTGGAACGACCGGCTGAGCCGAAAAATCGATGCAATGCCGCCTGAGAAGCGCATCTCGGCAGAAGAAGAAAAGAAAATCCGAAACTATAACAACGGATGGTCGGCCAACTCTAATCTGTCCTCTAGGTATGCAGCAAGATCGATCAGAGAGAAAGCCGACAGGATTGCAGAAGAATTAGCGAATGATATCGCAGGTAAATAACACGATGGAACCAGCAACCCAGGTCGTGCCTGATCTCATTCCTCAAAATGAGACAAGCAGCACTGCCAAGTCAGTGGTACTCCTAGACGGTCGTGTAGTAACCGTGAAGCCTGGAGAAAAATTATATATCAAAGATAGGGATGGTAAGGCGTGCCCGATCCACCTCGACCAGCTTGATGCCAAAAACCCATTGCATCTAAGTATCTTCAGCTGCATAACAGGGACGCTATCGACCCACAGCCTTTCCTACAACAACACGATAACTAGGGCGCTAAAGTCTTGGTTATCTCTGGACGGCATGAAAGATCGCACGACTGCCGACCTGAAAGCCATCGGCTTAATTCTTGACATCAGCTCATCATATCGAGCTTTCCTTATCCCGCTTTTGAGGAGGATTAAAGCGCAGGGTTTTATTGGGCTCTCCGAAGAAACTTCTGACTTCCTTGAAAATGATCACAAGTGGGAGCAAAAAGGCGGCGGATCTTACTACACGCTAATCACGAACGATCCAGAAAAGGGAGCACTAACGAATCAAGAGCTGCATAACATTCACCTCGCTCTAAATGAAGGTTATGCAAACAAACATGTTTCCCTCTACGCCTTTACTCTATGCTGGTTTTTTATTGGAACTGGCGTTCGCCCAGTCCAAGCTTGCCGAATGAGACGAAGCGATGTAATTATACATGATCGAGCCGGCATGGAAGTTACGCTTAGAATCCCTTTAGCTAAGGGTGAGGGTCTAGCTACCAATGAGTATTGGATCAGAAAAGCACCAACAGTATTAGCAGAGTGCTTGATTACTTACCTAGATTTATACAAAAACAACTTGTCGTCCGGCGAAGCTCCGTTATTTGAAGGCTCACCCTCCGCAATCAGCCACTTAGTAACCGATACTCTGTCAGCACTCCCGACATATTCGGAGCGACTGGAAGCCTCGATTCATATTACGCCATACCGATTTCGTTACACCATGGCCACTCGCGCTTTGGCACAAGGTGCATCCGATGCGGAAGTAGCTAGGCTGCTCACTCACCGGAGCACCTCATGCATCAAGTTCTACAGAGCTTCAATGCCGCAACTTCAGAAGCCAATCAGGCAGGCGGTTGGTAAAGAGATGGATTACTTCGCCAGCGCCTTCAAGGGGCGTCTGATTGAGCATCTCGATGAGGCTAGCCGTGCAGGAGATGGCGAATGCGTTATTGCTGACTATCTACGGTTGACTGGCGAGACGCTGGGCGCTTGCGGAACTCGCGCTGAATGCCACCAGCACGCCCCTATCGCCTGCCTGTCATGCCCATATTTTGAACCCTTGATTAATGCTCCTTGGGAAACGCTGATGGTCACGTTGATTGAAGATCAAAAAGTTGAAACCGAGCCACGTATCCAGCAGATCAATCACAATGCTATGGCAGCTATTCAGCAGATTATTACAGTGCGGGATAGCAGGATGACTGAGGCAGTGTCTTGACATGGGCGAGCTAGTACATTTCGCAGGCAAGGCCGAATTGGCGGCAAGCGCCAACCTTGAAAACTTTATTCTTCATGCCAAAGCTAATATTCCGTTCACCAATGTGATTTGGGATGAAAATAGCTGGGATATTACCAGCTTCAACATTGGTAAAAACCAAGGACGAAGGAAAGATATCGCTCATTTTAAATGCATGAGAGACCCTTCAAAAAACAAGTCGATTGTCGAAATACCATTTGAGCGCCCATTTCTAGAGTTCGCAAAATCGGCTTTCAGTGAAATCATGCGACGCTTTCGGCTTAAAGAATTTAAGCGTTATCTCTACGCAATGCAGGCGATAGAGCAGGCCCTATTGAATGCTGGCAGGAATGCATGCATAACTGCGCTAGATGCGACTGTATTAGACGATGCGGCACAGTTGCTACGTGAGCGCTTCAAAGATGCTTGGAGTGTCGGGCGCTGCCTGGAGCGCCTGCTAACCCAAATCATTGCACCCGCCAAGCTAACACCAACGTTTATTGAGTGGGTTTCTCCGATACCTTACAAACAGCCAATCCGGACGGATCGTGTTGCTCCGAAAAATAACGATCAGGTTGTTGGTCGCCTGCCTAGCGTACAAACAATTCTCGATCTCGCAGATATTCACCATACGAGTGATCACATCCCGGATCGAGTCGTGACAGCGTTTGTTACACTAGCAATGTTCGCCCCCAGCCGGGGATCTGAGATTCTGTCGCTCCCAGTGAACTGCATACGTCATGTTCAGAGCGACGAAGGCACGATGATGGGGCTGGCGTGGGATCCGGCAAAGAACGGAGTGCCGCTTACTAAGTTCGCCGCATCGGAGCAATTCGAAAGGCTGGCGACAGAAACTGTCAATTTCTTACTTGAGCTAGGAATACCCGCCAGAAAGGCTGCATTGTGGTACGCACAGAACCCTGGACGGCTGTACCTACCACCCGAACTTGAAAACCTAAGGGGGAAGCCTATTACCCTTTACGAAGCGTCCAAAATCTTAGGCAAAAAAACTGAGATCCATTCCAGCCACGCTGTTAGGTACGGTTTGGTGAGGACGGGGGAAAAAACAAGCGACCCTTCACGTGTAAGCGATCTAAAGGCCCGTGGCGCTGCACTTTTCGAATTTTCGTCACTCGAAAGCTTTGTGCTCAAAAAACTTCCTGAGATCTTTCCCGTCCTAGATGGATCGACTGGATTGAAATGGCAGGACGCGCTATTCGTACTACCAGAGAACGTGCTGAATCCTACCGCAGAGTCGCTTTTCAATGTTCCCGCAGTCTTCAGTATTAATCAGATAAACAACCAACTTGGCTCCAACCCAAACGGCGTTACCATTTTTTCTAGGAACGGGAAAACGAACCGTGACGGGAGTCCAATGACTATCACGACTCACGGTTTCCGACACCTACTGAACACCCTTGCGCAGAGCAAGCACCTAAGCCAATCGTTGATTGCCTTTTGGTCGGGACGCAGGGATGTCCGGCAGAATGCGTGGTACGACCATTTACCTCAAGAGGCATTCATCGAAGCCTATCTCAAACTCGGTGACAACGTCGGAGGCTTATCCTCAGGAGAAGCACTGGGCGATAAACTGCACACTCTGATTGCCAGCCATGGGCTGACAGAACGGGAAGCGATGGGCATTGAGCTAGGCGCAATCAGCATGACGCGCTATGGCCTCTGTAAACATGACTATGCCTTGACTCCATGCCCTCTAGATAAAGACTGTGTAAATTGTTCCGAGCATGTATTCGTGAAGGGTGACAGTCGCCATAAGGCAGAGGCTGAGTTTCAATTCAAAATGCACAAAAACGCTGTCGCTGCTGCCTCAGCAGCGCTAGCAAACGGCGAACCGGGGGCCTCACGCTGGCTCAAGCAGAACCAACCAAGAATGGAGCGTTGGGCTTGGGTACTTGAGAAAATGAATGATCCTACTATCCCTGATGGAACCATGATCACGCTCCCTCCACCAGAGAATACCCAATCAAAAACCGGCCTGGCTCATGCCGTTCGAATGATCACAACAGACAGTAAACAGCAGCAGGAGCCTTATTCCGCCGACGAAGCTGAGGCCGCTCTGCTGTCTTTGGAGTTCTTTTAATGGGCGCGCCGAAGATGACCGATGCGATAATCAATCAATCGGTAAATATACTAGATGGATGGGCAGGTAAGCTCACTTGGGATTTATACTTAGAGACTTTGGCCGTAGATGTAGGTCATCGATACACCAAGGCAGCAATGCTGAGACATGATCGAATTAAAGACGCTTGGGATCATGCGAAAGAGCGGTGCAGGAATTCAGATGAGGGTTCATCCAAGTCTCCCGAAATAGCACTCATGGAAACTCGGAACAAAGAACTGGAAGAACGCGTACAACGCCTCACGCGCGAAAACAACAGGCTGCTTGAGCAATTTGTACGCTGGGCTCATAACGCCACCCGACGGGGAATGAGCTTTGAGGATTTAGAGCGACCTTTGCCGTACGTCAAAACCAAAGATCTATCCTGAATACAGGTCTTCTGCGAGAAATGCGTAGGCCACCGAAAACAGCCGTCTGCGTTGTTGGATGCCTCGATTCGCTAGCATTCGAGTCGGAAAGCCTTGAGTAATATGCTCGGGAGATACTTCGGACATTACCGTACTGTTGGAGACACGCATTGAAGCTAATCTCGATTTTTTGGAACCTCATCAGCCCCGACCGCCGCCCCGGCCATGAGAAAGCTCGTGAGCGCGAGTTCATCAGGGCAGCAAACAGCCTCAAAACCCTCAGGGTGACACCGGAGGGCGGGATGTCCATCGATCCTGAAGAGCTTCGCGAACAGATCGTCGCGTCACGTGAGCAGTTGAAGCAGCTTGTCCACAAACCACACGCGCCTAACCGATCATTCAGAGCAGCGGAAGATGCCCATGTGGAACCGTTAGTGAGTCGCACCGTAGCGGCTCCGGTGGGCGCCATGGACTGTATCGAGGTCGTGGCGTGGCGTAGGTTGCAGACCGGCACTGCTGTGCGCTATGTGTGCCTCCAGTCTACGAGTACCGGTGGATACTCCGTCGCGACGGCCAGCATGTTCTCAGGGGCTATAGAGAGCCTCCCGACTTGGGTCGAAGGCAATACCAACAGGCAAATTGCGAATGCCCTACAGCTCGGTGAGTTCCAGTGGTACACGACTTTGAGTGATGCGATGGATGCCTGGGATGCGGAGCTCTGATGGCACGACAAGGTAGAGAGATTCGTTCGGTTCGGCAGCTTCCGCTTGAGCAATACGAAGATTATGGTGACGTCCCACCAGAGGGGATGGGTCTGGATGACGTCGAGCTCATTTGGTGGGCGTTCGCTTCGCGGATGAGCAAGAAAGAAATCCGAAAAAACTTAATGCAGGTAGCGGATGGCTATCTTGATAAAGGCTGCTTCAGGTATGCGGCAGTCTCAGATGTTCAAGGGCGCGGTCGTTATCCCAGGGGCGTCATCAAGGTTCTGAAGCAGGTGTTTAAGCCACGTGGATTCATGCCCCATAACACTGCTGAAGGTGTGCTTTATGTCCAGGTTGAAGTCTGGCATCTGTGCATCTTCAAAGCGCTTGAGTGGTGCCCTCCGAATGCCCTCCCGAGGAAACTTCGCGGTATAAAAATTGAGACAGATCTGGGTTTGTAAGTGGTGGAGTTCGGCTCACTGACACCAAGGCCCCCAGGTCGGCGGGTTTTCAATGAAATCGATTGAGGTGCTGAGCTCGTCCTGTATGCGTTCCAAAACTATATCGAGTTTCGGATGGGCTTTCGACTCTCTCAATGTCGTCACCAGTTGCAACAGCTCACGGCCCTGAGCCAAGGGCATTTGAACGTCGCAGTACACTGTGTCGTCATCGTTCTTCATTGCCATCGGCACATCCTCGCAGAATGTTCTTCGTCTCCAGTTCATAAGGCCTGGCGTTGGTGCCTGCCCCTTCGGGGAGGGGCTGTCGTAAACCGAGCCTTGGCGCAAGCGCCGGCCTCTCGGCCCTTCGGGCTTCCATCCCTCACGCCTGCGCGCTCCGCCTACCGCGCTTATGCAGGCGCGTAATCACCTGCCTTTGGTTCGAGCTGACACTCAGGCTGAGCAAGATCCAAAGCTCAATGGGTTCCACCCCTTCGAAAGTTCAAGCTTCAAAAAAAACACGGCAGGCGTTCATCAAAGCAGTCGCGTCATGGAAAGCTCGGTGGTGCCTGGTTGTTGGCAGTAGGCGATAAATGTCACTTGCAGCCTCCCTACCCACCAACACCTCCAAAGGCTTCAACTCGAAGGTAGGTATCAGATCTGCTGCCTCGTAGAGCACATCGAGCCAAAAACCGTCCTGAGGTGAATCACTGCAAAGCACCTGCCCGGAAAACAGCTGATTCATATTTCTCGCGACGGCGGCTGGGGTATCACCTTCCTGATGTAACTGATCCTGCGTAAGGCCATGCATGTCTTGCGCATCGAACGACCAGTGCGTCCAGTATCGGATTGGCTGGATAAGTGAGCTGAAAGAGGTCTCACTCGACACGACGGCGACCTCAATGGGATAGCTATCAGGAGCTATTCCAGAAGCTTCAAAATCAACAAAAAACGAAGGCCGTTCCACCTTGCTGCTCCTGTTGTAGGGTGGATTTTCAGCGGCTACACCGACTGCTTGTGTGGTTGCGCCGCCATTGCTCGCCAGCCGTTCTAGCTGTTAGTAGCCTGTGCAACTCGGTGATTTTGCAGATGCTGCATCTCACGCTCCCATTCAACCAAAAATTTATCCCAGTCTGTGGCGTACGGCCCATCAGGAACGCTGGTCGACCCGATGCTTGCCTGATGGAACCGCTCCCTCCAGGGTTGCGGAATAGTCTGCTCCAAAATGATGTCGATTGCGGAGTTGTGGCGCGTCACCGAGACAGAGTTACGAACCTCAGAGAGCTCGAGTAGCCTATCGCTACAGGGGGTGTCGTTTCGCTCTTGGTCGTCGAGATCATCGAGGATGGCAAGGAGCTCGGATGCTGTGGGATCGCCAGGACGGAGGCATGCAAGCGCCCACAGAGTCCTTCGTCTAGCGCCCTCAAGCTGACGGAGTTCATCGTCGGTCATTTCAGCCGCATCCTTGTTGATTTGATATCGGGCAGTAGTAGCTATGGCGTGCCGCCTGCGGCGGAAGGCTGGCGAGAACTGAGCCACGGCTGCGCCGCGTCTCAGCCCGTTGGGCGCTCATCCTGTACGCCTGCGCGCTCCGCTTGCCCGATACTCGCTAGGAAAGGAAAGTCTGGCGCAGCGATCCTGGAGCCGGGGCGGGTGTAAGCGTGCCCTACGTACAGGATTATTACTTATGGAGCTTACTGAAGCGACTCGATAGCACTGCAGCTTCGGTAGTTTCCCAAGCTTCAGGATCAGACGTAGCGTTGAACATCACCCAGGCCCTCCACAGGAAAAAAGCGGCAACCAAGCTCGACTCAATTACTGCAAATACCGTAGTGGTATACATATAATCTGAATTTTCTCCAAACAAGAAAAGCACTGGAAATATCGAGGCGATCCAACCGGCGACGAAAGTTAGGCAAAATGCTATGGCTGCAGTGACCGTCAGGAAAAGTGGGACTTGATATCTATACTGGGTTGCAAATGATTTCTCGCCGTTTTGCTTCGCTAGGCCGTACAAAATGCCTGTGTTTTTTTCTTTGTCATTATTTCTTTTAAACAAGCCATACAAAGTTACACTCTCGCCGACCGCCAACTCTTCGTAAAGCTTGTTCGACACTTGCAAATTCGGGATAACTGCACCGTCAATGCTGACTTTAGCTTTATGTCCGCCGTTCATTCGATCAACAGATCGAACGTAGTCAACTTTTCCTGAAACCTTCACGCAATCGAACTTCATCACTCACTATCCCTGCCTTCGCTCAAAAAAGTGGATCTGGTTCTTGCCAAGACGTCGCTCAGCGACTATTGCAGGCGGGCTCACGCGGGCCATGAACGTCGGACTTGATGAGCGCGTCTCCCATCGAGACGTCCCTGGCCGTGTCTTAGGTGCTGCTCTCATGACCAATCCATCATCAATCCAAACATCCCGCCGCTATGATCAAACGACTGCTTGGCAAACCATATATCACGATAATATCACTATGGTCTGTTTATCGAAACACGCTTGCCGTGGCTCTATCCTCAGTTTTGAGGATCCGACTCATGCATCTGAAAGAAGCGCTGGCAGGAGCATTGCGTGGAGCTCGTGCTCATCAGGGATTGAGTTACGAAGAGTTGGCGGGGGCAACGCACAGAACGTACGTGGGGAAGCTTGAGCAGGCCCGAGCGAATGCGACGTTGGAGAAACTGGACGAGATCGCTGACTACCTAGGCCTCGATCTTTTGACTATGGTCACTCTCGCCATTGCTGCGCAGGGTGACGAACTCCCCTCGGAGGCTTTACAGCGTACTGCCTTGCGTGTCAGGGAATTCGAGATGTCTGGAGGGTGGCAGTTGGTAGAGGAGCAATTTAGTAACGGAAAGCTCATCAAGCGCTCCCAGGGAAAGCCTAAGCAGCCGCTTAATGCGGAATACATTCGAGCCTTGAAAGCGCAAGGTTTCGACAGGAAAACAATCGCTGAAAAGCTCGGAATTGCACGGACTACCGTTCAGAAGTATTGGAATACATAAACCTCCAGGTTATCGCGATCCCTCTTTCTCTACGTGGTGTCTTTCGTGCTCATGGCTGCGGTGTATCCTTGGGCAAGGTAGGCACTTGTGGTGTTGCCCATAACGTAGAGAGCAGGTTCGGATGGCTGAAATAGTGGGGGTATTTGGTCGGTGAAGCACGTCAGACTGATACGCCACGGGGAAAGCGCCGCGAACGCTGGAGAAGCCAGTTCGGATCATGCGAGCATCCCCCTAACGCCAAAGGGTGTTGAACAAGCGCACTTGGTGGCCGGGGCATTCGCCCAGGCCCCAGATCTGATCGTTGCCTCGCCGTTCTCCCGAGCGCAAGCAACTGCAATGCAGACAGTGGCTGCTTTCCCTTCAGTGCCGTTTGAAATATGGCCCATTCACGAGTTCACCTACCTTGAACCTGCACGGTGTATCAACACGACCGTCGCCCAGAGACGAGCTTGGGTGGAGGGATACTGGGCCAAGTCAGACCCAGCGTTCACGGATGGTGAAGGCGCCGAGTCATTCCTGGACTTTATATCTAGAGCTCAGTCTTTCTTAGATAGACTTGCAGAGCATCCTGCCCAGGACATCGCCGTGTTTTCACATGGGCAACTCATCAATGCGGTGGCATGGCTGATTGAGTGCAGGCCACAGAAGATTGACGGTCAAGCTATGGCCGAATGGCGAGAGTACGAGATCACTAACCACGTGCCTAACTGCTCTGGTTACAAGCTTACCAAGCACCCAGACGATGCCGGCTGGAGAGTAAGTCCTGGGGAGTTGCGGGTTGGCGTAACTCAACGCGTACCAGGCAGATCCTACCAAGCGGTTCGCGATCCCGAGCGCCTGCTGATTGAGGAGCGGGCCCACGCCCTATCGGATGCAGGCTACCCGCTCAAACTAGATGATGATCCGGCTATGTACGCTGAGCAAAGGCTGGAAGAGGCCAGAGCAGAAGCTCGCTCATCCCAGGTCGGTAGAGTTAGCCAAAACACAGCGGCTGCGCTCTCCGCAAGAGAGGTATCCCAGGTACTAAGGGAGGCGATTTTCGGTCGAAGCGTCATGAGTAAGGTTAGTCAGCAGTCATGGGCTCACATCTATTCCGGCCATTTCCAAGTCGATGTCGATGGATGGCGAATGTCGATTTACAACGACGGCAATCAGCTCGACTACTGCAAACAATGCGTGAGTCCTGATGGGCGGCGGTGGTCGTTTGACTCGGGGGATCGCTGTGGCACTGATCCAGTTGCACTACTCAGCACATGGGAGCATCAGACGCTTGAGCGAATGTTGAAGGCGTTGTGATGAAAATTTGGTTCTGATATGCCCCATTGGACTGATGTCGTAAACCATGCCGACGGTGTCCGATGTCTTGGCTCTCTGGGCTTCCATCCTCACGCTTTGGCCTCTCTTCCTGCGCGCTCCGCGTGCGTTGAACGCGTCCCTAATCGACAGAAAAGAACTCCTTTGATACTCGGTTTGCTCGCTTTTCTTCGCTAATGGGAGAGTCCGCTTTCTCATTCGAGGCAGCTGAAACTATGCGCTTATCTCTGAGCGACCGAGAAAGTCATGACCTCTCTCATGCAGTCACATATCCGAGCGCCGACTAATGGCAGGATGCTATTGCATAGTTCTTAGGGCACCTCGTACCATCCTTGAGCGGGTAAGCCACTCGCTTCTTTCCGCTGGCGGAATCAATAATAAAAAGGAAGCATCTGTGAAGGAACGACGCGCATTGAAGGCCTTTAGGAGCTGTTTCCATGGCTAACCGACAGCTTTCTCCGGATATCGTCGCACTAATCCACCACGTGGAGTTGAACGAGTCAGGCTGGTGGAAAAAAGGTGTCAGCCAGATCGTAAAAGGCGTGCTTTGGAAGAATCATGGTGCAGCGTTGGGGTTGAATGCGCTACATGACGCGATTCGTGCAGAGGCGCCCGGAGCCCTAGGATCTGATGACGAACTTGAAAGGCAACTAAATAATCTCCGTGATCAGGGAACCGTTTCAATCTTGCCTGGGCCAGCCTACAAACTGACTGAGCGAGCTTTTAACGATCTATCTGTTCAAGCTGCCGCTGCACATGCGGAGCAGGATGCATGCGAAGCGGACTTCATTGTGACCTGCCGGGAACACTGTCCAACCCTTGACCCCAACCTGGTATGGAAAGATTTCACTGAGGCGCTTTCTCGAGCTATCCGCGTCAGCGGTGCCAACCTCTTCCGGCTATTAGTTGGCGGAAAGCTGCAAAACGATTTTGATTGGCTGCATAACCTTTTCCACAAAGTGGACGCCGACAACCGAGAGGGTCTGCGTAAGGTTTTGATGTTTTTCTTCAATCCGGGAAATCAAGTCTGTCGAAGCCAGATTCTTCGTTTCATGACGGCCTACTTTTTCGCGGAGGCAACCCGCCTCAACCCTGAAACCCTTGCTGCCATCAACCAGGCTCGTAAGGTGAAAACAATTAAGGTGGTACTGGATACCAATTTCCTTTTCTCAGTGCTCCAGCTTCACGACAACCCGGCTGACGCAGCAGCGTTATCACTCGTTGATTTGGCTCACAAGAGCAACGGGAAGCTGGATATAAAGCTTTACGTCCTGCCGAGCACCCTGGAAGAAGCCAAGCGCGTTCTAATCGCACAACTGCATATTATTGAGCGCATACGGGTCACTCAGGCAATGTCCCGCGTAGCCATGACTCAGCCGCTACCCAGCATCGCCAAAAAGTTCTTCAGCACTGCCGCCTCGACTGCAAATCTTTCTGCAGCCGATTTCTTTCGCCCTTACATTGATGAGCTTAGGTTCATCCTAGAGGAAAAAGGAATAAGCGTACTGGATGCACATCCAAGCATCTATCACACACGCCAAGATGTCATTGACGATGTAATGCACGAGGTTGAGAGGGAGACAAAAGAACTCCCGGAGAAACGTCGCAAAGGGTACGAAGCTCTGCTGCATGACGCCGTACTTTGGCATGCCGTCAACGACCGTCGCCCCCCAAATAATGAGTCACCTTTCGAGACTGAGTATTGGGCAGTTTCCATAGACTGGCGCCTGATCGGCTTTGACCGAGCAAAACGCGCAGCCATCCGCGCGAAGCTGCCGGTGGTACTGCATCCAAGCAATCTGGTTCAGCTCATTCAGTTTTGGGTGCCTCGCTCTCCAGAACTCGAAGAAAGTTTGGTTGACTCCTTGCGCCTGCCACTTTTTTTCCAATCGTTCGATCTTGAGGACGAAAGGGCGACGTTGAAGGTGCTGGAATCAATGTCGAGATTCGAAAATGTTGGAGATCTACCAGAATCCGCCATCCGCGTGGTGCTTACTAATCGGGCGCTTCGCGCACGGATCAGCAATATCGAGGCTTCCAATCAGGAAGTGTTCGAGTTGGTACATGATGAGCTGTTGAGCCACCACCGAAACGTTTCCCAGCAGCTTGAAGAAACCAAGGCCGTACTGGATGAAAAGGAGCAGCACCTGCTCGAGGAGCGGGCGGCCCGTTCTGTCGTTGAAGGTCAGCAGGACATCACTGCCAAACAGATCGCTGATTTAGAGTCCGAGCGGAGGATGGCCGAGCAGAGGGCTCAAGATCTCGAGAATACACAGACTCAGTTGCAGCAGCGTCTGCAGGAAGCTAACGAGGCCACAAACGAGATCCAGGCTCATCGAGACCGTGCCGAAGCCGCTGAGAGATCACTCACACGTATCAAATATGTCGGGATTTTTCTCGTGCTTCCCACCCTACTAGGTGTGGGTATTTATTTCTTGAGCAGTGCTTTAACACCCGAAATGCTGCCGGTGATAACCACAGATACAAGGGTACTGTGCTTGCGACTTTTCGCAGCCACTCTCCCTCTCACTTTAGCTTTCTGTTTTTCAGCGAAATATGTCGAGCCCAAGCCTCATCTGAACTCTTGGAAGCTGAGCAAATTCTTGAGCTGGGTCGGCACTAAGGTGATCGTTGCCCCAGCATTGATCGCTGGCGAAGGTATCTTCACTGGCGGGACATGGGATGGGATCAAGGCGCTGCTCGGTATTAGCTGATACGGATCTGGGCCTACCTCTCGGTGCGCCCTGCCTCCCTGTCCTGTCCCAGCGACGACCAACGCCCTATTCCCCTGTTGCTATGCTCGGCTTAAAACAGGAGTGAAAAAGTGGCTAGCGAATACTCATTATCAGACGTCCTGGAAAGGATGTACGAGAACCAACTCGCCCTTGAGGCCGCCCTGATGGAGCTGACCCTCCAGGTCGAAGCCCAGGGGCATGCGCAAGTCGGTGAGAACGTTCGCGGTGCGCTTTACACAATAGGCGAGAACGCCGGCCACATAAAACAGGGCTTGGCCCGCCTCAAAAAGCTTCCATGAGGCAGCCGCTATTTGATTTTGTTCTCAAACGCGTTACCAACCAGCTACATCACAGGAAAGGCCGCCATCAATTTTCCGCATCGGGAAGCACTGAAGGTGGTTGGCATTTCTTGTCCTGCTTCGACCGAGAATCTGGCGTAACAAGTTAGCTGGCCGTGGCTGGTCTGTTGAAGGCCAACGGCTGTACATGACGGATCATTACAGGGCTGCAGCGGACATGATTGTTAAATGGGCACTGAGCGAGTGCGTTCACTGCAGCGTTGAGATTGATGATTGGCCTCCCTCTCAAACGGAGAAACAGCGCCTGATTGAGCTTCTAGATACGCGAAGGTCAAAGCCTCTCCAAGGTGGCAGATTGCAAAAAAGTAGAGACTTGGCTAAGTACATAAACCTGAAACCGGGATAGAAGCGTGCCATCAATATTGACGCTTATCTAATACCGTATGAACATTGCAGCCTATTAATTGAAAGCACTTTGAATCTATGGAGAAGTGAAGAATGAAAAAGCCACATAGCACAAATTACAATCCTGATCACACAGAAACCAGCAAGCTAATTATTTTTTTGATGATCGTTGCTGCCTCCATCTTTGCTACTACTATAGTGCTGTGTGTATGGTTCAGCTGGGGAGCAGTCCTAGGATTTTCACTGTTTTCTACATGCTTCGGACTTTTAATGACAGCTGTGCTGACAATAACAAAATTAAGTGACAAACGCACTTTTTGGCTTACTCTCTTGGGTATCTTTATGTCTGCCGCAGGTTATATTGCATGCTTGCAGGGAGTTTTCCATCCTGTCTCACAGCTATATTTAAAGACAAATCAGAGCTTTGAAGTGAGCCCTGACACTGCCAACTGCAAATACGTTGTCGCGAAGAGTTCATTGATTTGTGATGTGGCGGTTCAACCTAAGTAGAATCAAGTCTGTCTTTACACTTAATAAGCGTGCAGTCAGTATTCTCACGCTAAAGAGGAACCTTTATGAAGTTGGAAATACTAATTTACGACGCTTTCGTGTCATTTAGTAAGGCGCATACAGGTGAGGAGCCAGCCTCTCCTAATTTCGTCACAACAAAAGGTGGCTGGCAGATGAGTGTCAGTGGCGCTACAGAAAACAAAATCAAGTTCGTTTCGTCAGCTCTGTTGAAAATCGGTTGGCCTGATTGTATTAAGCTTGATATAGCGGAGCATCATGGTTTAATCAAAAAGGCCATGGTTGGAGTGTATGCCGAGTTTTTAGAGTCTGGCACGAGTCCGTGTGCAATTAGGTATTTCTTACCTGCCTACTTGAAAGGCGTCATAAAGCCATCTGTGGCAGAGCTGGCATCTACATCAGCCCGTGACTTCACGTGCCACTTACCTGCTGCGCTCACAGGCTTAGAGCGTAATGGGCCTTTTATCCTGGGGCCTGTTGCAATTTTTAAAAAAATGGATTGGATTGATTCTGTTGATTTTCCTGCTAGTGCGCTGAACTATTTAGGGGTAGATAACTCTGACTGGCGTGAAAACTTAAAAGCGGCGCTGGTTGATAAAAGTGTACTACTAAAGCCTCTGAATACTTCGCTTTTTGGTGTACTTACTAAATCAGGAAGTATGATCAAGGTAACTACTTCAGGTTATGGGCAGGCCCTCTCTCACAAGCTCTCCACGATTGCAGCGAGGACTGCACTTGACTCCATATCACTAATAAGTGGTAGTCATAAAATGTTTAGAAGCCTTACTCTTTATACTGAGAGAAGACCTCCGATCTTAACACATAGCATAGTTGAGACAGATGGGTTTCTTTGGCATGCCGGTGCTAAACTATCTGACGAAATCAATCCGTTTCTACTCAGTCTTGAGAATTTGAGTTGTAACCAGAAAAGATTTTTAGATGCGGTAGCTAAAATATTGACAGGCCTCTTCAATATGAACGAAGGTTGTCCTGGCCTCTGTCGGCGATGGTCGACAGCACTTGATTGGCACGGTGAAGCATGCCGGGAGGTGAATGACCAGATAGCGATTGCAAAATTTGGTACTTGCTTAGATGTATTAAGTAGTGGGGGTGGAAAAACCCCCGTGATAGCAAATATGGTTTCAAATTTAACCAAGATTCCTGTAAATGATAATGTTGTAAATATTGGTGAAGCGCTTTCTCTTTATAAGGCTATATCCAGGATTTATGAAAATGGCAGGTCTGAAATATTGCACGGTAATAAGGTTGATAGGATGAGTTCATTTGAAGAGCTAAGGGGTATGGCTGAGCATTTTTCTAAGATTACTCTTGTTAGCGCAGCTCTAGCTTTTTTTAATTATTCAGGCGCGGATTCAGAAAAAGCTTTCTGCGACATGTGACTTACATTCTATTGGAGCACCTACGACGAGACGGCTTAGAGCAGATTTACACAGTTTACTCCAAGCCGCTTAACCTGACGTTTCTGTTAAGTTATTGAATTATGGGCGGGATGGCTCTGCCTCGAAGCTATAAGCCGCCCCGCTAAGTGGTTATGCGCAAAGCGTACGTGCCGCGCGTTGCCATCAAGTTACGATGGCAGGAATTTAACCGGAAAGCCTTGCGAAGTAGTCTCTCTACCAAGACCATGCAGGGGCTCGGAGGAAGTGCTCCTGGCTGCTGACATAGACGCGCAGAGGATTGATGTGATTATGCAGAAGGCACCGCTGATGGCAAAGTAAGCACGACCACTACTGAAGTACCGGTGGTGTGAAATGTTGCTGCCCATGTGAAAGGCGCAAAAACTCCCGCAGGCTCGCCCGTCCATTTTCCCGCTGAAACGTCGCAAGCACGTACCGAGAGTTAACAGTCGTCAGCACCCAGAATCGTCCCTCGCGCTCCGCTTTGATGACGTCAGAAGTCCGGATCAGGTGACCGTCGCCGAACCGTCCATATTGGTCTTTACGGTTGTGACCAAACACGACGCCTAATCCAGCACGAGCCTTTATGGATACTCCGCAGAGATAGGCTGTTATCGGTTTGTCGAAGCCTTGCGCCTGTGCTTTTAGGATTCGTGCGAGATCGAAATCTGTATGTCGTTTTCCATGAAAGTTCACATCCACAGTGTTCAGCATAATTGCGCTCCTTTTGCAGCCAGTATGGCGTTACCAGGAAAACCACACGCAACCAACTGTGCTGGTATCGTGCAGAAATCTTTGTAAATCTCAGGCTGTACGAATCATGTTTGCGTGATAGATCGGACGAAGGTTGCTCAGCACATCAGTGTTGAAGCCAGGTTGGTGAGAGCTGTGGTATTTGGAGCCGGTCTCCACCTCTAGCAGGCACACAACACACTCGTTTTGGTCTTCACCAAGCGTCACTTTGGTCAGTTTCTCCATGCGCCAAACTCCCGTGCCATTCATGTGGGAAGGTGTGACTACTTGCACCTCTGTGATGATCGTCTCCGCGTCCTGGGCAATCAGCAGTTGCTGAAGCCGTGGTTCGCTGTCGATCATCAGAACCGCCTCTGAAATTCTGTCCTCGTAAATGGCCTGGACAGTTACGTGATACCAGTGATTACGAAGCACTTTGGATACCTGATGCCACTGGTATTGACCCTCACCGAACATGCCCGGTAGGCCCAGCATGTCGGCGTCGTGTGTTCTAAACATCGTATGTCCTTGGCCTGAAGGGGCTCCGATATAGAGCGCAGGTTAGAAGAGGGAGAAAACGTCTTTCAGGCTTGCGAGCTGTTCATGACCAGGGCCAATCAATACGTAAACAGAGTTTCTGGTCTCGAACGCAACACCGTCGTGGAGACCGGTGCACATGCTTGAACGAACCCAATCGCCGCGTTCGAAACGACCTTGGCTGTCCTCTGCCACGTTGTGAGCAAACAGGATCATCGGGAGCTGGCCCGCTGCATGGCATTTGAAGAGTTCGTCGCGGGTGACTTCAATGCGAAATATTGTCCAGTCTCGAACCAAGCAGTAAGGCTTTTCGGGAAAACGTTGGTTCGCCAGCGCTCGTGCATCAGAGCTGCTCGACAGGCCTTCCAGTGGTGTACGTGGCCCCTTCATAAAGTCGGGTTCTACGACGCTAGCCATAAGGCCTCCCCTCAGTAATTAACATCAAATTGACAATTCAACCCTCTCTACCCGCCGCTCACGATGGCTTGGCTGATCCACGACAGGGCTGCTTTTTCGTGGCCTTGGCGCATGGGTAAAGCTATTAAACCTCTAGATAAGCCCCAAGGCAATCATAATGAACCTGATTGGGCGTGTTATGACGCTTCTAGGTGTGGCTTTATCCTCGGATTTGGTTGGGGAAAATACCGATGGATGCGGCAGAAGCACTGGCTGTCGTGGTTCGTGGAATTCGCAGAGGCCAAGGTCTGTCCCAAGAGGACATCAACAATCTTGGGCGCTCTCATTTCAGCCGTATAGAGCGCGGAGAAGTCAGTATTGGACTCGACGTCCTGGTGAGGCTCGCCGGGATCCTAGACCTCGATCCGGCTACGCTCCTGCTGATGGCGACCTCCATGCAAAATCACGAGTCATTCAAGGACGGCCAAAAACGTCTTACGAAGCAACTCGCAAGAATTAGGAAGGCAGGGATCGATCTTGAGATTGAGTCGCAGGCTCGAACTGGAAAGCCACGTCCTGGGCGGCCAGCTCGTCCTGATGCGGCTAGAAATGCCATTGAAGCCAATCGATTGAAGCAGTGGGGAATTTCTGTTGCTGAGATCGCGGAAAGGTTGGGGCTTTCTGAAGCGACTGTTCGTAGGTATTTGAAAACAACCAAGCCCGAATAGCCGTGATTTTTGAATGACCAGCACCAGACTGAAAATGGCCCAAGAAGGTTTGCTGTGGAGGACTGCTCTGCAACACCTTGGCCCCGCAGGGCTTCATCACATTGTTGTCGAACTATGGACAAAGGCAGAGCCGCGAGTCCGCGCAACCGTCGAGTACCTGGAAAGTCTTCACATTGGCAATGAGGTGCTGAATATACTGAGAATTGCCCAAGTATCTGTCGGTGCGGTAGTACCTTACAGGCCGCTAGAGCCAGACAGAATCGCGATCTATTCCGCTCACGCCGAGCATCTTGCCGACAAGTTGTTGCGGGCCATGCCTGTCGAAAAGCTGCCGCCCAGCTTGAAGGGTGCCAGGCTTGAGGTCGATCTAGGAATGTAGGTCGAGCGCGGGGCGATTCATACACGCTTCCAGTGGACACGCTGGAGCAGCCATCCTAGTAGATCGAGCTGATTACCGCCCCCTTTGAGATGTTCTATGAACTCTGAATTAACTGAAGAAGAAATGCGTCGTGCGTTATTCGGTACGCCTCAGCCCGAGGAGCAGATGCCCGCTCCTGTAGCAGAGGAGCCAGTGGAAGAAGTTGTGCTCGCGAAATCGGAGGTCGCTCCAGCAGCCAAGAAGAAAACGGCAAAAACATTCACGCCCAGGCTGAAGGTCACGTTACGCGTTGGAAACGAGTTTGAAGGGAAAATGGTCGAGTTGATTCACGAGGCTGATACGTTGAGCTCGTTGCTTGCTGAGCAAGAGGCTGTGAAGGCTGCTAGGAAGAAGTACAAGTACGTGGACGTGGTATCGGTTAAATCCATGTAAATGCGCGCCAAATGACCTAGTCGTGCAAAGGGTCGGCCCGTACATGGATCATTGATCAAACATCTTGCCTAGCCTAAAGGGCCTTCAGATCGCTTGCATGCAGCTGCTCTTGATGCCATTGGCGCTGATGCTATAGGATCAGATCAGGAGATGGCATTCCTCCTTTAACCGCCTTCGTGCTGATGATGCCTACGTGAACCCTGGACAGGGTGCGTAGGTGTATCCGCTTCCTGTCCCCAATCTAGGACAGGATTATGATCCTACTACCCCAGTCGTCACTCCCGCGTTGTGCTTACCTGGTATCTACTTGGCCTAGGTCTGACGAGGTGAGCCCGCCATGCTGAAATCACTTGTAGTTATCGCCGTTGGCGCGTCACTTGGTGCCTGGTTGCGCTGGCTCTTGGGCATGAAGCTAAACGCTCTGTTTCCGACGATTCCCCCAGGCACAGTGGTTGCAAACATGGTTGGGGGCTACATCGTTGGCCTAGCCATCGCGTTTTTGGCCGCATCTCCCACCCTGAGTCCTGAGTGGCGTCTGCTGATCATCACGGGTTTCTGTGGCGGGCTTACAACCTTTTCCACGTTTTCGGCAGAAACAGTTGCCCTGATCCAGGAAGGCAGGCTGCTGTGGGCGCTCGGTTCGGTTTCATTGCACGTCGTGGGCTCGCTGGCGATGACGGCTGCCGGGCTTCTGTCCTATCAAATGATCGGTACGCGTTGAGGAGATGAAAATGAAAGGTTTTCTGGTGATTTTCTTTACCCAACAGAACCGTCGTTATCAGGGAAAGATGCTCGGCGACTGGATCGTAGATTTGGCGAAAGAAATGGGACTACGTGGTGCGACCCTATCTACGGGTATCGAGGGTTTTGGGCATACCGGTCGGCTACACTCCTCCCATTTTTTTGAACTGGCGGATCAGCCTACCGAGATTCGCATGGCTATCACCGAGGACGAATCTGAACGGTTGTTCGTACGATTGGAGCTTGAGGAAATCTCGGTGTTTTACATAAAGACTCCAATTGAAATGGGCTTCGTCGGCAAAAAAACCACCTAGTCCGGCATCCTTTTACCAAGCAAGGCTTCAGGAGATCTTCCTGTGCTTACTGCCTCCGTAACATGATTTTACATTTTGAGCGGAGCTAGCTAAGATCGACGGATTGGAGATGGCATTCCTCCATTAACCAACCGCTGCGCCCGTAGCAGCTGATGATGCCTACAGAAACCTGATCAATCAGGTCTGTAGGCGTTCGCGCTCAGATTCCCTTTTTGGTCAGGCCCACTTACTTTTTTGTGGCCGGCCAAATGTCTAAATTTCGACGACCTGAACAACTCGACTTACTGCCCTATATAGCGAAATGGCTTGCGCTTGCTGGTCTTGTAGCTCTTTTGGCAGGCTCTGCTTCTGCGTTATTCCTCCTTTCTTTGGATCATGCCACCCAGTGGCGAGAAACCCATCCCTGGGTAATCTGGCTCCTGCCAGTGGCCGGCTTTGCTGTGGGACTTGCATATCACTTGATAGGCAAACCCGTTGATGCCGGAAACAACCTGATCATCGATGAGATCCATGATCCTAAGAAGATCGTGCCTTTGCGCATGGTGCCGATGGTGCTGATCGGAACCGTGGTTTCCCACCTTTTTGGTGCATCTGTGGGACGTGAGGGGACGGCGGTGCAAATGGGCGGTGCCCTTGCCGATCAACTGACGCATGTCTTCCGTCTGCGCCGCGAAGACCGTCGGGTGATTCTCATGGCCGGCATCAGCGCTGGCTTTGCGTCCGTCTTCGGCACACCCCTCGCTGGAGCTTTGTTCGGACTTGAAGTGTTGGCCATTGGACGTATGCGTTACGACGCGCTTTTTCCATGCGTGGTTGCGGCAATCGTTGCTGACCAGGTGGGGCAAGCCTGGGGCGTGGTTCACACGCATTACGTCATTGGCGAAGTGGTTCCGGTGCAGCTGTGGAGCGTCATGGCTGTGGTGGCAGCTGGGATTGTCTTTGGCCTTACCGGCCTGCTATTCGCGACAGCGACCCACAAGCTCGGAGCCTTCGTTAAGCGGCTTATCACCTATTCACCATTAAGACCCTTCGCCGGCGGCCTGCTGATCGCAGTCGCATTGTGGGCGCTCGGTAGTAACCATTACATCGACGTTGATAAGTACATCGGGCTAGGCATTCCGAGCATCGTCCAATCCTTTCAAATGCCAATGGCCCCTTGGGATTGGCTTGGAAAGATGGTGTTCACCGTTGTCTCCTTGGGCACTGGATTCAAAGGCGGTGAAGTGACACCGCTGTTTTACATCGGTGCCACCTTGGGGAATGCGCTGGCTCCCCTCTTGCACCTTCCCTTCGGCATGCTGGCTGGTATCGGCTTTGTCGCCGTCTTTGCCGGTGCAGCTAATACGCCACTGGCAACCATCGTCATGGCCATGGAGCTCTTCGGGCCCGAAATTGCTCCGCTTGCAGCCATTGCCTGTATCGCAAGTTACCTCGTATCCGGACACACCGGGATCTATCACGCCCAGCGCGTCGGCCACAGCAAGCATCACCGTCCTCTTCCGGAGGAAATCCGGCTCTCTGATATCAAGCAATTTCATGCTCAAAGTGAATCCGCCAGCGAGCGGAAAGTGACTCTTGTGGGGGAAGAGAAATGATTGAACATCACCAAGATCGCCTGACAGCTTTGCAGCTCTATTTTCCTGGTGCTAGCAGGGCTCGAGTGACTAATTTCTGGCATCACCTGAGTGCGCCCGCGCTTGCCCAGCATCTACTTAAAGTGGCCCAAAAAGCCAAGATTGAGCAGGTCATGCTCAAACCGATTTCTGCAGGCTATTTGCCGGGCCATCGCATTTCCCATCATCACCCGGAGCTTGGTGATATGCGTCATCCCCAGTGTCTGGAATTGCTGGATACAGAGGGCAAGCTGCGCACGTTCCTGCGCGACCACGCTGACGAGTTGCGCAAGGTACGAGCAGTTCTTCTCTTATGCGAATTACCGCTCAGTGAGGCCTTGTAATTCAGTTCGAAGAAACAGTTCGCAAATGAAGAGGCATGGGCGACCAGGCGTTGGTCGCTCTCGCCACATTAGAGGATGTTGCCATGAACGGCTTTCAACTGACGTTTTTCACTGAACAGAGTACCAACTACCAGCACCTTCCACTGGGGGAGTGGCTGGTCGACTTCGCCAAGCGACAAGGTGTTCTGGGAGCAACGCTGGTGAGCGGTACGGAGGGGCTAGATCATTTGGGGCATTTGCATACGGCGCATTTCCTCAGCGGTGCCGATCATCCCGTCACGGTGACTATATCCACTGATGAAATTGGGTGCGACAGGTTGCTGGAGGCATTGGCCAAGGAGTCGTTTTCACTGAGCTATATCAAATTGCCCATCGAATACGGTCGAGTGGGCCAGGCGAATAACTAAAAAACACACCTTGTTGGACAACAAATAAAAAGGATAAACGCAATGTACCGAGTTTATAACCTACGTCCACAGCCAGCCCCTGCTAACTCGGCTCGTGACAACAGGCGGCTTCTCGTAGGACTGGTTTTTTGGTCACTTTTTCTGGCTGGCCTCGCAGGCAGTCAAAAGGTTTCGAGTGAGGGATGGTACATCGTCACCTCGCTCGAAGGCGCATTGGTCACGATGCGTATGCCCAGTGAAAAGTCCTGCAAGGCCGACGTAGCCCAGACCTGCGTACCGGGCTACGAGCTGAGAGCACAGCAACATTGAGCGCGATGGCGGTTGGCAATCCAAAGATGAGATCGCGAAATGGAGCTCACCGACGTCGGCTCATCAAAATCATTTTAGAGAATTGGGAGACCACATGAGCGCAGTGACGCTGAGCATCGTATTCGGGCTTGTGATGGGCAGGTTTTTCACAGGATCCGTCTATGAGTTCGCCGCGCTTTTCATCGTAAGCGTTGGAGTGTCCTTGCTGACCTTTCATCTGCTAAATCAAAGGCGCGCCAGGCTACAAGCCCAGACGGCGTATTGCTGCTCTGTAATGGTTGCTTCAAACCAAATGATGGAGCTTTTCCAGATGGCAAAAAGAGAGCAGTTCATGCCCTTGGTGGGAGAGATTCCTGAACTAATTATTGGAGGCTTCTTGGTTCCCGCAATTGCGGTGTCGGCAGTGCAGCTGTTCAGGATACTCATGGAGAGCTGACGTCCGACATAGAGGCCTCTCAACGGTTTCACATCGTTAATGACGTTCCCGAATCGTTACTTGGAGAAGATCTATGAAAACGCAAATCCAGGCCATTCATGCACGTGAAATTCTCGATTCACGCGGCAACCCTACCGTTGAAGTCGACGTCACCTTGGAGTGCGGCGCCATGGGCCGGGCTTCAGTACCGTCCGGTGCCTCTACAGGCGCTCACGAAGCAGTTGAGTTGCGTGACCAAGATATACAGCGGTATTCCGGCAAAGGAGTTTTGAAGGCCGTTAGCAATGTAAATACCGAAATACTTGAGTCTTTGAGAGGCCTGGATGCGGCTGACCAGGAACAGATTGATCATCTGATGATTAAGCTGGATGGAACCTCTGATAAATCCAGGCTTGGAGGAAACGCGATCTTGGGCGTGAGCCTCGCCGTTGCCAGAGCGGCGGCTTCTGCGCTGAACTTGCCCTTGTTCCAATATCTGGGCGGCGAGCAAGCAGCAAGAATGCCCGTCCCAATGTTCAATATTCTCAATGGCGGTGTTCACGCCAACTGGCAAGGCCCTGACTTTCAGGAATTCATGATTGCACCTACAGGGGCTGGCAGTTTCAAGGAAGCCTTTCGTTGGGGCGCTGAGGTGTACCACGAGCTGAAAGTGGTGCTTAAGGACGCCGGCTACTCAACTGCGGTCGGAGATGAAGGCGGCTTTGCTCCGACACTCAAGAAAAACTCAGATGCCATTGAGCTGATCATCAAGGCAATTGAAAGGGCCGGTTACGCCCCTGGATCTCAGATCGAGATCGCTATCGATCCAGCATCCAGCGGTTTCTATGAAAACGGTCTTTACCATCTGCGTTCGGAAGGTCGTAAGGTCGATGCCCAAGAGCTGATTAGCCTCTATTCCTCCTGGGTCGACAAGTACCCGATTGCGGTACTGGAAGATGGCCTCGCGGAAGACGATTGGTCAGGCTGGAAGCTATTGAATGCTGCTCTGGGTGACCGGATCGAGTTGGTTGGAGATGACCTATTTGTCACCAATGTCGAACGGATTCAGCGAGGCATCACAGAAAACGTCGCCAATGCCGTACTGATCAAACCCAATCAAATCGGAACCCTGACTGAGACCAAGGCCGCCATCGAAATGGCCTACGGGGCAAATTGGGGGGCGATGGTTTCTCATCGTAGCGGGGAGACGGTGGACAGCTTCATCGCTGATCTGACTGTCGCGATGGGGACTGGCCATCTCAAGACAGGAGCTCCATGCCGGGGGGAGCGGGTCGAAAAATACAATCAGTTTCTGCGGATAGAAGAGCACCTGGGAAGCCGTGCCATTTATGCAGGACATGATGCATTTGTGCGGTGATACCCACCGATTTGAGGCCAAGCAGATTGACGCGAGAGAGAAGTAATGACCCCGTCCGAGAAGCTAGTCGAATGGAACAAGAGATGGAGAATCCAAAGCGGCATTGTCATTTGTCGAAAGTGCGCGGCTCAGCAGCCCGAGACATTGAGTAATCAACCATTCGCCCATGGCTTTGGCTGTGCTGAGGTCAGCTCGCAATTTTCGCAACCTTGGGCTGACTTGGATGCGATCAGAAGGTTATTTGTCGTATAGCCAGTAAATCTGTTGGTTGGTCAGCGTAAAAAATCGAATCACGTGTATCCGTTGGCAAAAAAGTCAGCGGCCTTTGCCTTTCATAGACGCTTGGAGATATGAGCATGAGCTACACGGACATTCCAGCTGGTAACGCGATTCCCGATGACTTCTTCACCGTTATCGAGATTCCTGCAAACCACTCGCCGATCAAGTACGAGGTGGACAAGCCAAGCGGACAGATCTTCGTTGACCGCTTCCTCAGCACGCCTATGTTCTACCCGGCCAACTACGGATTCATTCCAAATACGCTCAGCGATGACGGCGATCCTCTCGACGTGCTAGTGATTTGTCCTTACCCAGTATCACCTGGCGTTGTCATTCGTAGTCGCCCGGTTGGTGTGATGTACATGACGGACGAAGCTGGAGCGGATGCCAAGGTGATCGCTGTGCCTCATGAAAAACTCAGCTCTATGTACAACGACGTTAAGGAGTGCTCAGACCTCCCTGCATTACTCCTCGCGCAGATCCAGCACTTCTTCGAAAACTACAAGGCGTTGGAGCCGGGTAAGTGGGTGAAGATGGGCCGCTGGGGAAGCGCAGATGAAGCGCGGGAAGAGATTCGCAAGTCGGTCGCGGCGTACATTCCGAAATAAGTCATACGCCAAATTGACTGCGTTAGCCGGGAGTAGGTACTGAGGGGCAAGTGATTTGTGATTGGCCTCTCAGTCGCTTGCACATCAAATGTTCAGGGAAATACACGCATGGAAAAATGGGTAGCTTATGCCTTCATCTCAATGTTTTTTGCCGGGTTTACTTCTGTGATTGCAAAGATTGGACTCGCAGGCATTTCAGCTGAGCTTGGTCTAACAGTTCGCACCCTGTTTGTGTGTGCCTTTGTACTCGTATTCGCGGCCTGGGCTGTTCCGACACAGGAGGTGGCCAACATCACAAGCCGAAATCTGTATTGGCTGGGACTGTCTGGCGTTACCACTGCCTTGTCGTGGATCTTCTACTACAAGGCACTGAAGGTAGGGGATGTCGCCACGGTGGCACTGATCGATAAAGGTAGCGTGATCGTTGCCATGCTGCTCGCAGCCCTAGTGCTCAGAGAGGTCATCACGTTGCGCATGATTGCAGGCGCGGGCCTGATCGTGGCGGGGCTGCTGGTCATAGCCAAGAAGCCCTGACATGGATGCAAAGTGAATACTCAGCGATGTCGCTAAAACATTTGACGGTCTTAATCAGAACCGATCCAAATGGAGATTGCGACGATTTCAAGAATGCCCACGACTTCAAATTTCGAACATGTCCAAAGCTAAACTAAAAAGGGTAATGTTCAACTTTCGAATCAGGGACGACATACATGGCTTTGAAAATCCGTACGGCAGTGGTGGCAGATGCTGTAGCCATCCAGCGCATTTACGCCCCCATCGTTTCAGCAACGGCGATCTCGTTTGAAGAGATTCCGCCAAGTGCTGAAGAAATCGCTCAGCGAATAGCGACAACGCTTCAGATTTATCCCTACTTGGTGGCCGAAGAAGGTGGGGAGATCAAGGGCTACGCCTATGCCAGCCAGCACCGCGCACGTCCGGCCTACCGGTGGGCGGTGGACGTGACGGTTTACATAGCTGAATCGGCTCGCCGACAGGGCGTTGGCCGTGAGCTCTATGAGACTTTGCTTCCGATCCTTGAAAAACAGTGCTTTCGCGCAGCTTACGCCGGAATTGCTCAACCCAATGAAGGCAGTGTGGGTCTGCACGAGTCGCTGGGATTCGTCCATATCGGGACATATCCGGAGGTAGGCTTCAAGCTCGGGAAATGGCACGACGTCGGTTACTGGCGGCTCGGGCTGTGCCAGACAACTCCTCCACTGGAGCCTATTCTCTTTCCTGAGCTTGAAGTCGCATCACAGTAGGCGCACTCGATTTGCGTCGCGAGCGATCAGAGTTCGCTTTTGAGATAGCTTTGGACTTGGTTGACTACATCTCGAGCGGTGCGTGTCACTCCGATCAATGTAGCGGAGGCTAGCCCCGTCCAATCGCCGTAGCCCACCAACCACAGATTAGGTGAAGCAACACTCCGGTTTTCATTCACGGCGACTTTGCCGTCATCGCCAACGATACCCAGGTTGCTCAGGTGGTCGAGCGCTGGAGAAAATCCAGTACACCAGATGACGGCATCGATCTTCGTCTCGGCCCCCGCCGATGGCCACACAACACCTGTTGAGGTGAAATGCGTAAATGGCCGCACCGTGTTCAGCACGCCGCGTTCGCGAGCTTCCTTTACCGGTGGCACCATTACAATGTCTCCCAGCCCTCCAACGGGCTGTTGAGGCTCAATCCCATCTTGTTGCGCCTTCAATCTAGCAGTGGCCCGCTCGAACAGGACGCGGCCATCGACCTCATCTGGAAGATACTTTGGCGCTTGCTGAGTCACCCAGGTTGCGTGAGCCACCTTTGAAACTTCGGCGTAAATCTGGGCACCCGAGTTACCACCGCCAACGACCAGCACTGCCTTCCCTTCGAACTCTCTCGGCCCAACGTAATGGGCGGAATGGATTTGCTGCCCCTCGAAAAGCTCCTGCCCTGGATAGGTTGGAATAACCGGACTGCTCCACGTGCCTGTTGCACTGATGACCGCTTTGGCATCCCAGTAAGTATCCCCGGAAAAAACGCGCAACCCGCCTTCGATGTTCTCGACATGGGTCACCCGCGTGGAACGGATGATGGGGAAGTCATATCGGCGCTCGTACTGAGTTAGATAGTCGACAACATCGTCCCGCCCAGGAGTCCCATCGGATACTGCTGGCATGGGCCAGCCGGCAATTGAGCTCCAAGCAGACGGCGAGAATAGTCTCAGAGAATCCCACCCATGCCGCCAGGCCCCTCCCGGTGCCGACTCGGCGTCGAGTAATACGTAGGAAAGGCCTGTACGCCTCAAAAAATAGGCTACGGTGAGCGCGGATTGGCCACCGCCAATGACCACTACATCAAATTTCGAGTTTTGATTCACCAGCATCTCTCCAGGCCCATCTGCTTTACATCGGTTTAAACCCTACGGCCATTCTCATCAATGACGACTTGTCCGTCTTCTTTGACGAAGCTGCCGCGCTGCTCCTGCGGCAGAAGGTCGAGGACTGCCTCTGACGGACGACACAAGCGTGTGCCCAAAGGCGTCACGACGATGGGGCGATTGATCAGGATGGGATGAGCCATCATGGCATCAACGAGCTGTTCATCGCTCAGTGATGCGTTGCCCAGTCCCAACTCTTCGTAAGGAGTGCCCTTGATACGCAGCAGGGCTCGCACCTCAATACCCATATCCTGGATCAGCCTCACCAGCGTGGCGCGATCAGGTGGAGTTTTCAGGTATTCGACGATGGTCGGTTCTTCTCCGCTGTTGCGGATCAGTTCCAAGGTGTTTCGAGAGGTGCCACATTGCGGGTTGTGATAGATCGTGATCTGGCTCATACAATTCCCTCGCCCAGGCATTAAATGGAAAGCTGATTGACGCGCTTGGATAACTCTTCGGCGGACTCTTTACGCTCGGAATAGCGATCAACCAGGTAGTCCTGCCGATCCCGCAACAGCAGCGTGAACTTCATCAGTTCTTCCATCACGTCTACCAGGCGGTCGTAGTACGAGGACGGCTTCATACGGCCTGCCTCATCAAACTCGGTGAATGCCTTGGCAACGGAAGATTGGTTCGGAATGGTGAACATCCGCATCCATCGTCCCAGTACCCGCAGCTGATTGACCACGTTGAAAGACTGCGAGCCGCCGCAGACCTGCATCACTGCAAGGGTCTTCCCTTGCGTAGGTCGTACAGCACCTATCGCCAGCGGAACCCAGTCAATTTGGGCTTTGAATACTGCACTCATGGAGCCGTGACGCTCAGGGGAGCACCATACCTGCCCCTCAGACCACCGCATCAGCTCACGCAGCTCGGCAACTTTAGGGTGGGTGTCGGGAGCATCATCCGGCAGCGGCAGCCCTGACGGATCGAAGATCCTAGTTTCGGCACCAAATTGCTCCAGAAGACGTGCGGCCTCCTGTGTGACCAATCGGCTGAAAGAGCGCTCTCGGGTCGAGCCATACAGAAGGAGGATTCGAGGTTTGTGGATCGACAGGGACGCCGGGGTCAGTTGCTCCACTGAAGGGATGTCGATCAGATCGGCGTGTACGTTCGGCAATGTGTCTTGCATATAAACTCCTACGACGGCGCCCAGCGGGGCGCTGCCTCGGTTGATCCTCAAAGCGAACCGATGCGGTTCAGTTCAGCTTTGAGCTGGTCAGCACTCATTGTCTTCAGCGGCAGGGCAAGAAATGCACTGACACGCTCGCGGATCTTGGCGAGCGTGGATTCAAACGCGCCTGTAATCTCGGCTTCCGATCCGGTGGTTTCGGACGGGTCGGCCAAGCCCCAGTGCGCCTTCAAGGCTGCCCCTAAAAAGATAGGGCACGCTTCACCCGCTGCCCGGTCACAGACGGTGATCACGATGTCTGGAGGCGAGCCTTCAAAAGCATCCGAAGCCTTGCTGCTCAAGCCCGCAGTGGAGATACCCGCCGCCTCCAGCGTTTGCAATGCCCGTTGATTCACCCGGCCACTGGGAAAGCTTCCTGAGCTGACGGCTTCTACACCCTCGGGCGCCAAGTGGTTGAATAGCGCCTCGGACAGAATGCTGCGGCAGCTGTTGTGAGTGCACATGAACAAGACTTTCATCAGACGATTCCTTGATTCAGAAACTGAGGCGCAGTGCCAGGGCGGACAATGTGGCGACGAGGATGGGCACGGTCAGCACGATCCCGGTCTTGAAGTAGTAACCCCAGCTGATCGTTATGTTTTTCCGGGCGAGCACGTGCAGCCACAACAGAGTTGCCAGACTGCCAATTGGCGTGATCTTTGGGCCTAGGTCGCAGCCAATGATGTTGGCGTACACCATCGCTTGCTGAACGACGCCATCAACTTCGGCGGCATGAATGGATAAGGCACCAACCAGAACCGTAGGCATGTTGTTCATGATCGAAGACAGCACCGCTGTTAGCAGCCCTGTACCTAGGGACGCGCCCCAAACGCCATAACCGGCGAACACGTTCAGGATCTGCGCGATGTGGTCGGTCAGACCGGCGTTTTTCAGGCCATAAACAACCAGGTACATACCCAAAGAAAAAATCACCACCTGCCATGGCGCCTCTTTGAGCACCTTGCTTGTGTTGATGGCGTGACCACGAGCCGCGATGACGTAAAGAATGAATGCACAGACCGCTGCAATGGCACTGATTGGCACCCCCAATGGCTCAATGACAAAGAAGCCGATCAGGAGTAGTGCCAACACCCACCAGCCGGCTAAAAAAGTGGCCCGGTCGTGGATTGCCTCGTCCGGATTGTCCAGTTGGTTGAGGTCATAGGTCTTTGGTAAATCTTTGCGGAAAAACCACAGCAACATGACTAATGTCGCCGCCACGCTGACGAAGTTTACCGGCACCATGATCGAAGCATATTCGTTGAAGCCGATATCGAAGTAGTCGGCAGAAACGATGTTGACCAGGTTGGAAACCACCAGCGGTAAGCTCGCCGTATCGGCGATAAAACCGGCTGCCATAACGAATGCCAACGTAGCAGCAGGAGAAAAACGCAGCGCCAGCAACATCGCGATCACAATGGGTGTGAGGATCAATGCTGCTCCGTCATTAGCGAACAGGGCAGACACCGCTGCGCCCAGCAGGACGATAAATGCGAACAGCTTGCGGGTGCTCCCGCCTCCCCATCGGGCCACATGCAGCGCAGCCCATTTGAAAAAGCCTGCCTCATCAAGCAACAGACTAATGATAATGACCGCGATGAACGTTCCGGTAGCGTTCCAGACTATGCGCCATACCTCCGGTATGTCTGCGAGCGTAACGACACCTGCCAGCAACGCCACGATGGCACCGAACATCGCACTCCAGCCAACCCCAAGCCCCTTGGGTTGCCAGATGACAAGGACGATGGTGGCAATAAAGATCAATACGGCAATCAGCATTTCATTAATCCGGTTGGGCGTGAATCAGCTACACACGGCTTGGTTGATCGGACGGTCGTTCATGCCGCAGAGGCGCTTAGCCTCGGTTTCCAGCCATTGCTGATTGGCGTCTACCACTTCCTTCAAAACTGCCGTCACCCACTCGGGCAAATCAGGATTCAGTCGGTAATACACCCATTGGCCTTGGCGACGATCCAACAGCAAACCGGCGGAGCGCAGCAGCGCCAAATGACGAGAAATCTTCGGCTGACTCAGGTCAAGTGCTGCCGTCAGCTCGCATACACACAGCTCACCTTCACTCACGACAAGCAGCGAAATTTTTGCTCGGGTGTCATCCGCTAGGCACTTGAATAAGGTGGTGGGGTTCATGGGTTCTGTCATAGATCCTCCAGGTGTTTGGTCTTGACCAAAACGAAGAGCTTTATGCGCTCGTGGATGTCGTGGAGCGTGTGGCGAAATGCGCCAGGATCATCGCTAGTAACTGGGTCAGGAAAATCCCAGGCAATGATTTCACCTGCATTGGGCATTGGTAGGCACTCGCTTGCGGATTTATCACAAAGAGTGATTACGTAATCGAATCGATCAGCTTGAAACTCGCTGATGGACTTGCTGCGCAAGCCCGTTGCATCGACTCCAACAGCCTCCAATGCCTGAGTTGTGCGCGGATCAACCTCAGACGGTTCAGACCCTGCGCTGAAGGCCTCGAAGCGATGATCGGTGTGACGCAGCAATGCCTCTGCAAGCAGGGATCGGGCTGAGTTGGCAACGCACACGAATAGCACTTTGATAGCAGGGCTCATGGTTAAACTCGACGCATATGGAAAATCGAATATACGCTTTGGCGAATATTCGGTAAAGCGAATATGATGGCTGCTGCTTAGGCTTGAGCCGTGACAGTTCCTACAAAGCGGCACAAAGGAGATAAGGGGATGGGCAAGGAAATGATGATCCAGGCAACGGAAATAGCCGGAGGGCAATGGCAGCTCTTTCGCGATGCACTGAAATCTGCTGACCTTCCTGCAGACGATATTGATCTTCCGGGCCGAACATTTTTTGAGTTCACACTGGACAGCGAGACGGTCGCATGGGGAGGATTCGAAACGCATGGTACGGACGGGTTGCTGCGTTCCCTGGTCGTAGTCTCGACACACAGATCGAAGGGGGTCGGTGTCACGGTGCTTCGGGTCATTGAAGCGAAAGCCGCCGAGCTGGGAATCGCTCGACTTCATTTGCTGACAACAACTGCGTCAGGCTTTTTTGAACAGCAGGGCTATGCAGCAAACCAACGAGGTTCTGCGCCGCCTCTGATTTCTCAGACGGAGCAGTTCATGGGGCTTTGCCCTGGCTCGGCTTGCTACATGTGCAAGGCATTATCTGCGAATGCACGAAAGTAGCTGATCACCTTGGCGATGGCTTTTAGCCTCGATGCCAGCTAGATTTGGAACTTTCTACGATCAAGGATGGATATGAAAAAGCTCATCGCAGTAATGGGGATCTGTGTCGCACTTGGCGGTTGCGCTACGTCCCACTACACCGCAGGGCGAGACTTTCCGTCGGCCAGTGTAGCGAGCATCACCAAAGGCAAAACGACGACTACTGAGTTGAAGTCCCTGTTTGGTGAGCCCTATGCCAAGAGTGCTGTCAGCGAGACTGACGAAAAGTGGATCTACACCTACACCAATGGCTCAGCCCATGCCCAAAGCTACGTGGTCACCATGAAGGTGACGACTACGGGCACCCAGAAAACTCTCGACGTCTTGATCCGAAATGACGTGGTCATCAACTACACGTTCAGCGAAGGCCCCGCTCCAGGCAGTACCACTGCGACGAACTAAGTTCGCCACCTTGCCATTGGGCGACCCACCGCACTCAGTACGTTGTTGATGGAGCAAGCTCATGGACAGAACGTATGCATTCGTGGATGAGTCCGGGAATTCCGACCTTGATACGTCAAAGGGAGGAAGCTCGGGATTCTTCATCGTGTGCTCCATTCTGGTGGCAGAGAAAGATCTGGAAGCTGCTTATGCCCAAGCTGAAGCACTCCGCATGCGTCATTTTCAAACAGGCGAGATCAAATCTAGCAATCTGAAGCCCAAAGATTCAGATCGCCGTGCCCGAATCCTCAACGAGCTAGCTGAGCTGCCATTCAAGCTCTATTTCACCGTCGTTGATAAGTCTCGAATTCACAAAGACGGCGGCCTCCGTATCAAGACCTCGTTCATAAAATACGTCAACGGGTTGCTCTATGAACGTTTGTTCCGTGCATACCCTGACCTCCAGATGGTCGTAGACGAACATGGTGGCCAGGAATTTCAGGAGAGCCTCAAAAGCTACGTTGCAGAACGATTCGTGGACGACCTATTTGGCGATAAGGATGCCTTCCAGACGATGGCCAGTAAGGACAACGTTTTGGTTCAGGTTGCGGATTTCTTCGCTGGCTCAGTCGCTCAGATCTACGAAGAGAAAGCATCGGAAGAAGCAGTTCTTGCCTACAAAAAGATCCTACGCCGCCTGACTCTTGGAATGCTTGAGTGGCCATCCAAGTACCAGTCTCTTCTGCCACCACCGACGGATGAATCTGGGTATGCAGACTACCAGGTACACCAAGAAGCTCTCCGCCAAGCTAATCGTTTTAGCGAGCGGGCTGGTGAACACCCTGATGAGGATGAGCGCCTGCAATTGAGTATCCTGCGGTTCTTAAGATTTCAAAGCGAATTCGTCACCAAGGATTACGTGCTGACTACGGAGATCATGGCCCATCTAAAAGACAGCGGACTGGGAGAGGTCAACGGCCAGAGAATTCGTTCCAGTGGCATTGCCAAGCTTCGGGATGCCGACGTAATCATCACAAGCGCGGCCAAAGGCTACAAGATCCCTCAAACACGGGCAGACATTAACGAATTTCTTGAAAGAGCGTCAGGCATTGTTGTTCCTCTACTGGAACGGGTCAAAAAGGCTCGAGAGGTATATCGGCTGAGTAGTCGAGGAGAATATGACATCGTGACGGCGGCCAACCTGGCTGAGCTAGCCAAGCTGCTCGCTGCGCTCGAGGCATTTGCAGATGACTGAACTCAGTTATGGCCAGGAACCTCACCAGGCTGCATTAATCCAGGATGAAATCCTAGAGATTTTGAAAGAGGCCAAGGTGCTCGCGCGTAGATTCTATCGCCTGACCGGCAAGCCGCTGGGCGTGACCGGCGAGGTCGCAGAGTACGAAGCTGCTGCTAGGCTCGGCCTGTCACTACATCCTGCAAGGCAGGCAGGTTACGACGCTACAGAGGCGCTGGAAGATGGAGTCGCGAGAATCCAGATAAAGGGCCGTTGCATCCTGAACCCACGAAAGATTACGGGCCGAATGGGGGCAATTGATCTTCGCCAACCCTTCGATACTGTGCTCTTGGTACTGCTTGATTCTGAGTTCAACGCATTTGCGATGTACGAAGCGAGTCGTGCCATGGTCGAGGCAGCTCTAACCTTGCCAGGTTCCAAAGCCAGAAATGAACGTGGCGCGCTGGCAATTAGGCAATTCATGTCGATAGCCAATTTGCGCTGGACTCGTCATGAAACTGGCGAATCGAAGAATAAATTCCCGCCTTAAAGCCGAGCGATGAGGATATGTCTCTAATGGGGCGCGAGAGTTAATGTCCCCTAAACGGGACATTAACCACCATTTTTAGGCTTAATGCTCCCATTTTGGCTCATTACGATGGGCCATGGATCGCGGATGATATGGCAATGGCGTCACTGCTGATTTTCGATATCAAGGCAGGCCTCCACACTACGACGCGATGGAAATCCGACGAATAAGGATTACAGCCTAACATCTTGAAGCTATTATTGAGCCATCACCAAGGTTCATTAGGTGCAATTGAATGGATTCGCATATGAACGGCTTGACCCACACGCGATATGCGTGCAGCGGCTCATTCACATTAGGAGATACTTTCCAGGGAAGCCTAAGCCTTGGAGTAACGGTGGCTGTTCTTCTGAGCGGAGCTCTCATGAATTACAAAATAGCTGCCATGACAGATCGAGACTATTCTCATCATTACAGCTCCCTTGCACTTTCTCGCACAGCGCATGAGATGCTTCTAATCGGGTTGTTCATCTGGCAATCATAGGAGTGATTGACTCTCTCGCGTCTTCACGACTCGATAGCGATCATAAATTTATCTGGTTATTTAAAACTATAAGAGGCTGAGGGGATATGTCGGGTGGGGAATTAGTTAATATTGGAAGGATAGCAGAGAAGATTTCGGATGATCTTTTTTCGTTCTTCAAGTGGGAGATTGTCGGGCCTTCGAACCTGAACTATCTCTGCGTTCAAAAAGAAATCCATGCTAAAGGAAAGTCGGGAGACCACCACCACCCTACCGATGTTGTATTCCGGTATTTTGATCCGTATGCCAATAAAACTGTGTATATGCATACAGACTTGAAAAGCTATGCTAAGGGCAGTATCGGTACCACAGAGATCAGAAAAGCACTGGTCAGCTTGGCGAAATCAATAGACTGTGCCTATATCAGCCCGGACTGGCGAGATCGCTATCTTCTTATTCGTGGCGAGAAAAAAATAATCAGCGGAATGCTTTTCGTATTCAATCATGACGATCAATATGATCGAGATTTCTATGATCATTTTAAGGATTTGAAATCGGACAACCTCCATGTCAAAGAGGGGCAGCAACTTCACATCGTCGAGCCAGCCCTAATTAACTATATAGCGACTCTTAGGCAGGATATAAACAGCTTGGTAGCAAATGGTACCTTCCCACGAAGGAAATATACTTTTTTGTATCCGGAAATGACCTTGCACAAGGCAGCAGGCGACTACTGGGCCAGGCCAGCAACGATGGAAATGATAGCATCTCCTTATCTGATCATTCATCATGGAGAAGTCCACGAATTAGATGACGATGGACATAAGGTAAAAACGTCTGGTGAAGGCTATATTATCTACTATCGACGCAGTGGTGCGAGCGAATATGAGTTCATGTACTTGTTTGACGCACTCTCCAGATTTCAGATATTGAATGGCGACAAAGAAAAGAAAATTAGAATTCGGATAATTTGCAAAGATTCCAGCGACAAATTAATAAGCAATTATCGGTCAGCCATCGCAAACTATGTTCGGGAATGGAACGAAGATGAACATCGCCGAAACATACTAGAAAGGATTGACCTGCAGGTAGTTACGATGGCAGTGCACAATTACAAAGCCGAACACATCGGATGGGATCGACCATGAAAATTGGTAGTCTTTATTATGCTTCAGACAAAGCCATGTTTGATGCTTTAACCCAACGAAAAGTGACCATTGCTCACTTGCGAGAGCTATTCTTATCGCGAGGTATTATAATTTCACCCGACACAAATAAAGAATTTCTGGCTAGACAATTCAGTAGTTTTTTTCATGATTATGCTGACTTTCAAAAACTCTCTATACTCATTGGTGCTCACAGTGCTAGAGAGCGGACAACAAATATCAATCTTAAGGTCGTTCTGAGCAAACAGAAGCTACTTGAATCTCTTGAGTCTACAAAAGAGATGCTAGAGGATAAGCATCAAGATAGTGTTGATTACTGGGTTGAAGGTGACGCAATCCTGTGCACAGTGCGATATACAAAAACGGATTACGGGCAGTCAGAGTTTAGGCAGGTAGTACAGAAGGATGCGCAGATAAAGTTTGAACCTACGACTGATGGATGGAAGGTCACGGGGCCCATGAACGATAAGTTCAAGGTTGTTTCAGCAGCACTACAAAGCCAGATAGAGACTCTTACCGATGAAAAGGTTAGCGTGGTGGATATTTCTCTAGCATCCTTCCCGGACTCAAGCTTGAGGAGTAAATTTTTCCGGCAAATGATATATGCCCTGCCCAAAATGAAAGTTCTCGATGTAATTGATGTTGCTACATATAACCCAGTCAAAGATATCGATGACGATATGCTGGAGGATGAATTTGACTCCTCAGACGTCGATGAGCCTGAGATCAAAGAAACCAAGGCAATCACTCGAATATCGAAAGCTCAATTACGTGGTCAAGGGGTGCTTGAGTCGGAACAACTTCTCAGCCTTGAGGCGAATGGGTTCTATATTTGGAAGATATTGTGGCATGCAGTGGACGAAAACCAGTTTGATTCTGATGTTTACGTCTTAGAGTCACAGTTCGGCAAACAATCTGAGTGCGCGGACTTCTCCTACATTGTCAAAGGTGTAATGCGCTACCAATCGGTAGGCGAATATGGAGCAAGGATCAAAGCCAACCCAGTGGACGAGGAACGTATTAAAAAGCTTATTGTAAAGGCAGCGGAGTCTACACTGGCAGCACTAACCAAAGGTAAATAAAGATGCGAACTATAAGGTTCAAGGTTTTTTTACTGCATATAAATTCGACAATGGACGAGCTGAACAGCCTGATGTCGGCAGCGCCGTTTGACCCCGACTATGGCTCTGGCGTGGAGCTAATAGCTCCCGTCCAAAAAATGCTCAGCGCTAAATATCATGAGCAAAACACTTTGATCAGCGATTTGACGGATGTATATGGGAATTCCCTTCAGAACACCGTTATTCAATATCTCAGCTTCAGGTTTTATATTCGCGAAAAAGGGCTGAATCTCTATGAGGTGATAGCCGAGTCGCCTCCGCAAAGCATGAAAGGCTTTACGACGACTCTCAGACGCGTACTCCCCAAGTCCTTCGCTTTCGAAGGCGCTAAGCTCGATGTCTACGACTGGTTTAAAAAGCTTGATAAGTTAGAGCGAATTACAACTCTGAAGCCAGTAAAAACTCAGACTGCACTCGTAAACCTTGATGGTGATTCAGCATTCAAAGTTGCAGTTGAATCCAGATCTGATGCGGTGGCCAAGACAGAAAAACTGGTAGGTGATCAGAAGCTGGTATTGGATAAGGTCAAGGTCTCCTTATATTATGAGGCATCTGAAAGAACATTAGAGGTAACTCGAACTTATGGAGCCGCCCTCACCGGTTTTTCTGATCCATACGAAGCAATTGAGTTCTTGGCATATGTAATCTGAGGTAGTAGGAAATGACCAATCTGTTACCCGAATTCAATTTAACTGAGTGGCTTGAGAATTCAGCAACCGGTAATTTTTTCTATATCTCTATTATGCTTGCCGAGTCATTATAGCTTTCCAGAACTCTATATTCGGGCAAACCACTATGTCAGCGGGACGTGCGTCATTAAAACTAATTTCAAAGTTCTGGAATTTCATCAGTTCCGACCGACGCCCCGATTGCAAAAAGACGCGTGAACAAAATTTCATCACGGCTGCTAACAAGGTTAAGACTATTTCATTAAACGCCGGTGGTGTAATTTCTATAGATCCAGAAGAGATCCGTGATCAAATAATTACGTCGCGTGAGCAACTCAAACATCTTGTCCACAAGCCGGGAACTCACAGTTGGCCATCCGCTACTCATGGGGTACGATTCTGGCTCTACTGGAGAAACTCCAGTAAATGTCTTGGACTGCAATTGTTGCTTAGCGTCGGCTCGCCAGCGGAGAGGCAGTAAAGGTACGCATGCCTTAAATCTATAAAAACCGGTGAGTACACCGTCATAACAGCCAGCCCATTTTTGGGCGATGTGGATAGTCTTCCGCCGTGGTTTGACGCCGATACAAATCGGCAAATTGCTACGGCCTTGTGGGGTTATCGCTTGAGTGGTTCTACACTCTCATCGGGGCGATGGACGCTTGGAATGCGGAGTTGTGACGGCCTACCGCAAAGCCCAATGACAGCCCAGGGCCAAAATCTAAGGGAGATGAACCGATGCTCGGAGCTGAAGGGCTTCCCGATGTCTGGGAAACGGCCATAGACTCAAAACGTGAAAAATAATGCCACGCCCCCCAGATCGATTTTCGTATACTTTCGGGCCTAGAAACGCCAAAAAACGCTCTAAAGTATACGAAAACAAACGCCATACAAGCGACTAAATCGCTGCAGGCCACGACTTTCGGCGGACTCAGGAAAGTATACACTTCCTAGCTGGCTACTATGCCAATAAGCTGAGCACACCCTGGGTCTAACCACCCAAGGTTGAAAAACCCCCGATAGGCCTACGGCGTATCGGGGGTTTTCTTTTGCCTGGAACAACACCGTCGCGATTCGCGCAGGTATTTCACCTCCTTGAAAACATCGGTGGGCTTCTGGCCGACGTGCATCATGGCGGCTTTTATCGCTGAAACAGTGATGCAGTTGCCGCCAGGGCCCTGACTGAATCCGCTCCAGATATCGCCCGGCTGGCCTTGTACCGTTCCGACAGCCGTGTATCCGCCTGTGACGCCCCCACCTATAGGCGTTATCTGAACGTCCAAAAAAAAGCCCCTCACGCGAGGGGCTTTTCGGTAAAGCGAGTTAAAGCGACAACATCAGGTCATCTGAATGATGGTCTGCATGATGGTGCTTTGGGTGGAGATGGTCTTGGCGTTCGCCTGATAGTTGCTCTGGGCCTTGATCAGGTCCACCAGCTCGTTGGTCAGGTTGACGTTGGAGTTCTCCAGGGAGTTGGCCACGATCGAACCCAGGGTACCGACTTGCGGGGTATCAAAACCCGGCTGGCCCGACGCGAAGGTTTCTTTCCAGGTGGTGCCGCCGGCTGGCTGCAGGCCCTGCTCGTTGTTGAAGCTGGCCAGGGAGATCTGGCCGATGGCCTTGCTCTGCTGGTTGCTGAACGTGGCGAACAGTACGCCGCTGCCGTCGATTTTCAGCCCGGTGATTTGCCCGGTGGCGTAGCCATCGGTGGTCGGCGGGTTGCGGTAGGTGGCGGAGTTGTACTGGGTGATGTTGCCCATGTTGACGGCCACGCCGTCTGCGTTGGCGGCCGCACCGTTAGGCGTCCAGACACCATTGACCAGGCCGCCCGGCTTCCAGTCGGAAATGGTCAGGGTGGTATTGGAAGCGGTGGCTGGCGGGGTAACGATCCCGGTCAGCTTGCCGGAGGTGTCAAACGACAGCGTCGAGGCGACTGGCGCTTTCACGTCAGTACCGGTGCCGCTGATCGGCGAGCCGTCAGGGTTGCGCCCATCGATCAGGGTGTAGGACTTCCAGGTGTTGGAGTCGGTCTTCACCAGGTACTGCACCATCGGATGCGCGTTGCCCTGCGTATCGTACAGCGTGGTGGAATATTGAGTGGTGAAGCTGTCCGATTTGGTCGGATCAAACGGGTGCGCCGTCTGGTCGATCGCCGTCTCGGAGGAGTTCAGGTTACTGGTGGAATCCACCTTGCTCGAAGCCTTCGGCGGCAGGTACGACAGGTTGAGCTGCAGGTCGGTCAAGCCGCCCTTCTGGATGTTGCCATCGGCATCCGCTGCGTAGCCTTGCAGGCGCGAGGTGCCGGTGTTGTTGGTGATGTAGCCGTCCTTGTCGGCCCGGAACGCACCGTTGCGGGTGTATTCCAGCGAACCGTCGCTGCCCTTCTGCACGAAGAAGCCGCCGCCCTGGATCGCCATGTCGAGCGTGCCGCCGCTGTTGTTGACGTCACCCTGGGTGAACTGCTGGGACACGGCCGCCAGGTTCACGCCATTGCCGATGCTGTTCTGGCCGGTACCCAGCTTGGAAGCCGCGTAGATATCCGCGAATTCCGCACGGGACGACTTGAAGCCGGTGGTCGCGACGTTGGCGATGTTGTTACCCGTCACGTCCAGTTGTTTGTTGGCCGCATAGAGGCCGCTAAGGCCGATGTTAAAAGACATTGTTCTCTCCTTTTGCCGTATTTAGCCGGCTCTATGTACCGATAGTCTGAATTTGCGACAGCTTGATACTGCCCAGGCCGCCCGCCAGGTTCAGCACCATTTCAGCGCCGTTCGTGCCCAGGGTTACGCTGGTCACCGTTGCCGGCAGCGAGGTGGCGAGGGCCACCGAGTCACCCTTGTCATTCTTGGTGGTGGCATTGAAGGTGTAGGTGCCCGGTGGCGCCGTCTCACCCGCATCGGTCTTGCCGTCCCAGACGAAGCTGGAGTTGCCGGCGCTCTGGGCGCCCATGTCGATGGTGCGAACGACGTTGCCATCCTTGTCGGTGATCTTGACGGAGACGTTGCCCGTCGCCGCCGTCACCGCCACGGAACCGGTCATGCTCTTGCTGGTATCCACCATCGCCTTGTCGGTCTGGGTGATGACCGAACGCCCCACCAGCGACGAAGCCTGCAGCGCCTGGGAGGAGCTGAAGTTGCTGGAAATCGCATTCACCGAGTCATTCAGGTTGTTGATGCCTTCCAGACTGCTGAACTGCGCCAACTGTGCGACGAACGCGCCATTGTCCTGGGGCGACAGCGGGTCCTGGTTTTTCAGCTGGGTCACCAGCAATTGCAGGAACGCGTCCTTGCCCATCGCCTGGTTGCCCGTCGCCGACTTGGCGGCGTCACCGACGCTGGTGTTATCTGTCGCCGTCTTGACCTTGGAGTTAAAAAGGTCCTGGACTGCCGTGTTCGTCGAACTGTTATCAACAATGGCCATTATTTGGCGCCCCTTATCACTGACCCAGGGTCAGGACCTTCTGCATCATGGTTTTGGCGGTGTTCATCATTTCCGCGTTGGTCTGGAACGAGCGGCTGGCGGAAATCATGTCGGCCATTTCCTCGACCACGTTGACGTTGGGGTAGTACACGTACCCTTTTTCGTTCGCGGCAGGGTGGTTCGGCTCGTAGCGGGCTTCGAGGTTGCTCTGGTCTTCGACCACACCGAGCACCTGCACGCCCTGGCCTGCGGCATCCTGGTTCTGGAACAGCGAATCGCCGCTGCCACTCTGGCCGCCCTGGCCGCCCTGGAACATGGTGGCGAACACCGGGTGCCGGGCGCGGTAGGTCTGGTCGATGCTCGAAGACACGGTCTCGGCGTTGGCGATGTTACTGGCGACGGTGTTGAGGCGCGTGGTCTGCGCACTCATGCCACTACCGGCAATATTGAAAACACTGGCGAGGGACATGGCTTATTCTCCACGCAGGGCTGACATCAGCCCTTTGAATTTGCTGTTGAGCAGGGTGAAGCTGGCCTGGAAGTTCACTGAGTTCTCGGCGTAGGCCGATTGCTCCAACTGGGCGTCCACGGTGTTCTGGTCGATCGACGGTTGCATCGGCGTGCGATACAGCAGCGACTCGTCACCATTGCCCAGGCCTTGCGCCTCGATATGACGGCTGTTGGTCATGTTCAGGGCGAAGGTGCCGTTCTTGGTCTTGTCTTGCTGGGCGGCGAGCACGGCAGAGAAGTCCAGGTCCCGAGCCTTGTAGTTCGGGGTGTCGGCGTTGGCGATGTTGTTGGCCAGGACTTCGGCACGCTGGGCGCGAAAGCCCAGTGCTTGTTCGTGGATACCGAGCGCTTTATCGAAGCTGATGCTCATGGCGGAAACCTTTAGGGGCTGACCTGCTTTTCGTAACAAGGATTTAGCAAGGGCCATGCCAAGTTGCTTGAGCCCCGTAAATCAAGGGTTTGCGAGGGAATTGCCGGCGGCAATGCCAGAAAAGCGGCAAAGGGTTTCCGCGAAACGCCAGTAAAGCGGCAATGAGGGCTTGCCGCTTTGCGGCCATAAAAAAAGGGAGGCCTGTGCAGGCCTCCCTTTTTGTTCAAGCACTCATCACTTGGCCTGGTAAATGATTCCAGGACTGCACTGCACCATCTGGTAATGATCCGGCAAACCGTTCAGCGCCTCGGAAGCCCCCAGGAACAGATAACCGCCACGCTTGAGGGTGCCGTGGATGCGCAACAGAATGTCTTTCTTCACCTCGGCCGAGAAGTAGATCAGCACGTTGCGGCAAAACACCATGTCGAACTTGCCCAGGCTGGCATAATTGTCCAGCAGGTTGAACGAACGAAACTCCACCCGGCTCTTGATCGGCGCCTTGACCGCCCAACGCCCTGCCCCCTTGGGGTCGAAGAAACGCTGCAAGCGCTCCTGGGACAACCCGCGCCCCAGCGCCAGGCTATCGTACTCGCCGGTCTTGCAGTTGGTGAGCATGGTGCCGGACAAATCCGTGGCCACGATTTGCGCCCCGGCTTTCAACTGGCCCATGTTGGTCCGCTCGAACTCATCGATGGCCATCGAAATCGAATACGGTTCCTGTCCCGACGAACAGGCCGCCGACCAGATGCGCAGGCGCTGGCCGGGAGCGGCCTTGATCGCCTCGGGCAGCACCTTGTTCTTGAGCACTTCAAACGGATAGGTATCGCGAAACCACAAGGTTTCGTTGGTGGTCATGGCGTCGACCACCATCTCCTTGAGCCCGCTGCGTGGCTGGCCCTGGATCCGTTGCACCAACTCCCCGAGGGACTTGATGCCTTGCTGCTCCATCAGTTTGTTGAGACGGCTGGATACCAGGTACTGCTTGTTTTCACCGAGCAATATGCCACAGGCCTTTTCCAGGAAGACCCGGAACTGTTCGAAATCCAAATTACCCGTAGACAATGATACCGCCTCTTAAATCGTGTGACCGCCAGGGAAAAGGCCCCTAGCCGTGATCTGCTGCCTTGATCCGGTCGACTACCCGGGATGCCAGGTCATCAGGGCGGAATTTGGCCAGGAAGTCATCGGCACCGACCTTCTTGACCATCGCCTGATTGAATACACCCGACAACGAAGTATGCAGGATGATATGTAGTTTTTGCATGCGTGGGTCGTTGCGTATCTCGGCCGTGAGGGTGTAGCCGTCCATTTCCGGCATCTCGATGTCGGAGATCATCATCAGGAATTCTTCTTCCGGCTTCTTGCCCTCATCCACCAGCTTGCGCAGGTAATCCAGGGCCTGGCGACCGTCATTGAGTGCTACCACTTCGACCCCAACGGTCTGCAGGCAACGGGACACCTGCTTGCGCGCAACCGAAGAGTCGTCCACCGTCAGCACCCGCAGCGAGATCGCCTTGTGCGCGGTTTCGGCGTCTACCACACCCACCGATATCGCCTCGGAGGTCGGGGCCACTTCGGCGAGGATTTTCTCCACGTCGATGATTTCCACCAACTGGTTGTCGACCCGCGTCACCGCCGTGAGGTAGTGATCGCGACCGGTGCCCTTGGGCGGCGGATGGATCTCTTCCCAGTTCATGTTGACGATGCGCTCCACCGAGCGCACCAGGAAACCCTGGGTCTTGGTGTTGTACTCGGTAATGATCACGAACGGGCTCTCGCGGTCCTGCAATCCCGCCGAACCGGTGGCCATTGCCAGGTCAAGAATCGGGATGGTCGCGCCACGAATGTTCGCCACACCGCAAACCACCGGGCTGGACTTGGGCATTATTGTCAGCTTGGGACACTGCAGCACTTCGCGAACCTTGAAGACATTAATCCCGTACAGCTGCTTGCCGTCCAGACGGAACAACAGCAACTCCAGGCGATTCTGCCCCACCAGCTGTGTGCGCTGGTTCACTGAATCCATTACACCGGCCATGCCCAGACTCCTACGCTAAAACTTAGGGGTACGACGCGTACCCAACACTAAACGGCACGAGCTTTGCTTTTTTATTGGCCATGGACATCAAAACGACAGTTTCCCGACGCCTCCGATCCCCACAGTACCGCAGATTGCTCTGCGTCTCGATGGCGTTGCTTGCCTTGGCTACGGGCCAGCCGGCCCGCGCCGATAACGTCACCTTGCCTGATCTGCTTATCGGCGTCACTCAAGGCTTTCTTGAGTTCACTGTAGAAGATTATCTGGCCACGACGCAGACACCGGGCCGCTACGAAATCCAGGTCAACCAGCTGGATCCGCGCCTGCGCATGCCCATGTGCGACAGAGAATTGACAGCTTCCCTGGAAAGCCCCGCCCAGCCCATCGGGCGCGTGACCGTGAAAGTGCGCTGCGAAGGCGCCTCGCCCTGGACGGTGTTCGTGCCCGCCCAGGTCAAACTGTTTCGCGAAGTGGTGGTGGTGACGCGCCCGCTGAAACGTACCGGAATCATTGGTTATGATGACGTCGCGATGCGCGAGCGCGACATCAGCATGATCACCCAGAGCTACCTCACGTCCCTTGACCAGGCACTCGGGCAGAAACTTACCCGACCAATGGTTGCTGACCAGGTGATTACCCTGGTCCATCTCGAGCAGGCTGAAGTCGTGCGCAAAGGTGACCAGGTGGTGATTTCCGCCAGCAGCGGTGGCCTGAATGTAAAAATGCCGGGGGAAGCCCTGTCCAACGGCGGCATGAGTGAACAGATTCGCGTCAAGAACCTGAATTCCAACCGCGTGATCAAGGCCCGGGTGACTGCGCCGGGGCAGGTTGAGGTGGCTTTATAGATCACTGGCATCGGACGCCAGCTTTTCCTACACTGTGCGCAAAGCGGCATCGCGCATAGGTTTATTGTCAATCGAGCCTAAAGTTTGTCCGGGTATGGCCGAAAACATGGCAAGCGTCCAAATACCCAGAGGTTTTTTTAACATGGTCATCGATTTCAGTCGTTTGAATAACGCCCTGCCAACGCCCGGTTCTTCGCGCACCAACGGTGCCAAAGACAGCGTTGAAGCCAAGTCCCAGCCTCTGCCTGCCAAGACAGAACAGGCCGGTGCGAGCCAAAGCGGGGAATCGGTACACCTGAGCAATGAGGCTCAACAGTTGCAGAAGGTCACTGACTCGCTGAGCGATCAGCCAGTTGTCAATAAAGCCCGTGTGGCCGAATTGAAACAGGCGATTGCCGATGGCAGCTATAAGGTCGACAGCAACCGTGTAGCCAGCAAACTGCTTAACTTCGAAGCCGAGCGCTAGGCAAAGGCCTGCGCCAGGCTTTTGGACGCTTAAACCCCAAGGCCAGCCATGCACGACGAAAACTTGCTACAACTGATCATTGAAGACCTGCCTCCCGCACAGCAGCTGCTGGAGCTCCTTCGAGAAGAATCACTGGCCCTGTACGGCCGGGACATGCGCATGCTGGAAGAAATCCTGGCGCGCAAGCAATCGCTGATCGTCCTGCTGGAACAGCACGGCAAGAAGCGCAGCCAGATTCTGATCAGCCTGGGCCTCACGGCCGACCACAAGGGCCTGGAACAACTCGCCAGCCACTCCACGGTGGGCGACCAGTTGCTGGCCCAGAGCAAAGAACTCAACCAGTTGCTGACCCTGTGCCAGGAAACCAACCTCCTCAACGGCCAGGCCATCCAGCTTCAGCAAGCCACGACCGCCAATCAGTTGCGTATCCTCCACGGCGGCGAGCCTCCGGCTCTCTACAACGCTCAAGGCTCCACCTCACGCCTGGCCAAGCCAAGCACCCGCAGCCAAGCCTGAAACCAGTTTGAGCGCGCCCTATCCAAGTCGCGCCACATACTGGCAAAATGACAGCACTTGCGTGTAGTCGTATTTTGTCTGGAGATGGAAGAACCGTGTTCAACACCCTTAACGCGGAAGATGCTCCGCAGCCACCCAAGGTACTCACCACGCCGCTGGAAATCGCTGGCACCTTGCGGATGCTGCAAGAAAGCCATGATCCGCTGATCATCACCTTCCATGAACGCAACCAGCGGTTTCAAAGCTACCTGGTGGAAATCGACCGGGACAGCAAGACACTGGCCTTGGACGAAATGGTCCCGCGCGACGGCGAACGCTACCTCGAGAATGGCGAAGCTTTCCGGATCGAAGGTTTTCACGAGGGGGTGCGGGTAGCCTGGGAAAGCAACGGCACCCTGACCCTCGATGAAGCCGGCGGCCACCGCATTTACCGCGGCAGCATGCCTGGCGAGGTGATTTACCATCAGCGTCGCAACGCCTTCCGCGCGGCGTTGAAGCTGGCGCAACTGGTGAGCGTCGAACTGGGCGGCGACAAACTCAAGGCCCCCATCAGCGGCAAGTTGCTGGATATTTCCGCCACCGGCTGCAAATTGCGCTTCGAAGGGGATATTTCCGAGCGCCTGCAACTGGGCCAGGTCTACGACCGATTTATCGCCGCGCTACCCTTTGGCAGCATGACCACCTCGGTAGAACTGCGTTACCTGCACTTCGAAGAAAGGATCAACACCACCTTCGCCGGCCTACGTTTTCATAACATGAGCGGGCTGGTGCAGCGCCAGGTCGAGCGGTTTGTGTATCAACTGCAGCGTGAAGCGCGCCGGTTTGACAAGGACGACGACCTTTAAACAATAAAGGTCGCGACAAAAAAACGGGCAGTCCCTCAAGGGGGCTGCCCGTTTTTGCTTTCAGGGGCGCGCCCTGCTCAAGTCGTGGGGGTGATCATCCGGGTCCGGATGCTCTGGTGGCTCGGTGACAGGCTCCGGCTGATCCAGTTCGGGATCGACTACTGGCTCGGGATCCACAACGGCGGTCTGCATCTGGTCCTGCACCACCTGTTCGTCCACTCGCGGATCGAGGCATGCTACCAGGGGCGAACTGGACATGCTGTCGGGCATCGCCACGTGATGCAGGGGTGCGTCGTCCACCTGATGCAGGTTGGTGACCGCCTTGGGCCGGATGCGCCACACCAGGATCAATGCGCACACGCTGAAAAACGCATACAGCATATGGCTGCCGAACAGCTTCATCACCACACCGGCCAACAGCGGGCCGACACTGGCGCCGATGCCGTAGGTCACCAGCAACATCGCAGTGAGCGACACCCGGCGATCGCCCTCGACGTGGTCGTTGGAAAACGCCACAGCCAGCGGGTACAGGCAGAACTGCACCAGGGAACAGAGAAAGCCCGCGACGAACAGCACTTCCAGTGGTACCTGGGTCATGATCGCCAACGGCAACGCGGCCACCGCCAGGCACAAGGCGAAACAGCGAATCAACAGCGCGCGGTCATATCGATCGGACAGCCAGCCCAATGGCCACTGCACCAGCAGCCCGGCGAAAATGCAGCTACCCATGAACAGGCCGACCTGCTCGGTGGTCAGCCCTTGCTGAGACGCGTACAGCGGCGCCAAACCGTAGAACGAGCCGACGATCAGCCCGGCCCCCAACACCGTACTGAGGGACTGCGGCACCCGCTTGATAAAGAAGCGCGGCTCCATCGGCGCCGGATGCAGCGGCGCCGGGTGAATGCGGCGAGTCATGGCCACCGGCACCAGGCACAGCGCGAAACACAGCGCGACCAGCATCAGCAACTCAAGCCCCAACTGTGGGTGCATCACAAGGATCAACTGGCCCAGCACCAGGCCCAGGTACGAGGCGATCATATAGCCGCTGAACACCGCACCGCGTTGCTTGGCCTCAGCTTGTTCGTTAAGCCAGCTCTCGATGACCATGTACTGGCACATCATGCCCAGGCCGACAATCATCCGCAGCACAATCCAGGCTGGCAGCCAGTTGATCAGCCCGTGGCCCAACACCGCCGCGCCGACGATCCCGGCACAGGTGGCGTAGGCCCGGATATGCCCAACGCGGCCAATCAGGCGGTGACCGATCTTGCCCCCCAACACCAGGCCAAAATAGTTGGCGGCCATCAACGCACCGACCCACAGGCTGTCGACGTGATCTGCCGCCAGGCGCAAGGCCAGGTAAGTACTGAGCAGGCCAGAGCCGATCAGCATCATCAGGGAAGCAAAATAAAGGGCTCGAAAAGGTTTCCAGATCTGGCGCATCGGCGTTCCGAGCGGCTCCTTGCTGTGGGTGTCAGGACTACCGGAATGATAGTCCCGGGTCGTCGGGTCCGGACAGCCAAAACATGCGGTTGCCGGGGAATATTTTGCTCATGCCAATTGGCTACGTGTCAGACGCTCGCCAGTCACCCGCGAGGTACAGGATGCAGACGAATACTTGCGCCGCCCCGCTCTTGCCTCCCGTGTGAACCTCAAACGCGGGCAAGGTTCGGTTGGTGTTTGAAAAGACTGCCGCACTCAAACGCCCGGCCACAAAAAAGCCCCGCCAGATAAATCTGATCGGGGCTTGCGGACGTCGAGGCCGCTTGGGCAGCAACGGTGAAGTGGTGTCCCAGGGCCGGTTCGAACGGCCAACCTTCCCCTTAGGAGGGGGATGCTCTATCCAATTGAGCTACTGGGACTAATGACAGCCAACCGGCGATGGGCACGGCGACGGACGGCGTGCATGTTAACGGCGCAGGTGAATTTTGTCATGTCGTCCGTTGGCTTTTTGAGTGTAGGCCCATGCCAGTGACAGCCGGTGGTATTGCGCTCAACGATTACGGACGGTTCGGACCATCGTGCAAAATGCACTCCCCCAAAATGCCATCATTGCAAATTGCAACAGCATGGCAATCTGGACACTATATAAATATTTGATTTTAAAGGATTTATTATCAATTAAAGACTGGCACGACACCTGCAATCCTTTATCCTACAAATACAGTCCGGCCCAGCCATCTGCGGAGAACATGCACATGAACAGCGCACTTTTACTAGCCCTCAATACCGTTGCACTGGCTGCGCTGGTGATGTTCCATTTTCAGTCCACCACTTCCGACGACGCCGCACAGGTCAGCCAGGCGATTCCCCACCACCTGCAGCAGCGCCCGCAACTGGCTGTCATGAAGCCGAACATGCAATCCCCACTGCAACTGACCCAGGGCACTCAAGCTGCTCCTGCCGCTGAACACTGGGTTTTCTGAACCGCTTACCGGAGCATTCCATGAACAAGTCCGCCTGGCTGTTTCTGACCCTGGCACTGGCCGCCGCCGGCCTCGGCCTGAACGTATTGTCGCAAGACGTACAGACAGTCTCCTTCGTCGCCGCCGGCGTGTTTGGCAGCCTGTGGGTCTTGGCAGTCTTCATTGGTCGCCGCATCAAATTCGATCCCGTACTGCGCTGAATCCCCCCGCTCGTCGCCCTCGCTAAAATCGCTGCCACGCCTCGGCTTGTCCGTCCGGACAGCCGACCATATGTCGCTCCGCATTCGTAAATTGGCAATTTGCCACTAATCTTAAAGTTAAGGGCAAAAGGCCATATTGCTATAGGATGTGCGCCCGAAAAGCCTTTTGCGCCCAGGGTCTGCGGGCTCAACACTCATTTGGGTGCGTCCGCGGAAAGTTTTCCAACCAGTCCGCAAATTTTGAAATGAGTACTGGCATAAAGCCGGTAGCCGGTTCAATATTTGTCACAGAATTGACGCCAAGGAACTGGCAAATCTGAGGCATGATGCGGCCTCTTTGCAATTCAGGTTGAACATTTGGCAGCAAACCTTGTCCTAACATGCATCTTGCGGCCAATTCCAAAAACCGCTCCCCTGAACTAACCGGTTAAATATATGCGCCCATTGAAACAGGCAATTTATTCCAGCCGTACGGCTGACAAGTTCGTCGTACGTCTGCCAGACGGAATGCGGGAACGCATTGCCGAGGTGGCTCGCAATCATCACCGCAGCATGAACTCCGAAATCATCGCACGCCTGGAACAAAGCCTGATTCAGGAAGGTGCGCTGGGCGACGAGCTGAGCATGCGCCTGGACAGCCCCGAGCTGTCACTGCACGAACGCGAACTGCTGCAGCGTTTTCGTCAGCTCTCCCACCGCCAGCAAAATGCTCTCGTCTCGCTGATCGCCCACGACGTTGAGGCAGCTGCAGAAGCCAACTGATTGGCAACTGAAAGCTGAAAGCCAGCCATGCGCTGGCTTTTTTTTGCCCGGGATTTGGTCAGGAAAGGATCAAGGGGCAAATGCCCCCGATCCATGGAAGGGATCAAAGCAGGAAGATGGTTGCCAGGCCCAGGAAGATGAAGAAGCCGCCACTGTCGGTCATGGCCGTGATCATCACACTGGCGCCCATCGCCGGGTCTCGTCCAAGGCGCACCAGGGTCATTGGAATCAGAACCCCCATCAACGCTGCCAGCAGCAGGTTAAGCGTCATGGCCGCCGTCATGACCACGCCGAGCGACCAGCTGCCATACAGCAGGTACGCCACGATACCGATGACACCGCCCCACACCAGGCCGTTGATCAGCGCGACCGCAAGCTCCTTGCGCATCAAACGCTTGCCATGCCCGGTCCCCACCTGATCCAGCGCCATGGCGCGGACGATCATGGTGATGGTCTGGTTACCCGAGTTACCGCCAATACCCGCCACAATCGGCATCAGTGCTGCCAGGGCCACGAGCTTCTCGATGGAGCCTTCAAACAGGCCGATCACTCGTGAAGCAATAAACGCGGTAATCAAATTCACCGCCAGCCAGGCCCAGCGGTTACGCAGGGACTTCCAGACCGACGCAAAAATATCCTCTTCTTCCCGCAGACCGGCCATGTTGAGGACTTCGCTTTCGCTCTCCTCACGAATCAGGTCGACCATTTCATCGATGGTCAGACGGCCGATCAGCTTGCCGTTCTTGTCGACCACCGGGGCCGAGATCAAGTCATAACGCTCAAACGCCTGGGCCGCGTCGTAAGCGTCTTCGTCAGGATGGAAACTCACCGGGTCACTGGCCATGACGTCCGCGACTTTTTTGTCCGGATCATTGACCAGCAGGCGCTTGATCGGCAGTACGCCCTTGAGGATCCCTTCGTAGTCGACCACGAACAGCTTGTCGGTGTGGCCTGGCAGCTCTTTCAACCGGCGCAGGTAGCGCAGAACCACTTCCAGGCTGACGTCTTCGCGGATGGTGACCATCTCGAAGTCCATCAACGCACCGACCTGCTCCTCGTCGTAGGACAACGCCGAGCGCACACGCTCGCGCTGCTGGCCATCGAGGGTTTCCATCAGCTCATGGACGACGTCACGCGGCAGCTCGGAAGCCAAGTCAGCGAGTTCGTCGGCATCCATGTCCTTGGCGGCCGCCAGGAGCTCGTGATCATCCATGTCGGCGATCAGGGTTTCACGGACCGAGTCGGATACTTCGAGGAGGATGTCGCCGTCGCGGTCAGCCTTGACCAACTGCCAAAGGGTCAGGCGGTCATTCAGCGGCAAGGCTTCGAGGATGTAGGCAACGTCGGCGGAGTGCAGGTCATCGAGCTTGCGTTGCAGCTCGACAAGGTTTTGCCGGTGGACCAGGTTCTCGACCCGGTCATTGTTCGCGCCTTCCTGGCGATGCGTCAGGTCTTCGACCACGCGCTGGCGCTGCAGCAGCTCGACGACTTGAGCCAGGCGATCCTGCAGGCTTTCTTGTGTTTTCTTTACTTCAACTTCGGTCATAGGCGAACTCCACTCCCAGCAGCGGGGCACGCCGGAAGGATCAATCAGTCAATTCATGATTGGTAAAACGGGGTACTGAGTAACTACTGGGTAAGTCCATGGAGGTGTTCCACAAGCCCCGGCGGGGCTGACGGGCGCAATGATACACCGGGCGGCCGCGTTTAACGTCAAAAAACTGGAAAGAACAAGCGCTTGCGACACAAAGCTGAGCATTGGCCACACATATGAACTGCGACGACGCAGCTTGAGAGGAAAACACATGGGCGGGAGAAAAAGGCGCCCCGGGAAATAAAAACCCCAGACGGCAAAAAGCCCGCACTAGGCGGGCTTTTTGTTGTTTGGTGCACTCGACAGGATTCGAACCTGTGACCGCTCGGTTCGTAGCCGAGTACTCTATCCAGCTGAGCTACGAGTGCAGATTGTGTTTTTAGACCAGATCACAACTGGTTGAAGCCAAGCTACCTGCATTGCTGCAACTAACTCTTAAATGGTGCACTCGACAGGATTCGAACCTGTGACCGCTCGGTTCGTAGCCGAGTACTCTATCCAGCTGAGCTACGAGTGCATTTGTTGCCGCGCATTATAGGCCGTTCAATCTCTATGTAAAGCTATTTTTTCGTTTAGTTTCAACAACTTAGCGAAAAAACCAGATTGCAACGTACTAAGCAAATAATGGCGGAGAACGGGGGATTCGAACCCCCGACACCCTTTTGAGGTGTACTCCCTTAGCAGGGGAGCGCCTTCGGCCACTCGGCCAGCTCTCCGCAACACGGGGCGTATATTAACCAGCTTCATCCCCGTTTGCAAACATAAAAAACGATAAAAATTAATGGCTTGGTTCTTCGTCCTTCTCTTTCTTGATCCGCAGGTAGATTTCCTCGCGGTGGACAGCCACCTCTTTCGGAGCGTTAACCCCGATACGCACTTGATTGCCTTTGACGCCGAGCACGGTCACGGTGATTTCGCCATCACCAATAATCAGGCTTTCTGCGCATCGACGAGTCAGAATCAGCATACCTTTCTCCTCACGCATTTCATTTCGGGAACAACAGTCTGCAAAAAAAAGGCATTCGACCTACAACCAAATGGCCATAGCCCTGCACGCCTAAGTATTGTCGAGCGCAGGTAAAAGAACAGGTCTTCACCACGCGCCCGACAAAAAAATGAAAGGCGCGGATAACCGCGCCTTCCTGGTAACGCATCACTCGCCCTGTCGGGCCGGAGCGTCCAGCTCAAAAGCGGTATGCAGTGCGCGTACAGCCAGTTCCAGGTACTTCTCTTCGATCACCACCGACACCTTGATTTCCGATGTGGAGATCATCTGGATGTTGATGCTTTCCTTGGCCAGGGCTTCGAACATGCGGCTGGCAACGCCCGCATGGGAACGCATGCCCACACCCACGATCGACACCTTGGCAATCTTCGTATCGCCGACCACTTCACGGGCGCCGATTTCCTTCGCAGTGTTCTGCAGGATCCGCTCCGCCGCATCGTACTCGTTGCGGTGCACGGTGAAGGTGAAATCGGTGGTGTTATCGTGCGAGACGTTCTGCACGATCATGTCGACTTCGATGTTCGCGCCACTGATCGGGCCCAGGATCTTGAAAGCCACGCCCGGGGTGTCTGGCACGCCACGGATAGTCAGCTTGGCTTCATCACGGTTGAAAGCGATACCGGAAATGATCGGCTGTTCCATGGATTCCTCTTCATCAATAGTAATGAGGGTGCCCGGACCCTCCTTGAAGCTGTGCAGTACGCGCAGCGGAACGTTGTATTTGCCGGCGAACTCAACGGCACGGATCTGCAACACCTTGGAACCGAGGCTGGCCATTTCCAGCATCTCTTCGAAGGTGATCTTGTCCAGGCGCTGGGCCACGGACACGACCCGCGGGTCAGTGGTGTAGACGCCATCCACATCGGTGTAGATCTGGCATTCGTCAGCCTTCAGGGCTGCCGCCAGGGCCACGCCAGTGGTGTCGGAACCGCCACGACCGAGGGTGGTGATGTTGCCGTGCTCGTCGACGCCCTGGAAACCGGCGACAACTACCACACGACCGGCTTTCAGGTCAGCGCGAATCTTCTGGTCATCAATCTGCAGGATGCGGGCTTTAGTGTGCGCGCTATCCGTAAGAATGCGGACCTGGTTGCCAGTGTAGGACACCGCCGGCACACCACGCTTGTTCAGCGCCATGGCCAGCAATGCGATGGTCACCTGCTCACCGGTGGAAATGATCACGTCCAGTTCACGGGGAACCGGTTGCTGATCGCCACTGATTTGCTTGGCCAGATCGATCAGGCGATTGGTCTCGCCGCTCATGGCCGACAGCACCACCACCAGGTCATCGCCGGCATCGCGGAATTTCTTAACCTTGTCGGCGACCTGCTCGATTCTTTCGACAGAGCCGACCGAGGTGCCTCCAAATTTCTGTACGATCAAAGCCATTTCTAAGCCGCCTCAGCCCGTAAAGGGGCGCCTGTTATTCAATCAACCAGCACTGACTGAGCCCGCGACTAGACCACGGGCTCATTAACAGCGCCTTAAATACCTGCCTCGACAAACGGCACGGTCAGGGCCAGGGCCGCGTCCAGGGCGCCGGCGTCAATACCACCGCCTTGCGCCATGTCCGGACGACCACCGCCCTTCCCGCCCACTGCCGCGGCGGCTTGCTTCATCAAATCACCGGCCTTGAGTTGGCCAGTCAGGTCCTTGGTTACACCGGCAACCAGAACGACCTTTTCCTCATGGACACTGCCGAGCAGGATCACTGCGCGGCCGAGCTTGTTCTTCAACTGATCGACCAAGGCCAACAGCGCCTTGCCGTCCTGACCGTCCAGGCGTACGGCCAGCACTTTCACACCCTTGACGTCCAGGGCAGAAGCCGACAGATCGTCGCCCGCCGCACTGGCCGCCTTGGCCTGCAACTGCTCCAGCTGCTTCTCCAGCTGACGGTTGCGCTCCAGTACGCCGGAGAGCTTGTCGATCAGGTTGTCGCGGCTGCCCTTGACCAGGCCGGCCGCTTCCTTGAGTTGTTCTTCTGCCGCATTGAGGTAGGCCAGGGCCGCAGCACCGGTGATCGCTTCAATACGACGTACGCCGGAAGCCACGCCGCCTTCGCTGATGATTTTCAGCAGGCCGATGTCGCCGGTACGGCTGGCGTGAATACCACCACACAGCTCCACCGAGAAGCTGCCGCCCATGCTCAATACGCGCACTTCGTCGCCGTACTTCTCGCCAAACAGCGCCATGGCGCCTTTTTGCTTGGCGCTCTCGATATCGGTTTCTTCGGTTTCCACCGGGGTGTTCTTGCGAATCTCGGCGTTGACGATGTCTTCCAGGGCCTTCAACTGCTCAGGCTTGATCGCCTCGAAATGACTGAAGTCAAAACGCAGGCGCTGGCTATCGACCAACGAACCCTTCTGTTGCACATGCTCACCCAGCACCTGACGCAACGCAGCGTGCAGCAAGTGAGTGGCAGAATGGTTCAAGGCAGTTGCATGCCGTACGTCGGCATCTACCTGAGTGTCCACCGGCGCGCCGACGGTCAGGTTGCCCAGCACCAGCACGCCGTGATGCAGGAACGCACCGCCGGTCTTGGTGGTGTCGCGCACTTCAAAACGACCGGAGGTGGAGCTCAGGAAACCACAGTCGCCAACCTGGCCACCGGATTCAGCGTAGAACGGGGTCTGGTCGAGGACCACAACGCCCTCGTCACCTTCGTTCAGCACGTCAACCGACTTGCCGTCCTTATAGATAGCCACGATCTTGGCCGAGCCAACGGTGGCCTCGTAACCAATGAACGAAGTCGCCACATCAACCTTTACCAGGGTGTTGTAGTCCAGGCCAAAGGAGCTGGCGGAACGGGCACGGACGCGCTGGGCTTCCATCTCACGCTCAAACCCGGCCTCGTCGATGGTCAGCTCGCGTTCGCGGGCGATGTCGGCGGTCAGGTCCATCGGGAAACCGTAGGTGTCGTACAGCTTGAACACGACGTCGCCCGGCACCACGGTGCCCTTGAGCTCGACCAGGTCCTGCTCGAGGATCTTCAGGCCGTGCTCCAGGGTCTTGGAGAACTGCTCTTCTTCAGCCTTGAGCACGCGCTCGATATTGGCTTGCTGCTGCTTGAGTTCCGGGAAGGCATCGCCCATCTCGGCCACCAGCGCGGCAACGATCTTGTAGAAGAAGCTGCCGGTGGCGCCCAGCTTGTTACCGTGACGGCAGGCCCGACGGATGATGCGGCGCAGCACATAGCCACGGCCTTCGTTCGACGGCAGCACGCCATCGGCGATCAGGAAGCCGCAGGAACGGATGTGATCCGACACCACCTTGAGCGACGACTGGTTGTCGTTGGCACAGCCAATGGCCGCGGCCGAAGCGCTCAGCAGGTTGGTGAACAGGTCGATCTCGTAGTTGGAGTGAACGTGCTGCATCACCGCACTGATCCGCTCCAGGCCCATGCCGGTGTCCACCGACGGCGCTGGCAACGGATGCAACACGCCATCGGCGGTGCGGTTGAACTGCATGAACACGTTGTTCCAGATTTCGATGTAGCGGTCGCCGTCTTCTTCCGGCGAGCCCGGTGGGCCGCCCCAGATGTCGGCGCCGTGATCGTAGAAAATCTCGGTGCACGGGCCGCACGGGCCGGTATCGCCCATGGTCCAGAAGTTGTCGGACGCGTAAGGCGCGCCCTTGTTGTCGCCGATGCGAATCATGCGCTCGACTGGCACCCCGATTTGCTGGGTCCAGATGTCGTAGGCTTCGTCATCGGTGGCGTAGACGGTCACCCAGAGTTTTTCCTTCGGCAGCTTCAGCACGCCGGTCAGGAAGGTCCAGGCAAAGGTGATCGCGTCTTTCTTGAAATAGTCGCCGAAGCTGAAGTTACCCAGCATCTCGAAGAATGTGTGGTGGCGGGCGGTGTAGCCCACGTTTTCCAGGTCGCTGTTCTTGCCGCCGGCGCGTACGCACTTCTGGCTGCTGGTGGCGCGGGTGTAGGCGCGCTTTTCCTGGCCCAGGAAGCAGTCCTTGAACTGGTTCATCCCCGCGTTGGTGAACAGCAGGGTTGGGTCATTGCCTGGGATCAAGGAGCTGGAGGCGACACGGGTGTGACCTTGCTCTTCGAAGAAGCGAAGGAAGGCTTCACGGATTTCTGCGCTTTTCATTAGGTTCTTCCACGGAGGCTGCGGCCAAAGGCCAGTGCTAAACGTCATCAGACGGAGCGACGGCAAAGGGCCGCATTATATCGGCCCTTTGCCCGTGGTACAGCGTGTTTATGTGATAGAAACAGTCAATTAGACGGTCTGCACTGTCATTTCCGGGAAAACTCGACAAATGTCGCGAGCACTTGCTCGATCTGCGCCCGGCTGACGTCCAGGTGCGTGACCATGCGCAGGCGCGGCGCCGCGCTCAACTTGATCCCGCGTTCGGCAGCAAACGCCTTCAAGGCCTGGGCTCGATCACCGATGTCGACGTAGACCATATTGGTCTGCACCGGCTCCACCGTATAACCCGCCTTGCGCAGTTCATCCCCCAGCCATTGGGCATTGGCGTGGTCGTCGGCCAGGCGCTGCACCTGGTGATCCAGGGCGTACAGCCCCGCCGCCGCCAGCGAACCGGCCTGGCGCATGCCGCCACCGACCATTTTGCGCAAACGGCGGGCCTTGGCGATCAATGCCGTGGAGCCGCACAACACCGAGCCGATAGGCGCGCCCAGGCCTTTGGACAGGCACACCGACACCGAATCGAAGTGCCGGGCAATTTCCCGCGCATCCACACCCAGCTTGACCGCCGCGTTGTAGAGCCGCGCGCCGTCCAGGTGCAAGGCCAGGCCGTGTTCCCGGGTAAAGGCTCGCGCGGCCGCCAGGTATTCCAGCGGCAGGACCTTGCCCTGCATAGTGTTTTCCAGCGCCAACAAGCGGGTACGGGCGAAGTGGAAGTCGTCCGGCTTGATCGCGGCCAGCACGTGCTCCAGGTTCAGGGAACCGTCGGCCTGCACTTCCAGGGGTTGTGGCTGGATCGAGCCGAGAACCGCCGCGCCGCCGCCTTCGTATTTGTAGGTGTGGGCCTGCTGACCGACGATGTATTCCTCGCCACGCTCACAGTGCGCCATCAACGCCAGCAGGTTGCTCATGGTGCCGGTGGGCACGAACAACGCGGCGGCAAAACCCAGGCGCTTGGCCAGTTCGGCTTCCAGGCGATTGACGCTCGGGTCCTCGCCGTAGACGTCGTCGCCGCTGGCGGCCGTGGCCATCGCCTCGAGCATGCCAGGGGTCGGTTGGGTCACTGTGTCGCTGCGCAGGTCAATCACGTTCATCAAACTAGCCTCTAGCGGATTGGAGCGTTTCTTGTGTTAACGATTACTGCGGGCAAACCCGCGGAATATCAAGCCCCGTGCTTGCACAATCGAATACCAACCAAACAAACCGATATAGGTTATCGATAAACCAACCGTGCAGTTTCTGAAAAACCATGATAAAAACTCTCCGCCGCCAGGGTTCTGGCGGCAACGTTCTCAGGGCGGGGTGTAATTCCCCACCGGCGGTAATTGCACGCAACGTGCATAGCCCGCGAGCGCTTGGCGCCTCGAACTGCCTCGGCAGGACGGCGACAAGGTCAGCAGACCCGGTGTGATCCCGGGGCCGACGGTCATAGTCCGGATGAAGAGAGAACGGGATTGGCACCTAAGGGCCGCGCTGACGTCATGTTCACATGAGCCCGCTGTGCGTACCCTTAAATCCCATTCGATTCATAACGCCCTGTTTTTTTCTTAAACAGGAGTCAGAACATGCAACCCACCGCAATCGACAGCAAAAGCAAAAACCATCACGGCGAGCGCGTCGCGTTTATCCAGGCCTGCTGGCACAAGGATATTGTCGACCAATCCCGTAAAGGTTTCCTCGCCGAAATGATCGCCCAGGGCTACCAGGAATCGGACATCGATTTCTTCGAAGTCGGCGGCGCCTTTGAAATGCCCCTGCACGCCAAGCTGCTGGCCAAGTCCGGCCGTTATGCCGGTATCGTCGCGGCCGCCCTGGTGGTGGACGGCGGGATCTACCGTCACGAGTTCGTGGCCCAGTCCGTGGTCAGCGGCCTGATGCAGGTCCAGCTGGAAACCGAAGTGCCGGTGTTCTCGGTATCCCTGACCCCGCACCACTTCCACGCGGGCAGCGAGCACCATACGTTCTTCTATGAGCACTTCGTGCACAAGGGCCAGGAAGCGGCACGCACCTGCGCCGACACCCTGCACAAGGTTCGCGCACTGCGTCGCAATGAGCCACGGGCTCTCGCGGTTTAAGCAACACTGCAAAGCAAATGTGGGAGCGGGCTTGCTCGCGAAAGCGGAGTGTCAGTCAATACATGTCTGACTGATACACCGCCTTCGCGAGCAAGCCCGCTCCCACATTTGACCGAGTCGGTCTCGGGGTTCAGGCCAGGCCGGCATCCGTGGTCGGCACAATCAATATCCCTGCTCGCAAGCCATTCTTGACCTTCGGGTTCGGGAAGATGATGCGTGCGCCCTCCTCCTCGATCACCCAGCGGGTCTTGGCAATGTCCTCGGCCAGCAGATAACCCTTCTCCAACTCCGAAAAGTTTTCCACGTCCGCCGGCAAATGCAGGACGAAGGTATCGCTGTGCTTGATCACTTCCCGGGAGACGCTGAACAGCTGCAGGCCATCCAGGCTCTCGGTGGCCGGCTCGTTACCCTCGATGATCTGCGTGAGGCGGGTTTCCAGGCGCGATACGTCCACGCCCTGGTTCTGCCCGAACGGCCGGGCCTTGCCCAACTCCAGGGTGAAGGACTCGGCCTCCAGCTGCTCGTAGGTAAACGCCGTGAAGGTGATCGACGTCTTGTTCTGCAACAGCACCGCCTCCAGGCCGGCGGCTCGCAGGCGCGCCAGTTCACGACGTGAATGCTGGCGACCGTCCTTCCACGGGTACAGTGCGAACTGCTCGATCTTCGAGCCACGGATGGCGGTGTGCAGGTCGTAGTGCAAACGGCTACGCCCAGGCACGCTGAAGAAGGTGCGGGCCAACTGTTCAAGCTCGGCGGCGCGCATGGCTTCAGGGCCGATGTTTTGTTCATGACGGCCGTTGAACAGCCGGTTGACGTCCAGTTCGAGGTAACGCTCGCCGCGGCGCATGGCCTCAGGGTTGCCGAACAGGAACAGGATACGGGTGCGGGGCTTGATCTCCCCACGGGCAATGCCCTGCAGCAAGCGGTCGGCCAATTCGATTGGCGCGGTTTCGTTGCCATGGATGCCGGACGACAGCAGCACGTCGCTGCCGTTGTCCCGCGCCTCAGGAGGCCGCACTTCCAGCGCGCCCTCACTGAGCCAGCGCAGTTGCACGCCGTCGACAGTCAGTTGAATTTTTTGCGCCGGTTCGCGACCGGCGAGGGTCAGTTCAAGCAGTTTGCCGAGGGCGAGCATACGCAGCTTCCTTAGTGGTTGCAGCCAGGACCGTGGACGTGATCGTCGTCATCACCTTCAACGTCGGCCGGTTCCATTTCCAGTTGCAGGCTCATCAGGTTGGTGGCCAATGGGCGCATCAGCAGGTTGGCGTATTCCGCGTCGCCTTCTTCCACGTCCACGCCGATCAGCAGTTGGCCACGGCCGTCGTGCTGGATCCAGATCTCCTTGCCCTGCCACACCACGGCGACGCGGGTGCAGGAGGTTTCCAGCTGGGTGCCGTCGGTGTCTTCAAGGATCAGTTTCAGGGTGTCGGTGGTCATAAATAGTTCTCAGCCGTGCGGCGTTAATTGATCTGGAAAGGATAAACCGAGCCCAGTTTAAGGATTTGCGTCAGTTCATCCAGTGCCGTCCGGCACTCAAGCAGCAATTGCGGGTCAGCCAGGTCGGTTTCCCGCAGGCTGTCGCGGTAGTGCTTGTCGACCCATTGGGTCAGCGTGTCGTACAACGGCGCCGTCATGATAACCCCTGGGTTGACCGCCGCCAGTTCGGTTTCATTCAAGGCTACACGCAAGCGCAGGCACGCCGGGCCACCGCCGTTCTGCATGCTTTGCTTGAGGTCGAAGACTTTGACTTCACGGATCAGCCCGCCGGAGGACGTCAGGCCTTGCAGGTACTGCCAGACACGCTCGTTGGCGCGGCATTCTTCCGGCACGATCAGCAGCATCGAACCGTCGGCGCGGGTCAGCAACTGGCTGTTGAACAGGTAGGAACGCACCGCGTCTTCAACACCCACCTGGGCCCGTGGCACGCAGATCGACTGGAAATTGCCGCCGAGCTTGCCGAGCTTGCCCTGCAATTCGCCGAGCATCTGATCGGTATTGAGGAACGCATCCTCGTGATAGAACAGCACCTCGCCATTGCCCACCGCGATCACATCGTTGTGGAACACACCGGCATCGATCACCGCCGGGTTCTGCTGGGCGTAGACCACGCCGTCATCCCGCAGGCCGTGCAGGCGCGCGACCGCCTGGGAAGCTTCAAGAGTCTGGCGTGCCGGGTACTTTTGCGGCGCCGGGTAGCGGGTGTCGAACGCGCTGCGGCCGAACACGAAAAACTCTACGCCCGCCTCGCCATAGTCCCGGCAGAAACGCGTGTGGTTGGCCGCGCCTTCGTCACCGAACTGCGCCACCGCCGGTAATGCGGCGTGGTGGGCGAAGTGCTTCTGGTCAGCGAACATCGCCCCCAGCACGCGGCTGGTGGTCGGGTGTTCGATGCTGCGGTGGTATTTGCAGTTGAGGTTGGCGGCGGTGAAATGCACGCGGCCGTCAAAGGTGTCGGCGCTCGGGCTGACGGTCGCGGCATTGGCCACCCACATGCTCGACGCCGAGCAACTGGCAACCAGCAGCGGCATGGCTTGCTTGGCGGCCTGCTGGATGACTTGTGCGTCGGTGCCGGCAAAACCGAGGTTGCGCAAGGCGGCCACATCCGGACGTTCCTGGGGCGCCAGCACACCTTGCACAAAGCCCATTTCCATCAGGGCCTTCATCTTCGCCAAGCCTTGCAGCGCAGCTTCCTTCGGGTTGGAGGACTGCTGGCTGTTGCTTTGGGACGCGACGTTGCCGTAGGACAAGCCGCCGTAGTTATGGGTCGGCCCCACTAGACCGTCAAAATTGACTTCACAGGATTTCATCGGCGAGGCTCCACGAACATCTGTATTTTTATAGGCATCAAATTACTTGAACACACCACAAATCAAGTGTGGGAGCGGGCTTGCTCGCGAAAGCGGTGGTTCAGTCGCCTGAAATGTTGAATGACACACCGCCTTCGCGAGCAAGCCCGCTCCCACATTTAGATCAGCGTCACACCCGGGGTTAACGTCGCCGGTAGCACCAGGCTCGGGGTCTCAAGGGAGGCCACCGGGTACGCGCAATAGTCCGCCGCGTAATAGGCGCTGGCGCGATGGTTACCCGAAGCCCCTACCCCGCCAAATGGCGCGCTGCTCGCAGCACCCGTCAGCTGTTTGTTCCAGTTGACGATCCCGGCACGGCTTTCCAGCCAGAACTGCTGGTAACGCGCCTCGGAATCCGACAGCAACCCGGCCGCCAAGCCGTATTGAGTGTTGTTGGCCTCGGCAATCGCCGCCTCGAAACCAGCGTAGCGGATCACTTGCAGCAGTGGGCCGAACAGCTCTTCGTCAGCGCGTTCCGTAACCTCGGTCACATCGATAATCCCCGGCGTCAGCAACGCAGCCTGGGCCTGGGGTTGAGTCATTTCCAACAGCGCCACGGCGCCATTAGCCAACAGCAATTCCTGGGCATCCATCAACGCCTTGGCAGCACCGAGGGAAATCACCGAGCCCATGAACGGCGCCGGCGTTTGGTCAAATGCGCCGACTTCGATGGTCGAGCTCACCGCCACCAGGCGTGCGAGCAACGCATCGCCCCAGGCGCCTTCCGGCACCAGCAGGCGACGGGCACAGGTGCAACGCTGGCCAGCGGAGATAAACGCCGACTGGATAATGGTGTACACGGCCGCATCCACATCGGCCACTTCGTCCACCACCAGCGGGTTGTTGCCGCCCATTTCCAGAGCAAGGATCTTGTCCGGGCGCCCGGCGAATTGCTGGTGCAGATGGTTGCCGGTGCGGCTGGAGCCGGTGAAGAACAAACCGTCGATGCCCGGATTCGCCGCCAGGGCGATCCCGGTTTCCCGTGCGCCTTGCAGCAGGTTCAACACGCCCGCCGGCAGGCCGGCGTCGATCCAGCATTGCACGGTCAACTCGGCGACTTTCGGGGTCAGTTCGCTCGGTTTGAACAGTACGGTGTTACCCGCCAGCAAGGCCGGTACGATGTGGCCGTTAGGCAGATGACCGGGGAAGTTGTAAGGGCCAAACACCGCCACCACACCGTGGGGCTTGTGGCGCAATACGGCAGTGGCGTCGCCCAACGGGCCGCTCTTTTCGCCGGTACGTTCGCGGTAGCTTTGCACCGAGATCGCGACCTTGTTGACCATGCTGGTGACTTCAGTCGCCGATTCCCACAAAGGCTTGCCGGTTTCCTCACCGATGCAGCGGGCGAGTTCGTCAGCACGACTCTTCAGGTTGGCGGCGAAGGCTTCCAGCACGCTCAGGCGCTCTTCCAACGAACGCTTGGCCCAGGCCGGAAACGCCTGGCGTGCGGCCTGGACGGCGGACTCGACCTGCTCGGCGGTGGCGCCATTACCCGACCACACCACCTGCTGGGTCACCGGGTTCAGCGACTCAAACACTTCACCCTGGCCAGCCAGCCATTCACCTGCGATGTATAGCGAATTCATTATTTCGACTCCCGGGCAGCGGACAACGGTACGGCACGCACTTGATCACCGGCGATCAGTTGCAGGCGCTTGGCGGTCTGTTGATCGACCACCAGGGTGCCCGCAGCCAACCGCGCCGGCGCGGCGGTGATGCGGCAATCTTCACGTTTGCGGTTATGGATCAGGAACGGCGTGGCGTCGTCGCCCGGCGTACCAATCGCCAGCACCAGCGCTTCGCTGTCGCGCACGGCGCGGATCTTGGTGGTTTCACACTCCACCGCCGGGCCCGCGTCGAAGATGTCGACGTAGCCCTGGTAGCTGAAACCTTCGCTCTTGAGCATGCTCAGGGCCGGCTCGGTGTCGGTGTGGACCTTGCCGATCACGTTGCGCGCGTCTTCAGACAGGAAGCAGGTGTACAGCGGAAACTTCGGCATCAGCTCGGCGATAAACGCCTTGTTGCCCACGCCAGTGAGGTAGTCGGCCTGGCTGAATTCCATCTTGAAAAAGTGCCGGCCCAGGCTTTCCCAGAACGGCGAGCGCCCGGCTTCGTCGGACATGCCGCGCATCTCGGCGATGATCTTGTTGCCGAACAGCTGCGGGAATTCCGCGATAAACAGCATGCGCGCCTTGGCCAGCATGCGGCCGTTAAGGCCGTTGCGGTAATCGGCGTGCAGGAACAACGAGCACAACTCGGAGTTGCCGGTCAGGTCGTTGGCCAGAAACAGCGTCGGGATTTCACGGTAGATGTTCAGCTCCTGGGAGGCGCTGACCGTCAGGCCGACCCGGAAGTTGTACCAGGGCTCACGCAGGCCGACAGCACCGGCGATGGCGGAAATCCCCACCACGCGGCCTTCGTCGTTTTCCAGCACAAACAGGTAGTCCGCATCACCGCGCCCGGCTTCGCCGCGAAAGGTCTTTTCAGCCCAGCCGACCCGATGGGTCAGGCGCTCTTCGTTGGCCGGCAAGGTGGTGAGGCCGGTGCCGGTGCTGCGCGCCAGATCAATCAGGGCCGGTAAATCGCTGCTGCGTACGGGACGAACGATCATGCTATCTCCTCAAACGGGCCGCCTTGCAAGCCACCCGCGAAACTCATTCTTAAACCGCTACCAGTCGAACGCTGGCACCTTCGCCGACGCCCAGGGCTTCGGCGGTTTCCAGGTCCAGGGTCACTGGCTTGCCCGGCGCGTAGTCCAGCTCCAGCATCACCGCGCGGTAATCCTGCAACTGGCCGTTGCTCACCAGGTACTGGCGGCCGACACCCTTGACCATCTCACCGATCTTCACCGGCACCACACGGCTCTGGGCGATCGAGCGAATGCCCGAGACGCGTGCATGCAGGGTTGGGCCGCCGTCGAAGATGTCAATGTAATGGTCGGTCTCGAAGCCTTCGCGCATCAGGATGTCGAAGGTGATCTGCGCCCGCGGGTGCACCTGGCCCATGGCTTCCTGGGCTTCGTCGGGCAACAGCGGCACGTAGATCGGATAGTGCGGCATCAGTTCGGCGAGGAAGGTCCGGCTCTTCAACCCGCACAGGCGCTCGGCAGCGGCGTAGTTGAGGTCGAAGAAGTTGCGGCCGATGGCGTCCCAGAACGGCGAATCACCGTTCTCGTCGCTGTAGCCCACAATCTCGGTGACCACCGAATCGGCGAAGCGCTCCGGGTGGCCGGCCACGAACAGCAGGCGGCCACGGGAGTTGAGCTCCGACCACGGCGAACCCACCAGCTCCGGCACCACGTAGAAGCTGGTCAGCAGGCTGTTGCCGGTGAGGTCATGGCACTGCGAGAGCACGTGGATCTTGTTGTGGATCTTCAGCTCGCGGGAAGCGTGCACGAAGGTCTCGTTACGGAAGCTGTAGAACGGTTCCGAGTAGCCGGCCGAGGCAACGATGGCCGAACAGCCCACCAGCTTGCCGGCGTCGGTGTCTTCCAGGACGAAGAAATAGCTTTCTTCACCGTTGAAGCTGACCTCGGCGGCGAAGGAAGCTTCGCTCGCAGCGATCTTGTCGCTCAGGCGTTCGACATCATCCGGCAAGGAGGTGACACCAATCGGGCTGTCCGCAGCCAGACGCTGTACCTCGCCCAGATCAGCCATTTGCGCGGGGCGCATCACCAGCATGGTGTCACTCCTTAACTCGAAAAACTCACAGGAAAAAATGCCGGACACGATCTTGAAATCAGTGAGGTCAAGTGTGGGAGCGGGCTTGCTCGCGAAAGCGGTGTGTCATTCAACATTTCAGGTGACTGAGCCACTGCATTCGCGAGCAAGCCCGCTCCCACATTTGATCTTCACAGCTTCAACTAAAGAGTCCGGCATACAAAATTTGTGTTGGGCGCCCGACTCGCCGGGCACCCGACGGTCCATCAGGCTTGCGTCAGCTTTTTCACAGCACGTTCGAAGCGGTCCAGGCCTTCCTGGATATCGGCATCTTCCACCACCAGGCTCGGGGCGAAACGCACCACATCCGGGCCGGCTTGCAGGATCATCAAGCCTTCGCGCTCAGCGGCGTTGAAGATGTCCTTGGCCTTGCCTTTCCAGGCATCGCTCAGCACGCAACCGAGCAACAGGCCCAGGCCACGCACTTCGGTGAAGATGCCGTATTGCTGGCCAATCTTCTCCAGACGGGAAACGAACAAGTCGTGCTTGGCGTTAACGCCGGCCAGCACTTCTGGCGTGTTGATCACGTCGATCACCGCTTCCGCCACCGCGCACGCCAGCGGGTTGCCGCCGTAGGTGGTGCCGTGGGTGCCGACCACCAGGTGCTTGGCCAGGTCTTCGCGAGTCAGCATGGCCGCGATCGGGAAACCGCCGCCCAGGCTCTTGGCGCTGGTGAGGATGTCCGGCACGACGCCGTAATGCTGATAGGCGAACAACTCGCCGCTGCGGCCCATGCCGGTTTGCACTTCGTCGAACACCAGCAGCGCGTTGTTCGCGTCGCACAGGTCGCGGGCACCTTGCAGGTACGACAGTTCTGCCGGCAGCACGCCGCCTTCGCCCTGGATCGGCTCCAGCACCACGGCGCAGGTCTTGTCCGAGACGGCGGCTTTCAGCGCCTCCAGATCGTTGTAAGGCACGTGGGTGATGCCGACGATTTTCGGACCGAAGCCGTCGGAGTACTTCGACTGGCCACCCACGTTCACGGTGAACAGGGTACGGCCGTGGAAGCTGTTCAGCGCGGCGATGATTTCGTATTTCTCGGTGCCGAAGCGGTCGAACGCGACACGACGGGCCAACTTGAAGGCGGCCTCGTTGGCTTCGGCGCCGGAGTTGCAGAAGAACACACGCTCGGCAAACGTGGCGTCGATCAGCTTATGGGCCAGGCGCAGGGCCGGCTCATTGGTGAAGACGTTGGACACGTGCCACAGCTTGTTGGCCTGTTCGGTCAGTGCACCGACCAGCGCCGGGTGGGCGTGGCCCAATACGTTGACCGCGATGCCGCCGGCAAAGTCGATCAGCTCTCGGCCCGCCTGGTCCCATACGCGGGAACCTGCGCCACGCACAGGGATGAAAGCGGCAGGTGCGTAGTTGGGAACCATGACCTGGTCGAAATCGGCACGTTGCACCGGGGCTTGCTCAACGGACATCGGAGTCTCCTGAAGAGGAACGCCTGCCTGAAACTGGCGGGCGATGCAGGGATTGTAAGGACAGTTTTCAGCGCGGCCTTGCCGCCAAGCGACAACTTCTTATAGCGCCAACCCGCGGTTTTCGCGGGTTTACGCCAATGCGACAAATAGCATCGCAATGGCGCAGTTTAAACCGCCCGAGCCGGTTTTGGGCGGTCGGTGAGGCACAACTATCTAATGCCGTCGCCGATTGCTGTTTTGGTCTGCTGTTGATCTCATCCGCGCACAGGAACAGCGCCATGCCTGAAATCGACGAGCAACACTTTCCGCAACACCCCGATGTTCATTATCAACCGCTGGCCCAGGCAGCTCCCGACTGGCTAACCAGCGCTTCGGCCGACCGACGCGCCCAGCTCAAGAGCGCCCGGCCCAAGCCTTTGGCGTGGCACAAAATCGCCACCGGCGAGCAGCACCGCCAATTGCGCCTGCGCAACGCCAGCCACTGGACCGCGCAAAATCTGGTCGACCAACGCCTGGCGCAGCTGCAAGACGCCGGCGCTTTCGCTGCGCCCCTGCTGGCCGATGCCCTGAAAACCCGCTTTGGACTGACGCTGGACGTCCGCACAACCTGCTTGCGCCTGTACATTCCCGCCACCATTCCCTGGTTCCCCGTCAAAACCGGCGCCGCGCGAACCTGGACCGTCTCGCTGCTGGACGCCGCGCTGCACAACTTCGAAACCCCCGAAACCCAGCCTGACGCCTTCGAGGCTGCCAGCGAATTCATTACCCAACCCGATGCACTCGGCCACTTCCAACCCTTGCCCGAGATCAAGCGCAGCCTGTCGATCCCGGCGTTTACCCAACTGTGCAGAAGCCTGGATCTCGGTGCCCGGTACACCGCCTATCTGGAGGAGAACCTAGGCATCACCAACGCCGTGGTCGCGACGGTGCTGCAACGCGAGGTCAAGGCCTGTGAACGTGCGGCGCTGGAGGTTGGCCTGCAACTGGCCCATATGAAAGGCGACCTGGACACCCTCTCCCATCAAGCCCTGCAAGGCATGCTGGAGGGCAAACCGGGGATGCGCCTGGCGGGCAAGCCCGTGCGCTGCCATGACTTGCGCATGATGTCTGCCCGGCTGACCGGGATCGTGCTGTTCGCCCCGGACCTGGAGCGCGAGCACGGTGCAGTGCCCGTGGTGGCCTATGTTCCGGACGACCCGGAACACCCTATCAAGCAATACACCTCGACCGCCGCGTTCACCGCTGAGCTGACCCGGCAACTGCGCGACGCCAACTATCAACGGTTCTTCAGTCGCTTCGTTGCCCACCAAGACCGTGGCTTTTTCTTCGCCAACCTCAACAACCGCCTGGGGCAGATCACCTGGCATCCGCACAGCGCCACCGACCCGCAACCCACCTGGCGTGAAACTCCGCACCAGCGCCCCAACCTGCAATTGAGTGCACCGGTCATTCCCGGCGATTTGCTGACTCATCTCTACCAGCAAAAACTCAACAAGATCCTCAATGACGCCAAAGTCATTGCTGTGTCCACTGCCGATGTCGATCAGAAAGCCCGCTGGGCCCTGTGGGACTCATTCCAGCAAATCGCCACCTCGCTGCTCAACATCGCTGCACTGGTGATCGCGCCGTTCGTGCCGGTATTGGGCGAGGCCATGCTGGCCTACATGGCCTATCAACTGCTGGATGAGACCTTCGAAGGCATCGTCGACTGGGCCGAAGGGCAAACCACTGACGCCTTCGAGCACTTGATGGGCATGGTCGAAGCCCTGGTGCAACTGGGCACCTTCGGGGCGGGCGGGGCCATTGTCGCCGGCGAGTTTCGCGCATTGCTGCCGCAACGGACGGTGGCCTTTATCGACAGCTTCAAGCCGGTCCAAACGCCGAATGGCAAAACGCTGTATTGGAAGCCCGATCTCAAACCCTATGCGCGCAAAATCCCGCTACCGAAAGATTCCACCCCTGACGGGCGGGGTATTCATCAACACCAGGACCAGGCAGTGATCAGCCTGGAGGGCACCGCCTATGTGCTGAACAAAGCGCCGGCCGGCGAGGACTTCTCGCTGCTGCACCCGGACCGCCCCGAAGCCTATCAGCCCAAGGCCTGGCACAACCGCAGGGGCGCCTGGCAAACCGAGCTGGATCAACCGCTGTATTGGGACAGGCCAACCCTGCTGCGCCGGCTGGGACACATGGCGAACAGCTTCAGCCCACAGACGCTGGAACAGATTCGCAGCGTGAGCAACACCCCCGAGAACGTGCTTCGCCAAATGCATGTCCAGCGTGAACCGATGCCCGCGCTGCTGGAGGACACGCTCATGCGCTTCAAGATCGAGCAAGACATTTCGACCTTCATCCAGCAAATGAACAGCGACGACCCGACGGTGTTTCGCAACGCCACGCCCCTGACACAATTGCAACTGCTGTGCGAAACCCATATCTGGCCTGAAACCAAGGCCCTGCAAGTGGTGGATGCCTCGGGCCAGGTGCTCTGGCAATACGCACCCCGCGACAGCGCTGCGAAGGTACGGATCAACCAGGCGCAACTCGACAACGGGGATCTGTTGAAAGCCGTGCTGTTGGCGCTAGACGAAGACGAGATCAAGACACTGCTGGGGCAAGCGTTTGGTGAACCGCCCGATGCGCTTGAGGTACAGGCTCGCGCACTGCGCAAAAAGATCGCGCAGGCCGCCGAGGCGAAAGCCTCCAGCCTGTTCGAATCGCGCTACAAAGGCCTGAACCAACCCGAGCACGGGGGCGCTCAACAATTGATGGACCGCTACCCCGGGCTTCCGGCCTCGGCGGCCGAGGTCTTGCTGGCACAGGCCAGTGACCTGGAGCGCGCAGCGCTGCGCAACAGCAACGTTTCCACACGCCTGGACCAACTGGCACGCTGGGCGCGCCAGGAAACCCGCTTGAACCGCGCCTATGAAGGCCTGTACCTGAAATCGCCCACCAACCTGGACACCCACACACTGGCCCTGCACTCACTGCCGGAACTGCCTGGCTGGTCGGGCACCGTACGCCTGGAAGTGCGGGAACACACGTTTGATGGCGCCCTGCGCGACAGCATCGGGCAAGCTGCCGCGCCGCAACGCAAAGTGCTGGTACACGAGGAGGGCCGGTACCAGGCCTATGACAATGAAGGCCTGCACCTGCTTGGCAAAAGCGACCTGTACAGCGCGCTGCTCCAGGCGCTGCCCGACAGCGAGCGCAAAGGGTTGAGCCTGCATATCCAGCAAGGCCCGCAACTGCGCCAGGCCATTGCAAACGTTGCCCTGCCCCGCGACCGGCTGCTCCCGCTACTCGAGCGCCAGCCCGTCAGGCCGCCCGCCACCGGCAAACTTCCGAAGCTGTTGGGTGGCATGAACGGCTATGCCATCCCACCCGAACCAATGCCGGCACCCGGCGCGCCGCTTACGCTGATTCAGCGCCTGCAAGCGCTTTACCCCAACCAGAGCCCGATGCAAAACCGCGTCTTGCTTCAACAGCTCAATCGGCTGCCGGGCGGCGCGTTGCCGCAACTGGTGCAGTTGCAGGCCGAATACGCCCAACTCACTGCGCAGCTGACCGCCTGGCACGGTGAGACGCCGGCTCTCCATCCCCAGACTCAAGCCCCCCTTGCTCCGGATACCTTCGCATATGAACAGGAAAAACGCGCAACGCTGGCCGAAGAAATCAGGCGGTGCTGGCGCTGGGAAACCGGGCCGGCCATCAATGAAGAGGATGACGATGCAGTCGGCTACAGACTGGTGTACGAAGAGCCCATCATGGGCCGACTTCCCGTACTGAGCGCCAACTTCGACCACGTGACCACGCTCGGCTTGATGGGAGATAGCAGCACTTCGGGCGCACAGGCGTTTATTCAACGCTTTCCTCGCCTGCGAATCCTGGAGCTCAGGAACATGCCGCTGGGCGCGCTGCCCGTGGGGCTGGAAACAATGCCCAACCTGACCAGCCTGGTACTCGACAGTTGCGGCATTCAATTGACCGAGCAGAGCCTGGCAGCGCTGTCGTCGATGTCACGCCTCGAATCCCTGGACCTGTTCAATAACCCGTTAGGACGCGTACCCAGTGTCGAAACCATGCCTCAGCTCAGGTACCTGGACCTGTCTTCCACCGGGATTGATCAAGTCCCGGCCGGACTGCTCTCACGCCCTGAGCTTGAAAGTGCGATCCTCAATAACAACCGCATCACCGCGCTGCCGGATGCACTGTTTCAACTGCCGGAGGCGGTCAGTGACGGGATAGACCTGGAGGACAACCCCTTTCCCGACCCCGTCATCGAGCGTATCAAAAGGCACTTCCAGCGCACCGGTGAACGCTGGGAAACCACGGCCCCACACACCGATATCAACCGACTCCAGGCGCTCTATCCGACCTTCACCACCCACGAATGCAATCTGTTCATCTTCGGCATGCCGGGCACCCTGGAAACAGGCCGACTGGAACTGACGCGCATGGAAGCCGAGTACGAAAAGCTGACTAACGATCTGCATGAATGGCATATCAACGTGCCCACCCACCACCCGAGACTGGGCACCGAACTGACTGCGCAGGTACGCGCCCAGGAGCAAGTCAAGCGACTTGCCTTCAAGGAGCTGCTGGAAGGTTGCTGGCGTCGGGAAACCGCGATTGATGAGCTCGACGAGGGCTCTAGAATCACCCACGAGTTGCGCTACCACACCACGCTACTGGGGGATTTCCCGGCAGTGACGGCCAATTTTGACCACGTGACGCTGCTGTCGCTGTTTGGTGAGCAGGCCACCACGGGAGGCATCGACAGCCTTCTGGCGAGCTTCCCCAAGCTCAGGAGCCTGACCATTCACAGCTACCAGTTGCACAGCATCCCGCAAACCGTATTCCGCATGCCACGGCTGGAAGAGCTGATGCTGCAGCGCTGCAGCATCCGGCTGACACCCGCAACGAGCAACCAACTGGCAGACCTGCATACCCTGATCAACCTGGACTTGAGCCACAACCCCCTGGGCATGCCGCCAAGGCTGGGCAACCTGCAGCAACTGACGCTGCTGGACCTGGAACGCACCGGCATCAACCAGGTACCGCCGGGACTGTTTTCACTACGGCGGATAAACAGCGCCGACCTGAGCCATAACGCCATACAACATATCGACCGCAGCATCCTGGAAGTGCCCCCGCACAACTTCAACGCGATGCTCTGGGACGGTAACCCGCTGTCCAGGCCGAGCAGGAACATCCTGCGACGTTATGCACAGCGCCATCGCCTGGAGATGCCCGCCGAGCACTGATGCCTAGCCGCGCTCGGACGGCACCGACGACAATTCGAACGGGCTGCTGCTGCGGCGCTGGTTGCGGTCTTCACGAGGGGTGGCGCCGAAGAAGTTGCGGTAGGCGCTGGAGAAGTGCGGCCCCGAGGAGAAGCCGCAGGACAGGCCGATCTGGATGATCGACTTGCTGGTTTGCATGAGCATCTGGCGGGCCTTGTTCAGGCGCAGTTCCAGGTAGTACTGGCTGGGGACGCGATTGAGGTATTGCTTGAAGATCCGCTCGAGCTGTCGTCGGGATACGCACACGTGCTGGGCGATTTCGTCGGTGGTCAGCGGTTCTTCAATGTTGGCTTCCATCAGCAACACGGCCTGGGTCAGCTTTGGATGGCTGGAGCCCAGGCGGTTTTGCAGTGGGATGCGCTGGCGCTCGCCGCCTTCGCGGATGCGCTCTACCACCAGTTCTTCCGAGACGGCACCGGCCAGTTCAGCACCGTGGTCACGGGCCAGCACCGCCAGTAGCAGGTCGAGTACCGACATGCCACCGCAGGCGGTCAGGCGGTCACGGTCCCAGTCGAACAGATGGCTGGTGGCGATGACCTTGGGGAAACGCTCGGCGAAATCGTCCTGCCAGCGCCAGTGCACAGCGGCGCGGTAACCGTCAAGCAGACCGAGCTGGGCCAGCGGATACACACCGGCCGACAGGCCGCCGATCACACACCCGGCACGCACCAGTTGCTTGAGGGCGGTGCTGAGCTGGGAGGCGATGACGGTCGGTGGCTCATCGGCCAGCAGGAACAGCTTTTGGAAACCTTCCAGCTTGCCAGCCCAGGGCTCACCCGGCAGTTGCCAGGCGCCGTCGATTGGCGGTTCGGCCTGCAAAAACGAGAGTTCGTACACCACGTCCGGATGCACCCGCTGAGCAACGCGCAAGGCCTCCTCAGCCAGCGCAAGCGTCAGTGCTTTAGTGCTGGGCCAAATCAGGAAACCAATTCGATGGGCAGTCATGGAGTGCTATCCGAAGCGAGTAACAGTAATGAAGACAAAGGCCAATGCTAGCCGGTAAACCAACACAAATCTCTAAAGCGGGTGAAGATCCAAATGTGGGAGCGGGCTTGCTCGCGAATGGGGTGGATCAGTCACCGGATGTATCAACTGATACACTGCTTTCGCGAGCAAGCCCGCTCCCACAGGGGATTGGGCAACCTCAGGATTGTGAAGCTTGCACTAATTCAGTGCATAAAAGCAGTTCTGTTTACTTCAAGCTGCCGGAAAGAAACTGCTGCAAACGCTCGGACTGTGGGTTTACCAGCACTTCGCGCGGGTTGCCACGTTCTTCAACGATGCCTTTGTGCAGGAACACCAGTTGGTTGGAGACTTCACGGGCAAAGCCCATTTCGTGGGTCACCACCACCATGGTCCGGCCTTCCTGGGCCAGGTCCTGCATCACCTTGAGCACTTCGCCCACCAGCTCCGGGTCGAGGGCCGAGGTGGGTTCGTCGAACAGCATCACCTCAGGCTCCATCGCCAGGGCACGGGCAATCGCCACGCGTTGCTGTTCACCGCCGGACATGTGGCCAGGGAACGCATCCTTACGATGGCCCACACCCACTTTAGCCAGGTAGTGCTCGGCCTTTTCCCGGGCGTCTTTTTTCGACATGCCCAAGACGTGCACCGGTGCTTCCATGACGTTTTCCAGCGCGGTCATGTGGGACCACAGGTTGAAGTGCTGAAACACCATCGACAGTCGCGAACGCATGCGTTGCAGCTGTTTCGGGTCTGCAGCCTTCATGGCGCCGTCTTTGTTGGCCACCAGTTTCAGCTCTTCGTTATTGAGCAGAATCTTGCCGGCGTGGGGTTGCTCCAGCAGGTTGATGCAGCGCAAAAAGGTACTTTTGCCCGAGCCACTGGACCCGATGATGCTGATCACATCACCGGCCGCGGCGGCCAGGGACACACCTTTGAGCACTTCATGACTGCCATAGCGTTTATGCAGGTCTTGGACTTCAAGTTTGTACATGCGGTCGGTTCTCACAAAAACAGTTGGTCAGTCGTTGAGCAAGCGCCCGTGCCGCAGCGCTTCGCGCCCCGCCACCTTGGCCAGCCAGAAACCCGCTTGGGCATAACGTAGCCGTTCAACGGCAAACAACACCCCAGACGTACCCGCGCAAACAATGCTCACGCGGTCGGACAAGGGATCGATCACTTCAAATATCGGGTCGCCGGCTTCGACTACGTCACCGGCTTTACGCAGGTAGCTGATCACACCGGCGTGGGGCGCGAACAACAACTCGGTGCCTTCGAAAGGCAGGCCTTCACAGGGTTCGTGCTGCGGCGCGGGCCATTCACCACGGATCAGGCCTTGCTCGGCGAGGAACGCCAGGATGCCTTCAGCGTGGAAAATCGCTTCGTCACGGCCAGTATCGGCCTGGCCACCCAGCTCCAGAGTCGTCGCCAGGCACGCCAGGGGAATCTGCGCCTCGGGGAACGCCCGGGCCAGGCGCAGCCACGGTAGCGAGCAGGCTTCGTCAAACGAACTGCCGCCGGAATCTTCCGCCAGCAGGCCGACCTTCACATTCAGGTGCGCCGACAGCGAACGCCACTGCGGCCAGTGTTGCGGCAGCGCGTACATGTGCAACGCGGCTTCGGCGTCGCAATGCAGGTCGAGGACCACGTCGGCGGTGCAGGCATGGCTCAGCAACACCCGCTGCATGCCTTGCAACTGGCTGCTCGGCGCCGGCAACGCATTGAGCGCATCGCTCATGGCCTGGCGGATCAAGCGCACATTGGCGTGAGGATCATCCCCCAGCTTGCCGTTGAGCAACTCGGTAACCGGCTCGCTCAACTCAACGAAGTCGCGGTTGAAATTCTTGCCGCTGCCGATCTCGAAACGGCCCTGGTGACTGCCTTGCAGCAGTTGCCCCAGGCCCATCGGATTGGCGACGGGAACCAGCTCGATCACGCCGTTGAGGGCGCCTTGCTGTTCCAGTTCCGTCAGGCGTTTTTTCAGCTCCCAGGCGGCGCGCATGCCGGGCAATTCATCCGCGTGCAGGCTGGCCTGGATATAAGCCTTGCGCTCGCCGCTACCGAAACGAAACACCGTCAGCTGGCGTTCGCAGCCCAGGTGACCCCAGGGCAACAGGTGATCGATACGTTCCATATCAATGCTTCCGTGGAGCCAGGTAGCTCAGCCAGCGGCCTTCGGCCAACTTGAACAGGCGCACCAGGATGAAGGTCAGGCACAGGTAGAACGCACCCGCAGTGATATAGGCTTCGAACGGCAAGTAGTACTGGGCGTTCACCGTGCGTGCGGCACCGGTGATGTCGATCAGGGTGACGATGGACGCAAGGCTGGTGGTCTGGAGCATCATGATCACTTCGTTGCTGTATTGCGGCAGCGCCCGGCGCAGGGCCGATGGCAGCAGGATCCGGCGGTACAGCTTGTAGCGCGACATGCCCATGGCCTTGGCTGCCTCGATCTCGCCGTGGGGCGTGGCCTTGAGGCTGCCGGCGATGATCTCGGCGGTGTAGGCGCTGGTGTTCACGGCAAACGCCAGGCACGCGCAGAAGGTCGCGCTGGACAGCAGTGGCCACATGAAGCTTTCGCGCACCGCTTCGAACTGGGCCAGGCCGTAGTAGATCAAGAACAGCTGCACCAGCATCGGCGTGCCGCGAATCACATAGGTGTAGAGCCAGGCAACACCGTTGACGATCGGCTGCTTGGACACACGCATCAGGCCCAGGGGCAAGGCCGCGAGCAAGCCGAAGAACAGCGAAATGGCCAGCAGTTTCAGGGTGGTCAGCAAGCCGCCGAGGTACAGCGGCATGGCCTCCCAGATGACGTTGTAGTCGAAGATCATAGATCAGCCGCCTTTACGCCTACCGAGTAGCGCTTCTCAAGATGACGCAGGGCCAGCAACGACACGCTGGTGATCACCAGGTACATCGCCGCCACTGCGAGGAAGAAGGTAAAAGGTTCGCGGGTGGCGTCTGCCGCCTGCTTGGCCTTGAACATCATGTCTTGCAGGCCCACCACCGAAATCAATGCGGTGGCCTTGGTCAGTACCAGCCAGTTGTTGGTAAACCCGGGGATCGCCAGCCGAATCATCTGCGGCACCATCACCCGGAAAAACACCTGGAACGGGCTCATGCCATAAGCCAGGCCGGCTTCGGCCTGGCCCTTGGGAATGGCCATGAAGGCGCCACGGAAGGTTTCCGAAAGGTAGGCGCCAAAGATGAAACCCAGGGTGCCGATACCGGCGGCCAAGGGGTTCAAGTCAATGTAGTCGTTGTAGCCGAGCAACGGCGCAACGCGGTTAAGCAGGTCCTGACCACCGTAGAAAATCAGCAGGATCAGCACCAGGTCGGGGATCCCGCGGATCACCGTGGAGTACAGGTCGCCCAGCCAGGCCAACCAGCGCACCGGCGAGAGGCGCAACGCGACCCCGATCAGACCCAGAACAATGGCCAGGGCCATGGACGACAAGGCGAGCTGAAGCGTCAACCAAGCGCCATCGAGGATGACAGCCCCGTAGCCTTTCAACATGATTCAGGTCCTCGAAAAGGGGGATGAAAAAATGGCGCAAACTTCAGAGATCCTGGTGCTTGCGCCATTCTGGACAGACAGCTGCGACGGTTTACTTGGCTTCTGGGCCGTAAATGTCGAAGTTGAAGTACTTGTCCTGGATTGCCTTGTACTTGCCGTTGGCACGGATCGCAGCGATTGCAGCGTTGATGCGGTCCAGGTTTTCCTTGTCGCCTTTACGTACCGCGATGCCGATGCCGTCGCCGAAGTACTTGGCGTCGGTGAAGGCCGGGCCGGTGAACGCGTAGCCTTTACCGGCTGGCGTGTCGAGGAAGCCTTCCTGCAACAGGGTGGCGTCGGCTACGGTGCCATCAAGGCGACCGGCTTCTACGTCCAGGTAGATTTCGTTCTGCGAGCTGTAAGGAACAATGGTGGCGCCTTTGGGAGCCAGCACTTCCTTGGCGAAACGGTCGTGGATCGAACCGCGCTGCACGCCGATTTTCTTGCCTTTCAATTCATCCAGGCTGTCGCTGACGGCAGTGCCTTCCTTCAATACCAGGCGAGCTGGGGTCAGGTAGTAGCGGTTGGTGAAGTCCACGGACTTCTTGCGATCGTCGGTGATGGACATCGAGGACAGGATGGCGTCGATCTTGCGCACTTTCAGCGCCGGGATCAGGCCGTCGAATTCCTGCTCGACCCAGGTGCACTTGACCTGCATCTGCTCACACAGGGCGTTGCCGATGTCGTAGTCAAAACCGACGATGCTGCCGTCCGGTGCCTTGGAGGCAAACGGAGGGTAAGCCGCTTCAATACCAATCTTCAGTGGCTTGCCTTCGGCGAAAGCCTGCATGGACAGCACGGACAGCGCCAGGGCGCCCAACAGCACGAGTTTCTTCATCTTGGGACTCCATCGGTATAGGGCAAAACAGCAGTATGAGCCAGGGCCCACGATGCGAATGAGTGAAACCGAATAGCGGTGCTGCGTCCTGCGCCAGTTCAGCATCGGCGACGACGAGCGAGTGATCGGCATTCTAACGACAGGCCGGAAGCCGATATTTCCTCAATGCGACAACAATTTACAGAAGCACCGAGAAAGCGGTTCCAGCACATTGACAGCCTCTTGATTTTATGCAGAGGCAAAAGATATTAAACCTGTTAACGCTGCAAGTTGCGGGCCTATTATTCGCAAACCCTTCTAGCACGGCAAGTGTAGCGTTGGATCTAATTTTTCAGGGCGTCTAAGACGCGGGTTTTCGGGGCAACGGCGTAGCACTTTGCCTCATGTTTGGGCGCGGGGTTACACATTTGCTAGGTTCGGTAACATTCAGAAACTTCCTACAACACAATCCGATATTTATTGGCCTTGTGTAAGTCGCGCCACTGAATGACCAATCTTGGAATGCAATCAAAATGTGGGAGCGGGCTTGCTCGCGAAGACGGTGTGTCAGTGGGTGATGTGCTGGCTGACACGCCGCCTTCGCGAGCAAGCCCGCTCCCACAGGGGTTATAGGTCGCCTGTCCGATCGCACAAAAAAGCCCCACCCGGCCTACGCCGAATGGGGCTTCGTCCCACAAACCCGCCTTACGCGACGTTCATGGTCTTGTGCGTCTCGATCAAATGCGCCACCACACTCGGGTCCGCCAGGGTGGAGATATCCCCCAACCCGTCGTATTCAGCGGTGGCAATCTTGCGCAGGATCCGGCGCATGATTTTCCCCGAACGGGTCTTCGGCAAGCCCGGCGCCCACTGGATCACATCCGGTGAAGCAATCGGCCCGATCTCTTTACGCACCCAGTTTTTCAACTCCAGGCGCAACGCTTCATTCGGCTCTTCGCCGTTTTTCAGCGTGACATACACATAGATGCCCTGGCCCTTGATGTCATGAGGCACCCCCACCACCGCCGCTTCCGCGACTTTCGGGTGGGCAACCATGGCGCTTTCAATCTCGGCGGTGCCCATGCGATGGCCGGACACGTTCAGCACGTCATCCACCCGCCCGGTGATCCAATAGTAGCCATCCTCGTCACGACGCGCACCGTCACCGGTGAAGTACATGCCACGGAAGGTCTTGAAGTAGGTGTCCACAAACCGGTCATGGTCGCCATACAGGGTACGTGCCTGGCCCGGCCACGAATCCAGGATCACCAGGTTACCCTCGGCCACGCCTTCAATCAGGTTGCCGAGGTTGTCCACCAGCGCCGGTACCACGCCAAAGAATGGGCGCGCCGCCGAACCCGGCTTGAGGGCATGGGCGCCCGGCAGCGGGCTCATCATGTTGCCGCCGGTCTCGGTCTGCCACCAGGTATCGACGATCGGGCAACGGGATTGGCCGACGTTCTTGTAGTACCAGTCCCACGCTTCCGGGTTAATCGGCTCACCCACCGAACCCAGCAGGCGCAAGCTGCTGCCATCGGCGCCTTCGCAGGCGGCGGTGCCGGAGGCCATCATGGCGCGGATCGCGGTCGGTGCGGTGTAGAGGATGTTCACTTTGTGCTTGTCGACGATCTTCGCCACCCGGGTGATGTCCGGATAGTTCGGCACGCCTTCGAACATCAGCGTGGTTGCGCCGTTAGCCAGTGGGCCATAGACGATATAGGTGTGGCCGGTGACCCAGCCGACGTCGGCGGTGCACCAGTAGATTTCGCCCGGGCGGTAGTCGAATACGCGCTCGTGGGTCAGGGCTGCGTACAACAGGTAGCCGCCGGTGGTGTGCTGCACGCCCTTCGGCTTGCCGGTGGAGCCGGAGGTGTAAAGGATGAACAGCGCTTCTTCGGCGCCCATCTCTTTCGGCGCACACACGGTGCCCGCCACTTTCATCAGGTCTTCGTACCAGATGTCGCGATGCTGGTTCCACTTGATGTTGCCACCGGTGCGCTTGCACACGATGACTTTCTGGATGCTGCTGGTTTCCGGGTTGGTCAGGGCGTCGTCGACGTTGGCCTTCAGGGAAATCTTCTTGCCGGCACGAATGCCTTCGTCGGCGGTGATCACCACCTTGGATTTGCAGTCGATGATCCGACCGGCCAGGGCCTCTGGCGAGAACCCGCCAAACACCACCGAGTGAATCGCACCGATCCGGGCACAGGCCAGCATGGCGACCGCGGCTTCGGGAATCATCGGCATATAGATAGTCACCACGTCGCCGCGGTGCACATCCTGGCCGCGCAGGGCGTTGGCGAACTTGCAGACTTCTTCATGCAGCTCGCGGTAGGTGATGGTGCGGCTTTCGGCAGGGTCGTCGCCCTCCCAGATGATTGCTGGCTGGTCGCCACGCTCGGCGAGGTGGCGGTCCAGGCAGTTGTAGGAAACGTTGAGGGTGCCGTCGGCAAACCATTTGATGTCGACATGGTGATCGTCGAAGGAGGTCTGCTTCACCGTGGTGAAAGGCTTGATCCAGTCAAGGCGCTTGGCTTGCTCGCGCCAGAAACCGTCGGGGTTGACCACCGACTGCTGGTACATGGCCTTGTAGGTCGCCTCATCGGTCAGCGTATTGGCTGCTACTTCGGGGCGAACGGGGTACAGAGAAGCCGCACTCATCTTTCTTACCTCGGTGACATAGTTGTTGTTGTATGGCCCTGTTGTAGCCGGGCCGGACCTATAGAACCATTCGACGATGGTAGTAACAAGCCCCTACAAATTGCCCACCTATCCCCTGGCAGCGCTCTGGCCCGCGGCCCGTGGCGCTTTGCAGGTTTCTGAAAAAACCTTCATTTCGCGATTGTTACAAAAACCACCAATAGTGTTTATCAAAAGCACGGGTATATGAATATAACGCGGACGCCTAAAATCAACCTCGCCATCAAGGCACTGTGATTAACAACGTAACAGCCCCCACGAAGGCAACGTTAATCCGAACTTCCCAATCAAGTTACACACGTGGCCTCACAAGGGCCCCGTGACCCCTTTCGACCGCCAAAAGGTAAATAGTCAAATGAAAGCGTTATTAGTTATGGCCCTTAGCAGCTTGTGCGCCACCGCCGCCCTGGCCGACGAAGCCCCGACTGACGTAGCCAGCCAGAGCACCCCGATTGTTGAGGATTACACTTACAGCACCCATCTGGACGTCGCCAAAGTAGTGTCCATGAGTGAAGTCCCGGATGTATGCAAAGTTGTACCGGTAAAAATGGAATATGAAGACTCACAAGGTCAGCGTCATATTCTTCAATATCAGGTCATGGGTAACGGTTGCTCTAACGGATAATAACTTCGTTAGTTTGAACTGAACCTGATCTTATTCGCCGCAAGAAATCGTTCTTGCGGCAAAGAGCCGGCTTATCCCCTACCGCTTGAATCGAATGCTACGATTGTGGCGCCGCCACCTCACCTGCAAGGCAGGATGCATTCATGCGAGCCAGTTTCGAAAAAATCCCCACCGAGGCGAACACCTCCTGGACCCTGCTGAACAGGCGTCTACCGGAGGCGATTCCGTTTGAATGGCATCACCATCCCGAATACGAACTGACCCTCACCCTCAACAGCCGCGGGCACCGCTATATCAGCAACGATGTGGCGCTGTACGATGACGGCGACCTGGTGCTGGTGGGCCCGAACGTGCCCCATAGCTGGTCTTCCGCCGAGCTGATCGACCCCGCCAAACCGCACATTGCCCTGGTCATCTGGTTTTCCGAGGCCTGGGCGGACTCGCTGGTGCAACTGTTTCCGGAGATGGGGTCGACGCGTGCGCTATTGGCTGCAGCGCGACAGGCGTTGAGTTTCAGTGATGCTACGTCCCGGGCGCTGCGCCCGGTGATCGAAGCCATGGTCGAGCAAGACGCTTCCCAGCGACTGATCTCGTTGCTCAGCGTGCTCAACACATTGTCCCGGGATATCGCCGCGCAGCGCATCGCGACGGAAAACGCCGCCCCTCACATCGTTGAAGACGCGCGCATCCGCCGCGTTCTGGACTACCTGCACGGCCACTATGCGCAACCTGTCGGCATTCCCGAGCTGGCGCAAATGGCCTGCGTCAGCGTTTCAGCCTTCCATCGCATGTTCCGCAAACACACACGCTGCACGGCGCTGGACTACATCGTCCGGCTACGCATCGGACATGCTTGCGCTTTATTGATGCGGGGCAACCTGGCGGTCAGCGCGATTTCCGAACAGGTCGGCTATGCCTCCCAGGCGTTGTTCAATCGGCAGTTCAAGGCGCACAAGGGCATGACGCCGTCACAGTTTCGGCTTCAACACGGGCATCACTTTCAATAAGCCGATTCTTCTATACGCCTCGAAACAAACGCCACAATCGTACTACTCAACGCTCCAAATCAGGCTGCCGCCCAAGCAGGCCGGGGTGATTCCATACCTGTATGCACAACAACAAGACAGGTCACCCCATGAGCAACTACCACACCTTCGAATGTGCCGAGCTGCCGGACGACTACAAGCGCAGCATCGTCGCCATGAAAAAGGCCCTGCGCGCGCAGATCGGCGACGTGCCTGGGCTGTTCGCCGAGGTCAGCGAGTTCATCAGGGCTGAAATCGCCTCGATCAAGGCCCAGCAGTCTGCCTGGCCCGAACTCGACTTTGAAACCATCGCCACCGGCCAGGTCACCGAAGCACAACGAGCCCTCATCAAGCGCCGGGGCTGCCTGGTGATCCGCAACCACTTTCCCAGGGAACAGGTGCTGGCGTGGGACAAGAGCCTGCTGGACTACCTCGACCACAACCTTTTCGACGAGGTGTATCGCGGCCCGGCTGACAACTTCTTCGGCAACCTCGAAGCCTCACGCCCGGAAATATTCCCCATCTATTGGTCCGACGCCCAGATGCAAGTGCGCCAACACGAACGCATGGGCGCTGCACAGTCGTTCCTGAACCGCCTGTGGACCTACAACTCCCAAGGCCGGCATTGGTTCGACCCAGACATCAATGCGCTGTACCCCGACCGCGTCCGCCGCCGCCCACCCGGCACCACCTCCAAAGGGCTTGGCCCCCACACCGACTCGGGCGCCCTGGAACGCTGGCTGCACCCCGCCTACCTCAAGGTGTTCGACAAGATCTACCGCAACGACTTCAAGTCCTACGACCCCTGGGACGCCGCCCATCGCACCGAAGTCGATGAATACGCCTACAAGGACACGGTGAAATGCTCGGCCTTCCGCACCTTCCAGGGCTGGACCGCACTGTGCGACATGCAGGCCGACCAGGGCGTGCTGCATACCTTGCCGATCCCCAAGGCCATGGCCTACATGCTGCTGCGCCCGCTGCTGGACGATGTCCCCGAAGATGAGCTGTGCGGCGTTGCGCCGGGCAAGGTGCTGCCAGTTTCAGAGAAATGGCACCCGCTGCTGGTCCAGGGCATGACCCCGATTCCGGACGTGCAGGCCGGCGATTCGGTGTGGTGGCACTGCGACGTGATCCACAGCGTCGCCCCCGTCGAAAATCAACAGGGCTGGGGCAACGTGATGTACGTGCCCGCCGCGCCCATGTGCCCGAAAAACCTGCGGTACGCCAAGGATGTGCTCAGGGCGTTCGAGCAAGGGGCCTCACCGGATGATTTCGCCCGGGAGGACTACGAGAAAGAGTGGAAAGACCGCTTCATGACGCCGCAACTGAACACCCTCGGCCGCAAAGGGCTGGGGCTGGAATAAGCACCGCTCCCTAAAACAACAAAAAGGGTTATCCCACATGAAAATCCCCCATCGCCTTGCCGTTGCCATCTCCCTCGCCAGCCTTTGCACGTTCGCCGCTCACGCAGCCGACAGCAAAGGCACTGTTGAAGTCGTCCACTACTGGACCTCGGGCGGGGAAGCCAAGTCTGTACAGGTGCTGCAACAACTGATCGAGAAAGACGGCTTCATCTGGCAAAACAGTGCCGTGGCCGGCGGCGGTGGCGCTGCTGCCATGACCGTCCTCAAGAGCCGCGCCGTCTCCGGCAACCCGCCCTCTGCCGCGCAGATCAAAGCTCCGGACATTCAGGAGTGGGGCAAGCTGGGCCTGCTGACCAGCGTCGACAACGTCGCCAAGGCCAATCACTGGGACAGCCTGCTGCCCGAAAGCATTGCGCAACTGATGAAGTTCGACGACCACTACGTCGCCGTACCGCTCAACATCCACCGCATCAACTGGTTATGGATCAACCCCGAGGTGCTCAAGAAAGCCGGCGTGTCCAAAGCCCCGGCCACCCTGGAAGAACTCTACGCCGCCGGCGACAAACTCAAGGCCGCCGGCTTCATCGCCATCGCCCACGGCGGCCAACCCTGGCAGGACACCACCGTATTTGAAGGCCTGGTGCTCAGCATCCTGGGCGCCGATGGCTTCCAGAAAGCCTTTATCGACAACGACGAAGCCACCTTCACCGGCCCCAAAATGACCGAAGTCTTCGTCGCGCTGCGCAAGCTGAAGACCTACATGGACCCCAACGGCGCAGGCCAGGACTGGAACATGGAAACCGCCAAAGTCATCAATGGCCAGGCCGGCATGCAAATCATGGGGGACTGGGCCAAGAGTGAGTGGACCGCGGCGGGTAAAAAAGCCGGGGCCGATTATGAATGCGTGCCCTTCCCCGGCTCACAAGGCATTTATAGCTACACCATCGACTCACTGGCCATGTTCAAACCGTCCAGTAAAAATGATACGCCGAGCAACAACGCGGCTCGCGACGACCTGGCCAAGATCGCCCTGGAGCCGCAATTCCAGAGCGTGTTCAACCAGAACAAAGGCTCCATCCCGGTGATCAAGGGCCTGGACATGAGCCAGTTCGACAGCTGTGCCCAGGCTTCCGCCAAGGACTTCGCCGAAGCCGAGAACGCCGGCACGCTGGAGCCGAGCATGGCCTTCAACATGTCCACGTCCCAGGCGGTGCAAGGGGCGGTGTTTGATGTGGTCAGCAACTTCATGAGCAATAAAGACGCGGACCCCGCCAAGGCTGGCAAGCAGATGTTTGCCAGCATCAAAGCCGCAGCCCAGTAACCCCCCGCGACCCGTTCTTGCGCCAAACGGCGCAAGAACTTCCAGACCGAATCTGCCCCAGTTCGGCGCGCTGAAACAAACGCCTACCGCCCGTCAAAAAAATCCAAGCCAGGCAAAGCCTTGTAAACCCGGACCTTGGCTGCAAACACCACCATTTTGGCCGCTCACCGAGACCATCCGCCGCAACACAAAGTCGAATTTTTCCCTATAATGCGCGGGTAAATCGGGCCTGCAATATCCCTTTACATGGGGACGAAGAGCCAGACCTGAGGCCCCCGCTGGAGCCAGTAAGCATTGCTCCGCCCCTCAAGCCTCAAGCAGAACACCCGTAACCCTGATTCCGTTTAATGCGTGCGCTAGCTGCAACAAACGATTCCTTAAGATCCACCGCGGCCTTTGGGCCGTGTGAACACCCAACCATCCGGTTTCACACGGGCACCTTAGAGCCCTCACGCAGGAGACGACACGTCATGCTGAGCTGGGACGAGTTCGACAAAGAAGAAGACGGCGAAGTAGTTGCCAAAGGCGCCAACGCCGGCCACGCCACCGAAGCCAACATGGACCGCCTCGACGGTGCCGGCGCTGCCGCCGCCATCGAAGCCCGCGCCGTCACCGCCAATGACTCCGCCGCCATCGTGCGCGCCAAGGCCGCCCTCGACAAACTCGACGTCGCCGAAGGCCTCGCCGAACTCGAAGGCTCCGCCGCCCGCGTCGCCGTTGACGAAAAGCGCATGATCAACTGCCGCGCCGACCTCAACCAACTCGTACCCTTCAAGTACGACTGGGCCTGGC